>JASJDQ010000236.1 GCA_030065075.1 Paracoccaceae bacterium | reverse complement strand
CGGGAGGTGCGGCAAACTGGACCGCCGGCCCCATGCCGGTCATCGAGCCGGAGTACCTTACGGGTATCCTGGCCGCTGCATGCGATCTTGCTTTCGTGGTCTCGACCGACGGCATCGTTCGCTCGATCCTGATCGAAAGCGAAACCTCCGAGCACACGCGCCTCAGCCATTGGGCCGGACGCCCAATGCAACAGTTTCTCACGCCCGAGAGCGTTCCGAAATTCGAAGCCGCTTTGAACGCCGTCCGCGCCGCCAAGCAGATCACACGACCGGTCGAATTGAACCACACGGATGAAAGCGAGTGGCAATATCCGGTGCGCTACTCGTTCCATACGGTCGGGCCGGACGCCTCCGTTCTTATGCTGGGCCACGACCTGCGCCTTGTTGCCGAAACGCAAGAACAGCTTGTTCAGGCGCAGTTTGCACTGGAACGTGGCTATGAAGAACGGCGCGAATTTGATGCACGGTATCGCATGCTCATGGCATCGACACGTGATGCGTTTGTCTTCGTGTCCGCCGCGGATGGGCGCATTCGCGACCTGAACGCGGCAGCCAGCAGCCTGCTCGGCGCCGAGCGCGACGAATTGATCGGGGCGCCTATCGCACAAGAGTTCAAACACCGTCGACGGGGCGAGTTCGTCGAGAAGCTGGTCTCGCTTGCATCATCGGACTTTGAAAGTGACCTCCAGGCTCAAACGCTCCGTGGCCGGAGAGAGGTTCTTATCACCCCGACCGTCTTCCGCGCAGCGGGCGAAAGACTGATCATTTGCCGGTTGCAGTCCGACGCCCCATCCAAGAGATCGGACGACCAGCTAGCCGAGAACCTGCTGGAATTGTTCAATAAAAGCACCGATGCCATCGTGCTTTGCGATCCACGTGGCAATATTCAGGATGTGAACGAAGCGTTTCTTGAAATCGCGGACGTCGCCAGCTTGAGCGAGGTCAAATCGCGCAGCCTCGCCGACTTCCTGCAGCGCGGTCAGATCGACCTCAGCGTCATGCTGGAAAACGCCATTCGTTCCGGACACATGCGCGTCTACGCCACGAAGCTCGCGAACGAGTTTGGGACCCGTGCCTCGGTCGAAATCTCGGTCGTCTATATCAACGATCAGGACCGCCCGGTTGTCGGCTTCATCATCCGCGACGCGTCCCGGGCTGAAGCCATTCGGAATGCCCCCAAGATCAAGTCCGTGCCCGACACGTCCAACCACAACGTGGTCGAGCTTGTGGGCTCCGCACCCTTGAAGGAAATCGTGGCAGAGACCAACGAAGTCATCGAACGTATGTGCATCGAGACCGCCGTTGAGCTCACGCGCAACAACCGCGCCGCCGCGGCCGAGATGCTAGGGCTCTCACGCCAAAGCCTTTACGTCAAACTCCGGAAGTACGGACTTTTGAAGCGCGAAGAAAAAGACTGATCCGGTCTCGCGGGTTTGTCTTATCTGTCTTGCGCGACTCGCATATGTAATGCAAAGTTGACACATGCCCGTCTCAACGGATTTACAGACGCGCGTGTTGCCCGACCCGGCGGCCATGTTGACGCTTGTCAAACCGGTCACGTGGTTTCCGCCAATGTGGGCATATCTGTGCGGCGCGGTCTCGGCTGGAACAACGCCCACCGGTCAATGGGGACTGGTCATTCTGGGCGTCATTCTGGCCGGTCCCATCGTCTGCGGCATGAGCCAGGCGGCGAACGATTGGTGCGACAGGCATGTCGATGCCATCAACGAACCCGGTCGTCCGATCCCATCGGGGCGCATTCCCGGTCGCTGGGGCCTGTGGATCGCGCTGGCGATGTCGGTCCTGTCATTGCTGGTCGGCTGGCAACTTGGCCCCTGGGGCTTCGGCGCCACCGTCGCCGGTGTGATCGCGGCCTGGGCCTATTCCGCCCCGCCCGTGCGCCTGAAACGCTCCGGCATCCTCGGCCCGGGCCTCGTTGGCCTCAGCTACGAAAGCCTGCCGTGGTTCACCGGCGCCGCCGTCCTTTCGGCAGGGGCGCCCGCCTGGGAGGTCATTCTCATCGCACTGCTTTATGGTATCGGCGCACACGGAATCATGACGCTCAATGACTTCAAGGCGCTCGAAGGCGACCGTCAAACAGGCGTCAACTCGCTGCCGGTGACACTTGGCCCTGAGCGTGCGGCGCGCATGGCCTGCTGGGTCATGGCGGTGCCACAGGTGGCCGTGATCGCGCTTTTGTTCGCTTGGGACCGCCCGTTTCACGCCGCGGGCGTCATGGCGGTTCTGATCGGACAAGCATTCGCGATGCGCGTCATGCTTCGCGACCCCAAGGCTCGCGCGCCCTGGTACAACGGCACCGGCGTGCTGCTCTACGTCAGCGGCATGATGATCGCAGCCTTCGCGCTTCGGGGGCTGGCATGACATTGGGCTGGGGGGGCATCCTGCGGCTCTGCCTTGTTAACGCCGCCATCGGCGGCATGGCGGCCCTGCCCGTGAACCTCTTCAACCGCCTCATGACCGTCGAATTGGCTCTGCCCGCGCTCCTCCCGGGCCTGCTGGTCGCCCTTCACTACGCCGTGCAGATCACGCGCCCGGTTTGGGGCCATAGATCCGACGCCAAGGGTGGACGCACGCCCTTCATCCTCGGCGGGCTCGCCGCAGTGGGTGCAGGTCTGGTCCTGACCGCCTGGGCCATCGCCTATGCGCCATCGACCGGCATCGCCCTCGCCATCTGGATCGTCGCCTACATGGCAATCGGCTTCGGCATCGGGGCCGCCGGAACGTCGTTCCTCGCCCTTCTCGCCACCGCCGCGCCGAACAGCCGGAAAGGGGCCGCCGCCACCATCGCCTGGCTGATGCTGATCGCAGGCGCGATCTTTGCGTCCGTCGGCGCAGGTGTCGCCCTGAAACCCTACTCACCCGACCGCCTGATGCTGGTCGTGCCCGCCGTCGCCATCATCGGCTGGCTGATCGCCTTCCTCGCCACGCTCGGCGTCGAACGTCGATTGGGCGCTGTCCCCCAACCCGACGAACCCGCGCTTGGCCCCGCGCTTCGTGCGACGTGGGACGACCCGGCGGCACGGGCCTTCACCGGCTTCGTCTTCCTGTCGATCTTCGCTTTCTACCTGAGCGAGTTGGTGCTCGAACCCTTCGCGGGTCACATCCACGGCCTGACCCCTGACGCCTCGACAAAGCTCTCCGGCGGCAAGGATGGCGCGGCGCTCGCTGGCATGATCGCCGCCGGGCTACTATCGACGCTCCGCATCGGCAGCCTAAGAAGCTGGGCCGTTCTGGGCTGCGTTGTCTCGGCGATCGGGCTGATCGGCCTTGGGGCAGGGGCGTCGCTCATCGCCTTCACGGTCATCCTGGGCTTTGGCAACGGCCTCTTCGTCGTCGGTGCCGTTGGCTCGATGATGCGCCTTGCCTCGGAACGCGCCGGCGCGACCGGCACTCGCATGGGCGTCTTCGGCGCCGCCCAGGCCATCGCAGCGGGTATCGCTGGTCTGGTCGCCACCGGCACGCTTGATCTGGCGCGGCTCGCCTTCAGCGACGCCGCCGCCTATGGCCTGGTCTTCGGAATGGAAGCTGTCCTGTTCCTTGCCGCCGCGCTGGTGGCACTCAGGCTATTGAAACCCGCGCCAATGCTTCAACCGGGAGAGTGAAAGATGAACTATGACGTCGTCGTTGTGGGCGGAGGCCCGGCAGGCGCCACAGCCGCCGAAGACCTGGCGCGAAGCGGTGTCTCGGTCGCCCTTCTGGACCGCGCCGGGCGCATCAAACCCTGCGGTGGTGCCATCCCGCCGCGCCTCATGCAGGATTTCGACATCGGCGAAGACCAGCTTCTGACCAAGGTCAACACGGCGCGGATGATCTCGCCCACTGGACGCAAGGTCGATATCCCGATCGAAAACGGCTTCGTCGGCATGGTCGACCGCAAGGACTTCGATCCGTTCCTGCGCGACCGGGCCGTCAAGGCCGGGGCGGATTACCACGAAGGCACATTCGCCCGTATTGACCGCGATGCAGACGGCACCCGTGTGATCTATCGCGAAAAAGCCAGCGGCGAGGAAAAACCGCTTGCCACCAAGCTGATCATCGGCGCGGATGGCGCGAAATCCAAAGTGGGCCGGGCCGAGGTGCCCGACGCCGACAAGGTCCCCCTTGTCTTTGCCTATCACGAAATCATCGCCGCCCCGCCCAAGAACGAAGTCTACGACCCGATGCGCTGCGATGTCGTTTACGACGGCGCGATCAGCCCGGACTTCTACGGATGGGTCTTCCCCCATGGCAACACGACCAGCGTCGGCATGGGCACCGAGGACCCCGACGTCAGCCTGAAAGAGGCCACCGCCGCGCTTCGCCGCGCTTCCGGTCTGGAAGACTGCGAAACCATCCGCAAGGAAGGTGCGCCGATCCCGCTGAAGCCGATGGATTGCTGGGACAACGGCAAGGACGTGGTGCTGGCAGGTGACGCCGCCGGTGTGGTGGCCCCGTCCTCGGGTGAAGGCATTTACTATGCCATGATGGGGGGACGCGTCGCGGCCACCGCCGCCGCCGCTTGCCTCGCGTCCGGGCGCACGAAAGACCTGCAACTCGCCCGCAAGCTCTTCATGGGCGAGCACAAGATGGTCTTCCGCGTCCTCCGCTCGATGCAGGACGCCTACTACAAATCGGATGAACGCCGCGAGCGCTTCGTCTCGCTCTGCCACGACATCGACGTGCAACGCTTGACGTTCGAAGCCTATATGAACAAGAAACTCGTGCGCGCCCGCCCGATGGCCCATATCAAGATCGGGATCAAAAACCTTGCCCATCTGACCGGACTGGTACGGCCCGAACACATATGACGATCATGATCCCCACCTGGGTCGACGGTGAACTGACCCCCGTCGAAAAGCTGGAGGCGCATCAGCGCGGTCTCCGCCACAAGGCCGTTTCGGTCTTTGTGCTGCGCGGCGACCAGATCCTCCTGCAGCGACGTGCGATGGGCAAATATCACACGCCGGGTCTTTGGGCGAACACTTGCTGCACGCATCCCGCGTGGGACGAAAGCCCGTCGGATTGTGCAATACGACGGCTGAGCGAGGAATTGGGGATCACGGGCCTGATCCCCTCTTATCGCGACACCATCGAATACCGCGCCGATGTGGGCGGTGGCCTGATCGAGCACGAGGTCGTCGACCTCTTTACTGCAGACGCGCCCATGGACCTGGCGATGGCAGCCAACCCGGAAGAGGTGATGGACACCCGCTGGATGACCTTCGGCGAACTCACCCAGGCTGTCGCCGACGCGCCCAACCAGTTCACACCGTGGTTGAGGATCTATCTGGACCGACACGCAAAGAAGATCTTTGGTTACGCCGCAGCCTGAAATCAGACGACGACGTTTGGTTCGTGACGGAAACCGATGAAAGTCCCGTCAATGTCCGCTTAGAGCCCTAAGCGGACATCTCTTCTTTGATGGCCAAAAGGAGGAAACAACCGGAACTGGTCGGTTGGGTCGCAAGCAGCTTTCAGCTTCGGTCGAGACAGGATCATTGCCCAAGAATGGTGCGATTGAACTGACCAAACGAAACGGCTGATGTCGTGAGGGCAAACCGGCAACGGCGTTTCATCCCTGCGGCACCATCAATCCGCAAACCAACTTCGCCCCTGAAAGAGGATTCTTGCAACCGATTGCAAATTGCAGCCCTCACGCTACTATGGACAGGCGATGCGATGCGAGGGAGGGCGTTGCTGCCAGAGTGTCAGTAGGACTGCATGAGGAGGCTTCGCTGTTCCTGCATCGACCGCTCCAAAAGACGCGAACTCACCCGATCCAATGAAGGAAGACCGGTCGGAGTATTACAGTCGTAGTCGCGGTTTCCGGTGTAAGAAGGGTGTGCCGGACACCAATCAAAGGGAGGAAAACCATGAAGAAGACAATCATCTCGGCCAGCCTTGCCGCGCTCATGGCAACCGGGGCCTATGCTCAGGAGATCGGGGCGACAATTTCGCGTTTCGATGACAATTGGCTGACAGTCATGCGCAACGGCATGACCGAGCACGCCGAAAGTCTGGACGGCGTCACTCTGCAAATGGAGGATGCGACGGACGACCTCGCCAAGCAGATTGACCAAGTGAAGAACTTCGTTGCTAGCGGAGTTGATGCCATCATCGTGAATATCGTGGACACCTCGGCCGGTGCGGCCGTGACCGAAGCGGCGGGCAACGTGCCGCTGGTCTTCGTCAACCGCGAGCCGGACAACGTGAACGAACTGCCGCCGACGCAGGCGTTCGTGGCGTCGAACGAGATCGAATCCGGCACGCTCAGTGCATTTCAGATCTGCAATAACCTGCGGGCCGACGGCAAAGCCGGTGGCGCGCGTGGCTATTTGATGAACGGTCAGTTGTCGAACCAGGCGGCAGTTCAGCGCACGAAAGACGTCTATGACGTGATCGGCATGGACATGTGCAACTTCATGGAGATCATCGCCGAGGCGCCGGCCAACTGGTC
>JASJDQ010000031.1 GCA_030065075.1 Paracoccaceae bacterium | reverse complement strand
TCCGGTCCTTACTTCTTCTTGCCTTCCTTGCGGAAGATGTACTCGTCCTTGTACTTGATGCCTTTGCCCTTGTAGGGCTCGGGCTTGCGCCATTCGCGGATATTGGCCGCGACCTGGCCGACGAGTTGCTGATCGATGCCTTCGACAACGATTTCCGTGTTCTTCGGCGTCGTCACGGTCACCCCGTCCGGCACATCGAAGATCACGTCGTGGCTAAGGCCGAGGTTCAGGGTGATCTTGTTCCCCTGCGCCTGTGCCCGGTAACCGACGCCGTTGATTTCAAGCTCTTTCCTGAAGCCTTCAGTCACGCCGTCCACGCAGTTCTGCACCTGCGTGCGGCTCATGCCCCACTGCTGGCGCGCGCGCTTGGACGAGCCGCGCGGTTCGACCACGACCTTGCCGTCTTCGACCTTGATCGTGACGTCGTCCGTGGCCGTGAACTGGCGCTGACCTTTCGGCCCTTTCACGCTGACCGTCTGGCCCGAGACATTGGCCTCGACCCCCGAGGGCAGCTCGACCGGTTTTTTCCCAATACGAGACATTGCGCCCTCCTCAGAACACGGTGCAAAGCACTTCGCCGCCGACTTTGGCGTTGCGTGCTTTGGCATCGGTCATGACGCCCTTCGACGTCGAGACAATGGAAACACCCAGACCCTGACGGACCTGCGGGATGTCGTTGGAGCCGAGGTACACCCGGCGGCCCGGCTTGGACACGCGCTTCAACTCGCGGATCACCGGTTCACCTTCGTAGTACTTCAGGCTGATTTCGATTGCCGGATGGCCTTTGACGTCCGTGGTATCTTCGTAGCCACGAATGTAGCCTTCGTCGGCCAGCACATCCAATACCCAGCGGCGCAGCTTCGACGCTGGCGTTTGCGTTGTGGACTTGCCACGCATCTGTGCATTGCGGATGCGGGTCAGCATATCACCAAGAGGATCGTTCATAATCTTTACCCTCCTTACCAGCTCGACTTGACCATGCCGGGGATTTGGCCGTGCGAGCCAAGCTCCCGAAGCGCGATGCGCGACATTTTCAGCTTGCGGTAATAGGCGTGCGGACGCCCCGTCAGCTGGCAGCGGTTGTGAAGCCGGGTGGCGGAAGAGTTGCGCGGCAGTTTCGCCAGTTTCAGGCGGGCCTTGAAGCGCTCTTCCATGGGCTTCGATTCATCGTTTGCGATTTCTTTCAGTTCGGCACGCTTGGCGGCGTATTTTTCCACCAGCTTCTGCCGCTTCTTCTCGCGTTCGACCATTGCTTTCTTAGCCATGTGTCTCTCTCCTCAAGGCTCAGCTGTTGAACGGCATGTTGAATTGCTTCAACAGCGCCTTGGCTTCTGCATCCGTGTTCGCGGTGGTGCAGATGATGATGTCCATGCCCCAGACCTCGTCGACCTTATCGAAGTCGATTTCCGGGAACACGATGTGCTCTTTCAGGCCCATGGCGAAGTTGCCACGGCCGTCGAACGATGGCTTCACACCGCGGAAGTCGCGAACGCGTGGCATCGCGATAGTGACCAGACGGTCGAGGAAGTCGTACATCCGGTCGCCGCGCAGCGTGACTTTGGCGCCAAGCGGCATGCCTTCGCGAACGCGGAAGCCGGCGATGGATTTCTTGGCCTTGGTGATCACGGCCTGCTGACCGGCGATGGCGGTCAGGTCGGCCTGGGCCGACTTCGCCTTCTTCGAGTCGCGGACCGATTCAGCGCCCGCGCCAATGTTCAGAACGATCTTTTCCAGCTTCGGAAGCTGCATGTCGTTCTTGTAGCCGAACTCTTCCTTCAGCGCGGCGCGAACGGTTTCGGCGTAATGCGCTTTGAGGCGCGGTGTATAGTTTGCCGTATCGAGCATCAGATCGCGTCCCCCGTGGTCTTCGCAAAGCGCACCTTCGTGTCGCCGTCCATGCGGAAGCCGACGCGGGTGGGTTTGCCGTTTGCATCCAGCAGCGCCAGGTTCGACAGGTCGATCGGCATCGCCTTCGGCGTGCGACCGCCCTGGCTTTGCGCTGTCTGGCGTTCATGACGGATGGAAATGTTGATCCCGTCCACGATGGCCTTGCCTTTGGCGGGCATCACTTGGGTTATTTCACCCTCTTTGCCCTTGTCCTTGCCGGCCAGCACGACGACCTTGTCGCCCTTTTTCAGTTTCGCAGCCATCTTCAGAGCACCTCCGGCGCAAGCGAGATGATTTTCATGAAGTTCTTGCCGCGCAACTCGCGAACCACCGGCCCGAAGATACGGGTGCCGATCGGCTCCATGTTGTTGTTTAGGATAACAGCCGCATTCCGGTCAAACCGGATGGCGGTGCCGTCGTCGCGGCGAACTTCCTTGGCGGTCCGAACGACAACGGCCTTGCGGACGTCGCCCTTCTTTACACGGCCCCGCGGAATGGCTTCCTTGACCGACACCACGATGATGTCGCCCACGGAGGCATACTTCCGTTTGGAACCGCCCAGGACCTTGATGCACTGAACGCGGCGGGCGCCGCTGTTGTCAGCAACATCCAGATTGGTCTGCATCTGGATCATGTTGGTTTCTCCCGACTTCCGGTGCCGCCTTGCAAGGACATTGACACCGGGGTTTCGTTCTAACCGGGTGTGACGGCCTTACTCGGCAATCACCTCCCAGCGTTTCGTTTTGGAGCGCGGAGGGCACTCCTGAATACGCACGGTGTCGCCGACCTTGAACGAGTTGTTCTCGTCATGCGCGCGGTACTTCTTCGACTTCCGAACGGTCTTTTGCAGCAGCGGATGCTTGAAGCGGCGTTCGACACTGACCGTCACGGTCTGGGCGTTGGCGTCCGAGGTGACGGTGCCTTGCAGAATTCTCTTAGGCATCGGCGGCGGCTCCTGCAGCTTTTTCGTTCAGAATGGTTTTCACACGGGCCACGTCACGGCGCACTTCGCGCATACGGGCAGTGTTTTCCAGCTGGTTCGTCGCCTGCTGGAAGCGGAGGTTGAACGCCTCCTTCTTAAGATTGGTCAACTCATCGCGGAGCTGATCGGGAGTTTTCTCCCGCAGTTCATTGGCATCCATGCCAGTCTTCCTTTCAACATCACCGGAGGGCCGCCGTGTGGGCGTCACCCATGGGTCCGGTGGAGATCATCAGGTGAAGGCCGTCGTTTAGGGGGGATTCGCGGGCAAAGCAAGGGATTTGTTTTTGCTCTGCAGATTACCTCGTTTCACCAGAGTTCACCGGCTCAAGTCATCGAGCGTCGGCATCACAAGGCGTTCCACAATCTGCCCTTTGGCTACGTCCACGAACAAAAGCTGATCATCGCCATCGTTGGTGACACGAAAGATCTCTGTGCTCGCGTCAAATGCCGATACTTGTAACGCCGAAGATGCGTCGTCCAGAATCCGCAACAACCCGGTGCCATCGGGCTTAATCCAATAAAGATGCCCAGTGTCACTTGCCGATAATCTTTGATCATTTGTCGTGTCTTCGGTGACAAGACGAAACAGCGTGGCAACCTGTTTTCCTTCTTGGTTGTCGGGTGCCTTTTCACGAACAATGTCGCGTTCCCAAACAATCAAACCATTCGTGTTCTCTAGCAACCAACGCGTCTCTTTCGTTTCCGGATCCAGAAACCCTCGATTGACGACATTGTTGTAGGTGCGCTTCCCCGAGCCTGAACTTATGTATCCGCCGCTGTCATATGTTTGGGGTCGAAGCACCGCGAACTCGATCAGTCCGGTTTGTCGATTGAACGAGGGGTCGCCAATTTCCAGCGTTTCTTCCAAAGTCTCGTCTACCGGATCAATGTTCACTGTCGCCGGAGCCCGCGTATCCCGAAAAAAGGTGCGCGTCGCATCGCGCACCAACATAACCAAGGCAAGCGCGATAACACCCGCCAAGGCCAAAGCATTGAACCGCCAAACCCATTTGAAAAAACCTGTGTCCATAGAACTCACCGAATTCGAAAACCGAGCGCCGCGCTTCACCACGTTAACTCTATCCCGCATTAAGGTTAACGTCCCTACCCCAAAATAGATCCAACCTCTTCATCTTGCGCAAAATACGCTGATCCCGACACCACACACCATCGTGCCGAATTCGCCATTGTTGTGCCACGCCCAGATGCTAGAAACACCCCATGTCGCGATTGGCCGGTCTTGTCCTTTGTCTCATTTTGGCTGGCACCACTGCCAGCGCAAAGATCGATCTGTATCAGGGGCTCGTCCAGCCCGAACAGATCCCCGCGCCGGTCAAGCGCAGCGACAGGGTCTTTCTGGATGTTCCGCAGGTGGCGCAGGGCAAGGAGCCCTGGTGCGTGCCGGCCTCGGTTTCCATGGCGCTGGCCTATTACGGGCAGGACATCTCCCCAGCGCGACTGAAAGACCTGGCCGAGGGGCACAAACACGTCAGCCAGCGCAATATCTGGGTCACGTCGTGGCTGGATATGAAGGAGGGGCTGAGGCGCATCGGGGCCAAGTGGAAGATCAAGCACTACCCGAAGACGGAAGGCGGCTTTCGAAAGGGGCTGCGCGACATCAAGCGCTCGCTTCGGCGCGGGCGTCCCGTTCTGATCGATGTTGATCTGCTGACGGGCCATACGTTCGTCATCACCGGGTATGACGACGAGCAGAAGATCGTCTATATCCGCGATCCCCTGCTGAAGGACGGGCGCATTCGGATTCTGTCGTATTGGACCTTGTACCAGAACTGGCACAATCGCAGGCTGGCGCGCACACGGAGCGCGTTCTTCACATCACCCTGACGCCAGAAGGCCATAAGCGGCCTTGGTCAATCGCGGAAGATCTCCCCGAAAACATGATGGGCCAGCCGTTCGCGGTTCAGGCCGTGTTCCGCCAGTTCCGCATCTGACAGCGCCTGAAGCGCGGCCAGTTCGTGCAGGCGTCGCTCGCTTTGCGCGCTTAACGTCTGGGCGACCTGAACGGACTTGAGCAATTCGGAAAGCGTCTGGCCAAGCCGATCGAAGACGCTCGTTGTCGCATGTGTCGTGTATGCCATTTGGAAACCTCGTTGGGGTGACGGCTTCCTCCCTTATCCATCAGATAGAGGTGACGCGTGGCGGGAACCACTTCGAAAAAAGGAAAGCCGCTTTGTCCCCGCCGCATAGCAAAGTCCCTGAAAATTCGCCTCAAATCCGCAGAACCGCCCCACTGGAGCCGCAATCCGCCGGCATTCTGCCAGCGTTGTTTACGAGTAAGGCCCCGCATGGAACGGCTGTTTGCAAGTACCGAGTTGTACGCGTTGGAAGACAACGCACTGGCTATCGAAAACGCCATCGAAACCCTGAAGGGCCGGCTTCAGGGCGCGCCGCTTGGCGTTGCCAGCGATGTCCTGAAGCGCTGCGACCCCGAGACCCATGCGGAGCTGATCGATTGGCTGTCTGACCGCTGTGACGGCGCGCGCTGGCGCCGCCTGCCGAAGGCTTGGTCGCCAAAGCGCGATCTTAGCACATGGATGCTGTATCAGGCGGCTGATCTGACCTGCCCGGAGTCCCCGCCGTTCTGAGGGCTTGGAGTCGTCCAAAATCGGACATAATTCGTCACCGACTTGGCACCAATGCACCCATTTCACGTCACGTAGTCCATCTAGCTGCAAGGTGTTGAAGCTTTGGAGACTGAAATGCGTTACTTGATCCTTACAATTATTGCTGTTGTTTTGGCCGCTTGTTCCGGCGGCGAACCCATTACCGACTATGAAAAGCGCTCGGTTTTCTACACTTGGGTCGATGCTCGCGAGATCTCTGGAAACCGCATGACCGGATTCCAGATCCGTAACCTCTCGGCTCCGAGTGACGAACGGTACTACGGCATGGGCTGGGAGAAGCTCGGCACCGGTTACCTCGTCTGGCACAATGGCGTAACACCGGGCCGGTACGAGTTTTCCAAGATGTGGATGATGTCCTGTGCAGGGCCGCTCTGTACGAACACCATCAACGAGTATTCTTTCGGCCCCTTGGGTTCCGCTGTTGGCACGACCCGCGTTTCACAGCCTGGCAAAGCTGTTTTCGCAGGCTGCTATGCGTTTAAACGTACCAAGCGGGGGTTCTTCCGTCCCGGCGAGTTCGAGACGCGGAAAGCCCCCTGCGGAGCATCCAAGGCGCAGATGCTTCGAACCATGATGCCGTTCGCCAAGCATCCCATGACCAAGCAGATCATCCAGAACGCGATGTAAGAAAAAGGACCCCGCCTTGAAGGGCGGGGTCAGGTTCCGGGTCGTGGACGGCCACGAGGCACCGGGCGGTAAGCTGTTCTCTTGGGGGGTAAACTCTACATTTCCGATCTGATTTGTTGGCGGAAGACGTCGATCGGCACGTTTTTTCCATCGATCTTCGTGTGCCAGTATGTCCAGCCGTTGCAACTGGGCGCGCCTTCCAGTGCTGCACCAACCTGATGGATCGATCCTTTGATATCGTCGGCCACAAGCGTGCCGTCGGCACGCACCTTGGCGGCCTTGCCGCGCGGGCTGACCAGTGTCTCGCCCGGGCGTAGCATGCCGCGTTCTACCAACTGGCCAAAGGGTACGCGCGGTTCGGCCCGCTTCGAGGTCGAGACCTCCAGCGCCGATTTGTCGAACTTCCGAACCTTGTCCAAGCGGCGTTTGGCCACTTCGCGATAAGCCGCTTCGCGCTCGATCCCGATGAATGACCGTCCCAGCATCTTGGCGACAGCCCCGGTCGTGCCGGTGCCAAAGAACGGGTCCAGCACCACGTCACCCGGGTTGGTGGTGCCGAGGATCACGCGATGCAACAGGCTTTCGGGCTTTTGGGTCGGGTGGGCCTTGTCGCCCTTGGCGTCTTTCAGGCGTTCGTGGCCCGTGCAGATCGGCAGGACCCAGTCCGAGCGCATCTGGATACCCTCGTTCAACGCCTTCAGCGCCTCGTAGTTGAAGGTGTACTTCGCGCCTTCGGACTTCGACGCCCAGATCAGCGTTTCATGCGCATTGGTCAGCCGTTTGCCGCGAAAGTTCGGCATCGGATTGGACTTGCGCCACACCACGTCGTTCAGAATCCAGAAGCCCTGATTCTGCAACTCCGCGCCCAGACGAAAAACGTTGTGATAGGAACCGATCACCCAGATGGCCCCGTCCGGCTTCAGAAGCCGTTTTGCAGCCGCAAGCCAGTTCCGCGTAAAACGGTCATACGCGCCGAACGATCCGAACTGATCCCACGCGTCATCTACCGCATCGACCTTGGAGTTGTCGGGACGGTGCAGTTCGCCCTTTAGCTGCAAGTTGTAGGGCGGATCGGCAAAGATCAGGTCGACAGAGGCTTCGGGCAATGCCTGCATCGCCTCGACGCAATCGCCGTCCAAAATCGTATCCAAGGGAAGCGTTTTCACGCGAGTCTTGGTCACCGGTTCTGCCTCTGTCCCGTGGGCAATTCGTTCGCCCTTCCTTGTGGACAAACATGAGTCAGACACGATTCGCCGTCAAATTCTTTTTTGAATCAGTAGGTTACAAATTTCACTTGTCACAACATATTGTGGACCGTCTTGAACGAACGCCTATGATGTGGGGTCACCCCAAGGCGCTCCAGGGCGTCGCGATGCACTTTTGTCGGATAGCCTGCGTTCTGGTCCCATCCATAGCCCGGGAACTGTTGCGCCAAATCCACCATGATCCTGTCGCGCGTCACTTTGGCCACGATAGAGGCCGCCGCGATGGACAGGCTGCGACTATCGCCCTTGACCAACGCCGTGGCGCTACAGGAAATGCCCTTCGGGATCATATTACCGTCGATCAGGGCGTGGTCGATAGACCCAAGCCCAGACAAAGCGCGCTGCATCGCCAGATGCGAGGCGTAGAGGATGTTGAGATCGTCGATCTCTTCCACGGTGGCGTGGGCAACGGACACCTTTGCTGTGGCAATGATTTGATCGAACAGCTTCTCGCGGGCCTTCAGAGTGAGTTTCTTCGAGTCATCCAGGCCCTCCGGCAAGCGCTTACGATCCAGAATGACCGCTGCCGCTGTGACCGGCCCCGCCAGCGGACCGCGCCCCACCTCATCGACCCCAGCGATCACGACGTGACCGCGCTTCAGGCATAGGTCTTCTTCAGTCCAATCGGGCATGGCCTCCCCCTGCCCGCAATTTCCGCAGGGATCAAGCCGGGCCACGAAAAAGCGGCGGCTCCCAACACCCGGAAACCGCCGCTCACCCCAAGAGACTGACACCTGTCACTCGTTACAAACCTTCCACTCGGTAGTCTCGGGCCAGGGGGACACCCTGGCCCACCGGCACGGGCGATGGAGATGTGCGGGATCCCCGCGCCGGTATCCCATTTCATTCAACGCCGAGCGACCTTCCAGCCGTCTCGCGCCAGGCATCGCGCGCCGTACACCGTGCGAAGGCCCCGGTCTGTCCGCACAAGACGCTCGCACCGGTCAGGAAGCCTGTTGGCATAAACGTAGTTTCGGTTCAGGCACCGCTCGCCGTAGACAAAGCGGTCACCGCGATCGGTATCGAGAATGCGCAAGCAACGATCCGGCAGCGGTTTCTTGCGCGCGGGACGGGTATTGCGAAGTGCCCGGTTCTGATCTGGCCGACGCAGATCGCCGCGAATGATGCGCCGGTCGCCTTCAATCGTATCGAAGCGCGAGGTCCTCGATGTCGTCACGGTATTCCGGCGACGATCTTTGCGGTCATCAATGATCTTTGCGGTGATGCCAAGAACCGCCAGACCGGCCAGAACCTTGGCAAGGTCTTCGTTTGCCGAGGCCGATACCGGTGTCATGGCAAGCGACATCGCTGTGACACCTGTTAGCGCGAGTTTTGTGATACTGAACATCAGTGCGTACCCCCATATGATACTTTGGTTTCAAGGACGCGGGGCCGCGGCCTCGCTGAACGTGACATCAATGTGGGCGGGGGCCGTGCTGACGCTCAATATCGCCCAGGTGATATCGGATAACAGACCCGCGCTATCGGGATGTTATTGATTTTCGAGAGATCGGGTCGCAGTGTGACGCACATGAAAAAGCGTCTGTTTCTTTCGACCTTGGTGACCGTTCTGGCTATTTCCACATCAGCCAGCGCAGCCTGCTATGCCGACTACAAGGCCAAGCAGGAGAATCCGCTGAAGCTTCACTATGGCGTCATCAAAGTCGACATTTCCCCCTGCACCATGTCAGACAATGTGAGATCAATCGTTGCGAAACGATTGAGCTCTGCCGGCTGGCAGCTTCTGCAGGTTGGGTCCGTGTTCGATGACAGCGGACTTGGGAAAAGGAAACAGGATGCAGGCCAATTCTTCCTCCGCTTCTGAGGCAAAGGCCGTCGGCACCAGGCTGGTCACAATCGGAATTGTCGCAGTTGTTCTGATCCTCGGTCTGGCAGGAGCCTTTCTGCTGTTGAATTTGCCGGATGCGAACGCGTTCAATGCGCGGGTCGAACGGCTGTTCGTCGAAAACGACGACCTGACCAGCGCGGCCGAGATCAAGCTTCTGGAGATTCTGGCCCAATCCGGCACCGCATTTTCAGAGGTCCTGACCGGCTACCGGCTTGTGATCTTCGTTCTGATGCTGTTCGCCACGGGGCTTCTGGTCGCCTGTCTCGTGTTCGTTGTGACCATCGTGTTGCTGAACCGGCGGATCGGCGCAATCGAGCGACAAGGGATCCAGGTTTCTAGCCTTTCGATCAACCGGGAAGAAAAAGTCGTGACGCTGAACGATATGGACTTCACCCTGACCGGCGCCGCGATCGAAACGCTGTCGGTTCTGGCCGAAGCGCGGATGGACGGAGATGTTTTGTCGGGTGCCGAGATCGAGGCGATGATTTCCGGAAAGGACGCCAGCGAATGCGAAGAGGCCTCGGGCGCGACCCGCATCAAGCGGTTGCGCGATGCCTTGGGCAACCAGATGGTCGCGGAACTGCTGATAAAGACAGTCGCGCGTCAAGGGTATGTGCTGGCCATCGATCAGAACGCCATCGAGGTGCGATGAGCCGACAATGCGAGGGGTTTTACCCCTCGCGCTCCCAAGGCCAACCGTCAGGTTGGCATGTGCCCCACTCGATACCGGATTTCGCGCTGCGGGAACGGGATTTCTATTCCCGCGTCTTTCAACGCGTTCCAGATTAGGAAGCGCACTTCCGACGTGTACTTATTCTTGCCGTCATCGATCCCTTCGACCCAGAACTCGACGTTGAAATCGACGCCCGAGTCTCCAAAGCCCGCCAGTTCGCAGTCGGGACCTTCGGGGTCCTGCAGGACCCCGGGGTGTTTCGAGACCGCGTCGACGATGATGTCGGGCACCTTGTTGATGTCGGTATCGTACGAGACCGAGAACCCGACCTCGTAGCGGTTGCCCGACCCGGCGTCCGACCAGTTGACGATGCGGGAAGTGATGAAATCCTCGTTTGGAACGACGATCCACTTGCCATCGAAGGTCTCGAGGATGGTGGCCCGCGCGCCAAGTTTGACGATTGTGCCGCTTTCCCCGCCATCAAGCTCGACGAAGTCGCCGACGGTCGCCTGGCCTTCCAGCAAAAGGATGATGCCGCTGATGAAATTCGACGCGATTTTCTGCAAGCCGAAACCAAGACCGACACCGACTGCACCGCCGAATATGGCAAGCGCCGAAAGGTTCAGACCCATGACATTCAGCAGCACCAAGCCGACAGCGGCAAAAACCCCAAACTCGAACGCCTTCGCCGCCAACTCGCGGGTTGGCGGACGGATGGTTTCCTGCGATCGGATATAGGTCGTGCCCGTATCCGCTGACCAACGGCCCAACCAGAAGAGAACCGAGCCCGCGACGACCGCTCGAAATATCGCCAGGAGCGAGAACGAGATGTTGCCGAAGGAAGCACGCGTTCCCTCCAAAAAGGCCATAAGCGGATCCAGAAGGCCAAAAACATAGATGGCCGCTATCGGTATCGCGATGTATTTTCCCAGGGTCTGCAGGAAGGGGTCGCTGATCATATGCCGCACCGCCTGGCGCACGGCGAGGAAGACGAAGATGCGTTTACCGAACGCAATGACGGCGCCCGAACCGAAAAGCGACCGTGTGACTTGCTCGCCAGCCGCTGTGAACGCATAGGCCAGAAGCGGCAAGAGCAGTGGCAGGAACATCAGAACAAACCGGCGCGCCCGGGCGAACGGGGTTTCGTCCGCCTCAGCGGGCGTCAAAAGTCGGGAAAGACGCGGGCGCATCGAGGCGTTCACCAGAACCGCTAGCAGGTAGGCGGCGATCAATAACCCGAATTGCGCATAGGCGGCAGGCGAGGTGATCCAATCCAGCGCAACATCGCGCCCGGTTTCCGCGTAGGTCTGCAGCGTTTCTATCATGGGGCCCCCGTTGGATTTCAGCTTGTGAACAACGTTCGAAAAATGATGCCACCCGCACTTTTTTCCCATTAGTACCCAATAACCCCAACCCCTAAATTCAAAGGTGCCGGGTCGCTCACTCATCCCTGTGCGGGTCGGCTCCCTCGGTCGGGCGAATGCGACCCCAGCAACCGGCCGAGGGATTAGACCGTGTCTTGTGTATCTGTGTGCCTTAACCAGTGTGTGCCTGTGCGAGTGCAGCCTGAACGGGCGTATCGAGTTTGCGCCGTTTCGGTGCCTTTACGAGGCCGGTCTGTCCGAGGGGGCACGACCGGCCACCGCAGGTGTGGCATTTTTTGCTCAGTTCAGTGGTTTTGATCCTGCAGGTGCAATTTCATGTCCATCAGGACCTGTTGCAGGGCATTGGTTTCATCCAGCAATCGTCGCGCCTCGTTCAAGGAAATGACCCCATCTGCGATTGAATGGTTGTACTCAGCCATCAAATTCGCAAACCGCTGCGACAACAGGATGACATCCGTGTTCAGCCCTCCTGGACGATCGTCACGATCCCCTTCGTATTCAAGCTTCAACTGCTGTAGTTCGGCCAAAGATTTGGTGACGAAAGGCACGCTCGCTTCAAGCTCGAGCTCGACCAGCACGTTCACCGGAATGAACCGGTCAGAGTTTTCGTCCATCAGTGACGCGTAGCGTCCCAATGTCGCTTTCGATTTGCCAGACACTTCGCACGCTTTTGCGTATCCAAGGTCTTTGATCAGCGCCTCGGTGTGGCGTTTCAGGTATTCACCACGCACATGGCTCGGATCTTTGGCCATTCATTGTCCCCCGAAGTAATTTTAGGCGACCCCACCTTTGTGGATAACGCAATAGTTCATCCTTGCCTATCCGGAACAAGTTTACGCAAGGTCACCCTTCTCGTGCGTGCGGTTGCAGAGATGGCGGCCCCGATAGGAGTCGAACCTATGACCTACCGCTTAGGAGGCGGTTGCTCTATCCGCTGAGCTACGGGGCCGCTTTTGATGTTGTCACGTGTTCAGCACGATATATCAAGCCGCTTGCATAAGAACCCGTTAGCGGTAACTCTACGTGAATACTGGCCTGGAGAGGGGCATGGAAGACGACGACAAAGTCATCTCGATTAACAAGAACGCGGCGAAACCAAAGCGTCCGCTGACGCTGAAGGACGTTTCCATCGCTTCGGGTGTGTCGGAAATGACGGTCAGCCGTGTGTTGCGGAACCGTGGGGATGTCTCGGACGCGACCCGCAAGAAGGTGCTTCAGGCGGCAAAGTCGCTTGGCTATGTTCCCAACAAGATCGCCGGTGCGCTTGCTTCCAGCCATGTGAACCTTGTGGCCGTGATTATTCCTTCCCTGTCCAACATGGTCTTTCCGGATGTCCTGACCGGTATTTCCGAAGTGCTTGACGACACGCCCCTGCAGGCCGTCGTCGGCGTCACCGATTATTCACCCGATCGCGAAGAGCGTGTCTTGTTCGAAATGCTCTCGTGGCGTCCAAGCGGAATCATTCTTGCGGGTTTGGAACATTCGGATGCCTCTCGAAAAATGTTGGACGCATCCGGCATTCCGACCGTCGAGATCATGGACACGGACGGCGAGGCCGTGGATGCCGTCGTGGGCATCAGTCACCGGCGCGCGGGGCGCGAGATGGCAAGACACATCGTCAAGAACGGCTATCGTCAGATCGGTTTTCTGGGCACCAAGATGCCTATGGATCACCGGGCCCGGAAGCGGTTCGAGGGATTCACGGAAGCCCTCGCGCGGGAAGGTATCGAAGTTGTCGATCAGGAATTCTACGATGGCGGTTCCTCTTTGGCCAAAGGTCGCGAGATGACGGCGCGCATCTTGGCCCGCAGCCCTGATCTCGATTTCCTCTATTATTCGAACGACATGATCGGAGCCGGCGGGCTTTTGCATTTGCAGGACGCCAAAATAGACGTTCCAGGCCAGATTGGTCTGGCCGGATTTAACGGATCGGAAATGCTGAAAGGGTTCTCACTTCGCCTTGCGACCATGGACGCAGGACGCAGGGATATTGGTCGGGAAGCGGCACGGATCATCGCTGGTCGCAGCGATGGCTCGATCACCGAGACTGGCCAGAGGGTGGAACTGGCCCCCAAACTACAGATGGGCGATACGTTAAAACGTCGCTAAAGTCCTAGGCAGATTTCCGCTGACACTCCGCCATTGCGATCATTCGGTAAGAACTTGTCAACGCCTCACACCGTAGCGTTCAGGCACGCACGGGGGTGCGGGTGGACATTACGGTTCTGCTGCAGGTCTGTTTCGCAGCTCATTGACTAGTGTGTCCCCCTTTCGGTGGAGAGAGTGGACAGTGTGTACATTATGTGAATGCACGCAGCCCTGGAGCGAGGACTGCATTTTTGACGTGGCTGCCCCATCAGAAGATGGCGGCGATGGCGAAGGCGCTGTTACATCGATGCCCGTATATACGTACGACCAGATCGCGACGCAGTTGACCAATGGGTACTGGGGCGGCAGCGCCAGATCGTTCGACGTGTCCGTCGGGGATACGCTTTTCGTCGACATTACCGGGCTCACCTCGGCGGGACAGGCGATGGCATTGCAGGCGCTGGATGCGTGGTCGATCGTTTCGGGCCTGAACTTTGCACAGGTGAACGCCGACACACCGCCCAACAATACGATCGTGGAAACCACCGACGCACCTTATGGCCCTTCGTTGGACTATATCATTCAGGTCGGCGACGACTTCGTCGGTAACCTCGGCGGCGCCGGTGAACGCGATACGGTTGCGGTCTTTCTGACCCAGGGCGAAACTGTCACCATCACGCATGAGGGCGAAGGCAGCAGCAACCCGCTGGCCGATCCCTATCTGTTCCTGCTGAATGACGCCGGCTCCATTCTGGCACAGAACGACGACGCCAATGGCACGAATGCGGCGCTGACCTATCAGGCGACATATACCGGCTACCATTACATCCAGGCCGCGGCTTTCAACGACGCGGGATCCGGTGACTTCCGCCTGTCCGTCCGGCAAGATGGCACTGTCGCAGACATCGTTTTCGACGACGAGAACTCGGGCGCCTATGCCTCAAGTTCGGTCTGGAACGGGACGATCCAGTCAGCGTTCATCAACGTGGACGACAACTGGGCCGGAGGCCAGAACCGCACCGACGGCTACTTCTTTCAGACCTACATTCACGAAATCGGGCATGCGCTTGGTTTGGGGCATGCGGGAAACTACAACGGCAGCGCCACATACGGTGTCGACAACCTTTACGACAATGACAGCTGGCAAGCATCGGTCATGTCGTATTTCCATCAGACCGAGAACCCGACAATCGACGCGGACTTCGCCTATGTGATCGGGCCGCAGGTGGCCGATATCCTCGCAATTCACTCACTTTATGGCACACCCACCTCGGCCAACTCCGGCGACACGGTGTACGGCGAAGGCGGGAACACCGGTACCTACCTGGACGGTGCATTCGATCTTTCAAACCCCGTCTCGTTCACCGTTTTCGACACGGACGGGGTCGATGTCTTCGACTTCTCCGGAACGTCGGCTCATCAGGTATTGGACCTTAGGGAAGAGATGTTTTCCGACGTCGATGGGCGTGACGGCAACCTGGGCATTGCCCGTGGAACGGTGATCGAACACGGCCGCACCGGCGGGGGTAACGACCGGATCATCGGCAATGATGCCGGAAACGAGCTTGTTGCCGGGTTCGGCAGTGACACTGTCGACGGCGGCGGCGGACGCGATGCGATCCTTGGCGGTTCGGGCAACGACGATCTTTCGGGCGGGGCAGGCGCAGACCTGATCGAAGGCGGCACGGGCGACAACCTGATCAACGGCGACGGTGGCGGTGACCTTTTGATCGGCGACGATGTCACACTTGCGATGTTGACGATGCTTTATCCTACGTGGACGCCACCTGCGAATGCCCAGACGCTTCTGAACGACGGCGACTATTGGACGCTTTGGGAAGACATCGTTGACGATCAGGGGATTGCCTGAACGTCAGGCAATCCAATCGTCACCATAGAGGATGTCGCCGCCATCGCCGCCGAACAATAGGTCATCACCCGCTCCACCGCTCAACGTGTCGCTAGACGCATCGCCATAGAGCGTATCGTTGCCCGCGTTGCCCAGAAGCGTATCCAACCCAACACCACCGAACAGACTGTCATCCCCGGCTTGGCCTGCAAGACTGTCGTCGCCCGCCAGCCCATAGATCGTGTCGCCCCCCGCGCCACCGTTCAGCACATCTGAGCCAGTGCCGCCAGTGATCTCGCGCCCCACAAGCAGAAACGGCGGACGGTCAAGGTTCAGGAGGGCGTCATTCGTCAAATCCCCTGCAGTGAGAGGTGCGAAGTCCGATGTTGACAGATCGATCACCTCGGACCCGAAGCTGATCTGAGCGCCCGTTGCATTGGGTGTGATGGTCAATTGCGAGACATCATAGAGAAAGTCGAATGCCGACAGGTCCAATCGATCGACCCCGCGCTGAAAGTCGGAAATCGCGTCCGCGCTTCCGTCTGCAGTGAGGACAAACAGATCGGCACCCGACCCCCCTGTCATGGTGTCGCTGCCCGCACCATCCAACAGAATATCATCACCCGCTTGCCCCAGCAGGTTTTCTCCCACGTCAGACCCGATGATCTGGTCATCCAAGGTCGTGCCTTGTGCGGTCGTTCCCAGGCCGTCCGCCAAAATGACGCTTCCAACCTGACCCAGATCGTACACAAGCCGTGTCAGACCCGGCTCGACCTCGGACCCAGCATAGATTTGCAGTGCCCCACCCAGGACCTGCATCGACAAAGCACCGATCTGGTCAAGCGGCACGGTTTCGTCTTGGGCTACGCTGTCGAGATGGATAAGCCGACCACCCGCAAGAATGGTGAAAAGGGAAAGGCCGCCCTCACCCCCGCCCACCGCGACATAGGCGAAGTCGCCCGACGCGGCCGCCGTCACGCTGGTCGCATCAGCGAAACGCGTTGCGTCGGAGTCCAGCACATGGTCCGCCAAGCGTGGCTCGCCACCTTCGACGCGAACAATCGAAAGCGACGATGTCCCGAAAGACGCGATGGCAAGATAGGCATGCCCCAAGGCCGATACCACTGCGATGTCGGCGGGATCATTGATTGGTAAGCCTTCGACGGTGCCCAGCGCGCCGGATTGCTCGACCCCAACCGAAGTCACACGCGCCAGATTGAGCCCATCATCGCTTGCCGACACGGTCGCCATGTACCGGTCACCTGACATCTCGAACGTGGCACTTGCCGTCACATCTGCAAGGTAGCGGTCCGCAGTGTCGGCGAGGCTGGATGTCAGGGAAAAGCCCGATCCGCCATCGGCATAGTGCAACAAGCCGCCGCTGAAGCCGCCTGTGAGCAGAACTGGCACGCCGCCGACGTCCATGGATTGAGGTGCGCGCAATGTTCCGAAAGGGCTGAGTGTCACTTGCGCACCAAGCTCGCCGGTTCCGGAAAGCGAAACACCCTGCCCAGCAGTGGGAGAGAGACCGGCAAGTGTCAGATAGTCGGTGACACCCGGCAGCACGCCAAGCGACGGAACCGAGCCAGCGGCAAAGGTGCCCTGAAGCTGCAAACTGTCTTCATAGGTCAGTGCGCCGCTGGCACTGACATCCAGTTCCAGTAAGCGGGCCTCGCTGCGGTCAAGCGCATAAAGAACACGCCGCCCGCCCGTTTCCAGAACAAACAAATCCACGAGCCCCGAGGTCACCCCCAGAGTCGTGCCTGTCAGGATTTCTTCGACCGTCAATGCGGCCATCAAACCGCTCCCCAAGAACAATCCTGTCTTGGCGGTGCAAAGTTAATTTTCGGTTTCGGCTTAGGCTTTCTGGCGGATCTGCGCCAATGTTTGCCTTGGTGTGATGGCCTCGACGCCAACGTTCAGGTCCAGAACTGCGCCGGTGGGGGAGGCAAGAGCGCGTTCGAACGCGTCGGCAAATTCGGCTGTCGTTTCGACGCGCTCGCCATGAAACCCATACGCCCGCGCGAGGGTGGTGAAATCGGGGTTCTGAAGCTCGGTCGCCGAAATGCGGCCCGGGTAGTTCCGTTCCTGATGCATGCGGATGGTCCCATAGCTTCCGTTGTTCAGGATCAGCACGACCGGCGTTGCGCCCGCCTGCATTGCCGTGCCCAGTTCGGGGCAATTCATCTGAAAGTCGCCGTCGCCGGCGAAACAGATCACCTGACGTTCGGGATGGGCGATCTTGGCCGCTATCGCCGCAGGCAAGCCATAGCCCATGGCTCCGGATTGCGGCGCCAGCAACCTGTGGTAACGGCCATAGCGGAAGTATTTGTTGTTCCAGATGGAAAAGTTGCCCGCGCCGTTCGTCAGGATGGCATCGCTCGCCACTGTCTGCTGCAAGTGCCGCATCACCTCGACCATATCGACCGCGCTTGGTTGATCCGGCAGATCAAAGGTCGCCTCGTATCCGGCCCGTGCCTCTGCCATCCACGTCGGCTTACCTTGAACGTTCAGGTCGGCAAGCGCCTGGCAAAACGCGTTCTGGTCCGCCTGTATCGCGATATCGGGGCGATAGATCTTGCCGATCTCGCGATCTGATCGGTGCACATGGATCAAAGTCTGATCCATCTCGGGCAAACCGAACAGGCGATGATTGTCCGTCGTCATCTCGCCGAAACGAACGCCGATCGCCAGGATCGCATCGCTACGCGCCATAGTCTGGCGCACTTCCGGCAAGATGCCGACGCCCGCTTCACCGGCGTAGCTGGCAAGGGTGTTGTCGTACAAATCCTGATAGCGAAACGCGGCCACGACCGGGATTTGGCTGGCTTCCGCAAACTGTTCCAGCGCGCGGCTACCGTTTTCGGCCCACCCGCCGCCGCCCATCAGGATCAAGGGGCGTTCGGCTTCCGACAGCACCTGGTGAACACGCGCCAATTGGTCGGCGCTCGCGTGTGCCACCGGTGCTACAAATGGTTTCGTCAAGGCGGGCGCACTTGTCGGCGCGCTGATTACGTCCTCCGGCAACGCGACCACGACCGGCCCGGGCCGCCCCGACAAGGCCGTCGCCCAGGCGCGCGAGACGATTTCGGGGATGCGGTCGACATGGGCGATCTCGGTCACCCATTTGGCCACCGTGCCGAACATTGCGCGGTAGTCGACTTCCTGAAACACCTCGCGGTCCCGCATGTCCGTGCCGATTTGGCCGATGAACAGAATCATCGGCGCACTATCCTGCATCGCGGTATGTACCCCGATCGAAGCATTCGTGGCCCCTGGCCCACGCGTCACAAAACAAAGGCCCGGCGTCCCGGTCAATTTGCCATAGGCCGCCGCCATGAACCCGGCGCCACCTTCGTTGCGGCAGAGCGTGAAATCCAACGCGCCCTTCGTGTCATGCAACGCATCCAAAACGGCCAGATAGCTTTCGCCCGGCACACCGAACCCATGGCGTGCGCCAAGCGTCTTCAGACATTCCACCAGCATCTGACCGCCGTGTCGCATTCGTGACCTCCGCTTTCGTGGTGTTATGCTATGCTGCACCGGACGGAGCAATGTCGCGAGAACCGGATGCCAGAGGAAAAAGTCACGTGCCGCACGCCGAATGCCGACGGCACCACACGCATCCCGCGTTGGAAGTTTGACGCGATCCGCACCGCTATCCTGCACGCCATCGATGAAGCAGGGCCCGAAGGGCTATCGTTCAAACAGATCAACGACGAAGTGAAAGCGCGCCTGTCGGATTACGAACTGGATAGGCTCGGTTCGGTCGGATGGCATGCCACAAGCGTCAAGCTAGAGATGGAAGTGGCCGGTGATATTGCCCGTGTCGTCGGGGTGACACCTCAGAGGATAGTCAGGGCAGCGTGACCTAACACATTGAAAAACAGTCCTTCACGGCCCATGTCACTCACGGGGACGTAACAATGGGACAGGGTTATGGACCAGGTACTTGACGCGCTTGGCGGCGGCGGGATTGCAACGCTTCTGCTCGCCATCTTCATCATCATCTGCATTTACAAGGGCGTGCGGATCGTGCCGCAGTCCGAAAAACATGTGGTCGAGCGGTTCGGACGCCTGCGCACCGTTCTTGGGCCCGGCATCAACTTCATCGTTCCGTTTCTGGATCGGGTCGCGCATCAAATCTCGATCCTCGAACGCCAGCTTCCGAACGCCTCGCAAGACGCGATTACGGCGGACAACGTGCTGGTTCAGGTCGAAACCAGCGTATTCTACCGGATAACCGAGCCGGAAAAGACGGTTTACCGCATCCGTGACGTCGATGCCGCCATTGCCACAACCGTCGCCGGCATCGTCCGGGCCGAGATCGGCAAGATGGAACTGGACGAGGTGCAGTCGAACCGTTCGGTTCTGATTCAGACGATCAAGGCCAGCGTCGAGGACGCGGTCGATGCCTGGGGCATCGAAGTGACGCGGGCCGAGATTCTGGACGTGAACCTCGATCAGGCCACGCGCGACGCGATGTTGCAGCAGCTGAACGCCGAACGCGAACGCCGCGCGCAAGTGACGCGGGCCGAAGGCGAACGGCGCGCGGTGGAACTGCAGGCCGACGCCGAGCTTTACGCGGCCGAGCAGGCCGCAAAAGCGCGCCGCGTTGAAGCGGATGCCGAGGCCTATGCCACCGGCGTCGTTGCCCGCGCAATCCAGGACAACGGTTTGGAGGCCGCACAATATCAAGTGGCGCTGAAGCAGGTGGAATCATTGAACGCGCTAGGCAATTCGCAGGGCTCCAGCACCGTTGTTGTACCAGCCAACGCGCTCGAAGCCTTCGGCAACGCCTTCAACATGCTCAAAGGGAGGTCATAACCCATGTGGTGGTCCCTCTGGTGGGTCTGGATGGTCGGCGCGCTGTTGCTCGCCATCCTCGAAGTTGTCGCGCCCGCACAGATCTTTCTGGGCTTCGCCGTCGGCGCAGGAGGCGTTGGTTTTGGCCTGCTGCTGGGCATCCCCGGCCTGGCAACCTCAGTCCCGATGATGCTTCTGACATTTGCGATCATCTCGCTTCTGGCGTGGCTGGCGCTGCGCCAGATATTGGGCATCCGCAAAGGTCAGGTGAAGCACTTCGAACACGACATCAACGAGGATTGATGTCCAAGCTTCTGGTGATGACCGACCTGCACCTGACGGACGGGTCCAAGACGATCATTGGACTGGACCCGTTCCAGCGGCTGCGGCAGGGGTTGGACCATGCCCTTAGAAACCACCCGGACGCGGATCGACTGCTGCTTCTGGGGGACCTGACCCACTTCGGGCAAACGGTTTCCTATCAGGCATTAAGAGATGCGTTGAACGACTTGCCGTGGCCCATCAGCTTTCTCCTCGGCAACCACGATCGGCGATCCACTTTCCGAAAGGTCTTTCCCGAGACACCGGTCGACCCGAATGGATTTGTTCAAAGCGCAGTCGATCTTGATGATGTCCGCTTGATTACGCTCGACAGTCTGGACGAAACCGCCAATCCAGCACATTCCGGCATCTTGTGCGATGACCGCATGGCCTGGTTGAAGGCTCAATTGTCCGAAGCAGATCGCCCTTGCCTCGTCTTTGTTCACCATCCGCCTTTTGAAAGCGGGTTTGTCGGCATGGATGCGATCCGGCTGAGAAACGACCGCGCCTTTCTGGACCTGATCGCGCAGCACAACGTGTCTCACGTGTTCGCCGGGCACATCCACCGAACGATCACGGCAAAAGCCGCAGGTGTACCGGTGACTGTCTTCAAAAGCACATGCCACCAGATGCCGATGCTTCTAGGCGAAGCCGGGTCAACCCACTCAGTTGACGAGCCGGGCGCTTATGGGATCGTTTTGACCAACGGCCCCGACTGTGTCGTGCATTTCGAGGACTTCGGGCTTCCAGCAACCACGACCGCATCCCGTTAGAATTTTGGCCGGGCGACCACTACGGGCGCAACGCCTCAAGAATGGCCGCGAAAACCGTCAGGTGATCTTCGGCGTCCTCGCCCTCGGATACGCCCAGCGCAGCCCGGTCGAACATGGCCGAAAGCTGTGCTGTCAATGGCACCAACGGCAGGCGCCGAACCTCACTGGCATTCATCGCCGCTTCCAAACCCAAACGAAGTGAGTCGGCAGACGTCTCGCGATCCATCTTGTCCAGTTCCATCCGCCCCAACACGGCGGGACCATCCAGCAGCATCAGCCGCACCCGCCCCGGCGCGCGCATTGCATCAAGATACCCGCGCCCGCCATCCAGCAACGCATCAATGGCTGACTCGGACGCCTTGGCCGACGCATTGATCTCGGCCTCGACCGCTTCAAACTCTTTGCGCAGCACGGCTCTAAACAGATCGGCCTTATCGGCGAAGTGGTGGTAAAGAGCGCCCCTTGTGATCCCGGCTGACTTCACGATCTCGGGCGTCGAGGTTTCAGCGTAGCCTTTCTCGACAAAAAGCGTTCGCGCCGCCGCGATCAGCGCGCCGCGAGTGGCTTCGGTACGGGCCGCATTCGAGCGGCGTTCAGAGTCTTGTTGCATACATACAGCCTGTATGTTAATTGATTCGATACATACAGACTGTATGTTTCTGAATTGGAGGACTCAAGAAATGAAATGCACCCAGTACTATCCCGTGATCCAGACGAACGATGTCGCCGGAACAACAGCCTTTTATGTCGCTAACTTCCGGTTCAAGATCGTCTTCGACAGCGACTGGTACACACATCTTCAATCGACCGAAGATGAAGGCGTGAATCTTGCCGTGCTGCAGTACGATCACCCGACGGTGCCAAGGGTAGCGCAGAAGGTGGTCAGCGGGTTGATCCTGAACTTCGAAGTCAAGGACCCGGACGCCGTATTCAAGGAAGCGGAAGACGCCGGTTTGCCCATCCTGAAACCGTTAGTCGATGAAGACTTCGGACAGCGCCACTTCATTACGCAGGACCCGAACGGCGTCCTGATTGATGTCATCAAACCGATCCCGCCCAAGGGCGAGTTCGTCGAACAGTATTCGGACGAGGCGCGCCCAGAATGAGGGGCGCGTCGATTGCGGGCGGACTTAGTCTTCGCCCCGCTTCAACTCGGCAATCCGCTCCAGTGCCTCTTCCCGTGTGTTGCGGATGTTGGGACGGAAACCTCCGGATTCAGCACGCAGACGGATGTCGGTTTCGGTCTCGGACCCCGGTGCGAACCGCACAGAACCCAGCGACCCGGCCTCGTTGAACGCCTTGCCACGGGCGGCATATTCAACCCAAGCGCACGAGAATATCTTCGTATTTTCGTAATTGATCAGGAAGTACCACTTCCGACCAGTTTCAGCGATCATGGCGTCCAGAACATCATAGAGGTCGTGCACATCGCGGGAATGCTCCAGCGCGATGTCGGTCAGATCAATCTCCATGATGTCGTCGGCCTCGTTAAAGGTCACGCGGCGGCGGAATTCCTCTGCGGAATGGTTCGGCACATGCACAATCTTGTGCACACGCGTTGACGGCATAGCCTTTAGGCGTTCATAGGCGCTTTCGCGATCGGCAAAAAGGTTCGGATCGAAATTGTCGGTCCCGGCCGAGCGTTCGATCTGGCGGCGTGTGTCTTCGCTGGCATCATAACGGACCGAGCCCATAGAATGCGCCAGGTTTAGGTCCTTGCCGCGCCGCGCATGGGCGAACCAAGCGCCTGGGTCGATCTTGGTGCCGCGATAGTTGATCAAGAAAAACCATTGGCTTTCGCCGCTCTCCGCAATCAAGGTCTCCAGCCGGTCGTACAATAAGTTCACGTCGGCAGAGTTTTCCAGCGTGTAGTCCGAGAGATCAATTTCAAGAATCTGATCGTCTTCGTGAAAAACAACACGGTCATCAATTTCGTGCTGTGAGTGGGTGGCGGGCGCATCGGGCGTAAGCGTGACAGACATAGCAATTTCCTTATATGCCAACCAGTATCATGCTGCAGTGCAGCATAATCAATGTGACGGTATGCCACGCCGTCCAAATCGGCGGGATTCTTCCGATTTATTGAACGTCGGCGAAAGCGCGTTCCAAACGCTCCAGAGCCTCCAGCAAGGTCGGGCGCGGCAAGGCGATGTTGAACCGCAGGTGACCCGAGCCGCCCGTTCCGAATTCAGGGCCCTTGTTGGGCATGACCTTGGCATCCAGAACACGTGCGATCAATTCGGCATCGGTCATGCCCAGATCACTGAAATCGACCCACGTCAGATAAGTCGACTGCATCGGCATTACGCTGACGCCTGGCAGCGCATTTATCCGTTCCGCAAAGATGCGGAAATTTTCGGCGATATAGGCCCGCACAGCCTCGGACCAGTCCGCGCTCTCGGTGAAGGCCGCTTTGGTCATCAGCATGCCGAAGCGGTTGGGCGTGGCCTCGCGGTCGACCATTACCTTGTCGATCCGCTTTCGCAAACCGGCATCTGGCACCAGCATCAGCCCGGTTTCACCACCCGCAAGGTTGAACCCCTTCGACGCCGCCGTCAGCACCACGAGGCGATCCAGACACTCGGGCGCCGCCACCGCCGTCGGCGTGAACTTGGCCCCGGGAAAGACCAGATCCATATGGATTTCGTCGGACACCAGCAACAGGTCGTGCGCCTTGCAAAATGCCGCGACCTCGCGCAATTCATCATCCGACCAAAGGCGACCGCCCGGGTTATGCGGCGTGCAGAGCGTCAGCACCTTTTCACGCCCTGTCAGTTGCCCGGCCAGCGCGTCGAGGTCCATGTGGAACACGCCATCCCGCAGAACCAACGAGCTTTCCATGACCTCCCGGTCCATCGCTT
>JASJDQ010000235.1 GCA_030065075.1 Paracoccaceae bacterium | reverse complement strand
TCGTGGGCGCCTTTGCGCACCACAGAGATGTGGGGGCCTTCCAGGTGAAGACCGCCGATCCCGGAGATGCGTGCTGCGACCGCCTCTTGCCCCGCGCGAATGGCGGCCTGCGTCTTCTCGTGGCTGTCGGTGATGAGCGTCGGCAGAATGCGCGTCGCGCCAAGCCGCCGGTGCGCGGTCGCGATGTGTGTCAGAGTGGCGACGGAAGGGTCGTCGTTGAACATCAACCCGTCGCCGCCATTCACTTGCAGGTCGACGTAGCCGGGCGAGAGGATGTCGCCCGCCAGATCGATCCTCTCCCCGTCACGGGCGTCGCCGAGCCCGTGGAACACGCCGTTCTGGAACCGCACCGCCTTCACTTCGGAAAGGCTGTGCCCGTCGAAAATGCGGCCTCCGGTGAATGTCTGGCTTTCACTCAGTTCTGCCACTGGTCGCTTCCCGCCAATCGAATAGCGCCGTCGAGCGGTGTGCCCTTTGGTTCGGTCAGAGCGTTTTGGTGTTCAAGCGACAAATAACGCGCGTAGGCCGGACCGATGCCGCCGGTGAGGCAAATGGGCAGGGCCGGCGTCCAACCCATGCGGATGAGACCGTCGGCAAGATAGGCCGCGCCCGCTTCCATGATCGATGCGGCGACCGCGTCGCCCTTCCCGGCGTGTTCGACAACCTCGGGCGCAAGCGTGCCGAAGTCCTTGGGCATGGCCGTTGCCGCAAAGCGCAGGATGCAGCCCGCATCACCGAAGCGGGAGAGGCACATATCGACCAAGGGCGTTCGCGCTTCGAACCCGTCAGTGGCCCGCAGCGCGGCCGCCAGAGCCTTGCGCCCGACCCATTGGGCCGAGGCTTCGTCACCGAGGCGCGCGCCCCACCCTCCGGCCAAACGTGTCTGGCCAGCAATCTTCGCGGCAAAGAACGAGCCCGTGCCGCAATGCGCCACGACGCCATCCCGATCACCCAGGGCACCGGCCAGCGCAGAAAAACGGTCGTCGGCAAACCGCGCATTTTCCAGCGGCAACGCCGCCTGAAGCCGGGCCGCGATGTCGTGGGTCACGACACCTGCAAGGCCCACAAAGGCCGGAGTGCGATAAAGCTCCGAAAGCGTCACGGAGGATTGCTTGGACAGCGCCTTCAGCCCGTCCAGAAGGCACGCCACGCTGGCATCGAAATCTGTAAAGGCATTGGCCGGTCCGCCCGTGACAACGTTGCGTTCGGTACCCTGCTGAAGCGCGAACCGGCACTGCGTGCCGCCGCCATCGATTGCCAGAAGTGTCTTCGTCCTCGCCATTGCGGTGACATGTACCGCACCTTGCCCGTGCTGACCATTTTTCTGTTCGAATATTGCTCTGCCTCATGTTCGTCTTGAGAACATTTCAAGCTGCTGGCGCTGGCCATCGGCGCGTGTGCCCTCTAGGTGTCTTTTCCAGTTCACCAGGGGTCGCATCCCGCCCTGCATCGGCGTGACAAAAGCCCGATCACTGGCCAACGACCCAGCCGAGGAAGCGCCAATGACCCGCACCGTGCTCGAATCCAAGACCAAGACCGTCACCATCGGGTTTGACGAACCCTTCTGCGTGATTGGCGAGCGGATCAATCCAACGGGGCGTAAGATACTTGCCGCCGAGTTGGAAGCGGGCGATTTCTCGACCGTCGAGAAGGACGCGCTGGAACAAGTCGCTTGCGGAGCGCAGGTTTTGGATATCAACGCGGGCGTCGTCTATAACTCGAACCCCAACCCCAATGAAACCGAACCGCCGCTGATGACGAAGATGGTGGAACTGGTTCAGGGTCTGGTCGATGTGCCGCTTTGCATCGACAGTTCGGTCCCGGGCGCGCTGGAAGCGGGTCTGGAGGCGGCCGAGGGGCGGCCCCTTCTGAACTCGGTCACCGGCGAGGAAGAGCGGCTGGAGATGGTCCTGCCACTTGTCAAGAAATACAATGTGCCTGTGGTCGCGATCTCGAACGACAACACGGGCATTTCCGAGGATCCGGACGTTCGCTTTGCGGTGGCAAAGAAGATCGTCGAGCATGCCGCCGACTATGGCATCCCGGCCCATGACATCGTTGTCGATCCGCTGGTGATGCCCGTGGGTGCGATGGGCACGGCGGGCGTGCAGGTCTTTACGCTTGTGCGAAAGCTCCGCGAGGAACTGGGCGTCAACACCACCTGCGGGGCATCCAATATTTCGTTCGGGCTTCCCAACCGTCACGGTATCAACAACGCCTTCCTTGCCATGGCCGCCAGCCACGGCATGACCAGCGCCATCATGAATCCGGTCGCCATGCCGAAGACGCTGAAGGCCACGGGCGAGCGGCTGGATGAGTTGAAAGCGCTTGGCGTCACGGCACCCGAGGACGTCGACCTGAAGGCGCTCCGTCCGCTTCTGGGCATGGCGCCTGATACCGATCTGATCGCTGAGCGTTGCGCGCGTCTTGCCGCCCTTGGCATCACGGTGCCCGAGGGGGTCGATCCCGCGAAGCTGGCGCCGCTTCTGGGGCTTGCGCCCAAGACCGGGGTCGCGTCTGAAGAAACGCTTTCCATTCGCGCCGCCGACTTCCTGAATGCCAACGACCCTTCGGGCGGCAACTGGATCCGGCTGAACAAGGCCGCGACCGGCGAAAGCGGGCGCGGTCGCCGAGGCGGTGGCCGCCGCCGCCGCGCCTGAGCGCGCCGCCGAGCAGGGTTACTGCATCATTGCCGTGATGTGGTCCGAGGTGAAGACGTAGTCATCGACCCCCGAATGGCAGGCGATGCAGCCCTGCTCTGCGCCCTTCGCGACACGACCGGCAAGTTGCATGCCCGCCGGGTTCTTGTCGAGCGTCCCGTCAGGCAGGTACTTGACCCAGAACCAGTCCTGGTTGTCGGGGTCGAACCCCGCTTCACGACGGAACATCACCGTCACGGCACCAAGGTGCGTCGCAGGATCGGCCAGAACCTCTTCCGCCGTCACGCCTTCGGGGCCATAGTTCCGTTTCACGATCAGGTCGCCCGTGTGACCATTAATGGTCGCCGTGGTATAGAACGTTTCGAGCATGACACCATGCGGCGGCCCCCCTTCGTAAGGTGTGGCCATCAACGAGCCGTCGCCGACAAGCCGCCCGGCTTCCATTACCTGCCAGAGCAGATCGGCATAGGCCGCGTCAGCCTCTGTCCCGAACTCCTGAGCCGTCGCCCCGCCCGCGGCCGCGACCATCGTCGCTGCAAACATGAATTGTCTCATAGCTCTCTCCATCGCTTGTTCCCTGCGGCACTGGCCGCATGCCTTTGTATGCTAGGGTCTTCTCCGATCACCCCGTGTCACCTTCCAAGCACAAGCTTGCGAGCGGAACGTGATGCGAAGTGAGTGGACAGCCCGCCGGCGCGACGTCCACGCTGGGCCCATGCGCGTCCTGTTTTTCCTGCTGCTTTCAACATCGGCCACGGTCGCCGAGACGCGCATCTGCGTCGAGAATGGCGGCGACCACACGCACCTTTTCACAACCGAGACCCGGGAGGGCACGCGCCAGACCGCCATGCTCGGACCCGGAGGCCGCCTGTGTTCGGGACCGACGCGCGCGGCAGATGGCATCGTCGGCGTGTTCGAGACGCCCGACGCGCTGGAGGGCTGCGGGCGCATCATTCCCGTCGGCACGACCGAGACGCTGCTGGCTTACGCCGAATTCGACCGCTGCCACTGGAGCACGCACGACCGCTAGGCGCTTTCTGCCGGTTTGACGCCTTTTTCCGGCGCAACCGGCCCTTTCCTCTGGATATCAGTGCGTTAAGTTGCGACGGGCGAACAGGAGCACCCGCATGAGCGACACGGCCTTGGTCATCTTCACGCCGTCCGGCAAGCGCGGGCATGTGGCGCGCGGCACATCTGTTCTGGCCGCGGCGCGTCAACTTGGCGTCGACCTCGACAGTGTCTGTGGCGGGCGGGGTATCTGCTCGAAGTGCCAGGTGACGCCTGGCGTGGGTGACTTTCCGAAGCACGGGGTGACCGTGTCGGCCACGGCGCTCTCCGATTGGAATGCCGTCGAGGCGCGGTATGACGAAAAGCGGGGGCTTGCCAAAGGCCGCCGCTTGGGCTGCCAGGCCACCATCGAGGGCGATGTCGTGATCGACGTCCCGCCAGGAAGCCAGGTCCACAAGCAGGTCGTGCGCAAAGCCGCCGCGACGCGCGAGATCACGATGGACCCGGCCACGCGGCTTTACTACGTGGAAGTGCGCGAACCCGATATGCACGAGCCCACGGGTGATCTGCAACGTTTGGCCGAAGCCATGGAAAGGGATTGGGAGATCACAGGCCTGACCGCTTCGACCACCGTGCTGACACGCCTGCAACCAGCACTTCGCAAAGGGAACTGGGCCGTGACCGTCGCCGTCTGGCACGATCACAAAGGCGGTGCGGCCCGCCTGATCGACATCTGGCCCGGCTATTTCGAAGGCCGCCTTTTCGGGCTTGCCGTCGACCTCGGCTCAACAACCATCGCCGCGCATCTTTGCGATCTGAGAAACGGTCAGGTCACGGCCTCGGCAGGCCTGATGAACCCGCAAATCCGCTTCGGTGAAGACCTGATGAGCCGCGTCTCCTATGCCATGATGAACCCGGGCGGCGCGGCCCAGATGACCGAGGCCGTTCGCGACGCCATGGACCAACTGGCCCGCGAACTGGCGGAAGAGGCCGAGGTTCCGCCCGAACAGATCGTCGAAGCGGTGGTCGTCTGTAATCCGGTCATGCACCACCTGCTTCTGGGGATCGATCCGGTGGAACTGGGTCAGGCCCCCTTCGCGCTTGCGACATCGGACGCGGTGACCTCGGCTGCGGTGGACTTCGGCATGACATCGATCAACGCCGAGGCACAGGGGTACCTCCTGCCCTGCATCGCAGGTCATGTCGGCGCTGATTGCGCGGCAGTGGCGCTTTCCGAAGAGCCTTACAAGTCCGATGACCTCGTCCTCATTTGCGACGTTGGCACGAACGCCGAGATACTCCTCGGCACAAAGAACCGCGTGCTGGCCTGTTCGTCTCCGACAGGGCCCGCTTTCGAGGGGGCGCAGATCTCTTCCGGCCAACGCGCCGCGCCGGGAGCGATCGAGCGGGTCGAGATTGACCCCGCCACCAAGGAACCACGCTTTCGCGTCATCGGTTCGGACCTCTGGTCGGATCACCCGGGCTTCGCCGCCGCGACGGCGGAAATGGGCATCACGGGCATTTGCGGCTCGGGCATCATCGAGGCGGTGGCCGAGATGCGGATGGCGGGGCTTCTCGACGCCTCTGGCCTGATCGGCTCGGCCGAGGCCACCGGCACGTCGCGCGCCATCCCGGATGGCCGGACGTTTGCCTATGTCCTGCACGATGGGTCCGCCGATGGCGGGCCAGTGATAACCGTCACCCAAGGTGACATCCGGGCGATCCAATTGGCGAAGTCCGCGCTTTTTGCAGGCGCGAGGCTGCTGATGGATGAGTTGGGCGTCGATGCCGTCGACCGGGTGGTGTTGGCGGGAGCCTTTGGGGCCCATATCTCGCCCAAACACGCGATGGTCCTTGGCATGATCCCCGATTGCCCGCTCGAGAAAGTGACCTCTGCTGGGAACGCAGCGGGCACGGGCGCACGGATTGCGCTGTGCGATATCTCGGCGCGGGCCCGGATCGAAGCCGAAGTGCGTCGTATCCAGAAGGTCGAGACCGCGATCGAGCCCCGCTTTCAGGAACATTTCATCGCCGCGAATGCCATTCCCCATGCGACGGCACCCTTCAGCGAACTCGCAAAGGTCGTGACGCTGCCGGACGTCAGCTTCAACGCCGGAAATGCCTCGGACAGCGGACGGAGACGCCGGCGGCGTGCCTGACGGGTTCTCCATCGACCCTAAAATATCCCGAGGGGGGGCGAGCGCAGCGAGCGGGGAGCGGCGCTCCCCCGCAAAATTCTGACACAGAATTTTGCGCGGCGCGCGCGGCCCGCACGCGACGACGAAGTCGGCGCAAGACCTAGTCTTTTCTGCTTTCTCGTATTTCCCGCCCGTCCACGACAAAGCGATACCAAAGGTTGGCGGCTTGCAGGAACCTCGGTCGGCCGCCCGCATAAATCCACCGCTTTTCCAGACGAGACACCGAAAAAGCGGTTTCGCCCTCGGTCAGCTCCAGGGCCTGCAGCGCCGCCTTCCGCCCGAGCCACGGGGCCAGGACCGTGCCGCCGCCGGAAAATCCCATGGCATAGTGAATCCCCTCCGCCTGCCCCACGTGCGGCATGTGCCCGAAGCTGTAGCCCGTGTTTCCGGTCCAGGCATGGGTCAGCTTCACGTCCCGCAATTCGGGCCAAATTTCACCCAGCGTCTGGCGGAGACGCCGCGCAGCCTTGGCAAGGCCGATGTTCACCATGGCCGCCCGACCGCCAAAGAGGATACGCGACCCGTCGGGCGAGATGCGGAAATAGCTGTGCCGCGCCCGGGTTTCGACCATCATGCGGCGTCCGGGGGCAAGGCGTGCGATCAGGTCGGGCGACAAGGGCTCAGTCGCGATCAGATAACTCGGCAGCGGAAAGACGCGGCGGTGGTGCCAGGG
>JASJDQ010000234.1 GCA_030065075.1 Paracoccaceae bacterium | reverse complement strand
CCTCAAGCTTCTGGCAGCACGGAAGCGTCGCCTCGGTAAATGACGTAATGCAATCACGGAAACCGTGATTGTTTCCTTTTTTCGCATCTTTGCCATCATATTGGCATATTCTCGTTAGCTAACAGCTTCCGAGGGGCGCGAAAGGACTGAATTATGGATATGTCTTCATCGCGAACGCGCGATTTCGAATTTCACGGCAATGCGCGCGAGTGGTTCGGCATCTGGATCGTCAATTTGCTGTTGTCGATTGTAACGCTGGGCATCTATTCCGCCTGGGCAAAGGTACGGGCCCGCAAGTATTTCTATCAGAACACCTATGTCGCGGATCGCAACTTCGACTATCACGCGACTGGCCTGCAAATCCTGATCGGCCGTCTGATCGTGGTTGCCGGCTTCATTGTCTATTCGGTGCTGGCAGCCATCCCTGTTGTGGGTCTTGTGGCCATTCTGCTGTTTCTCGTGCTTTTGCCGTGGCTTCTGGTGCGGTCAATGCGCTTCAACGCACAAATGTCTAGTTGGTCGAACGTGCGGTTCCGGTTCCACGGGACGGTCGGCAAAGCGGCTTTGGTTTATATCCTTTACCCCTTCCTGATGGCCCTGACACTCTACACGACATTCCCGTTCTTCGACCGCGCCCGAAAGCGGTTCACGATGAACAACCATTCGCTTGGACGTCACAACTTCCACTTCGACGCGGCTATTGGCGGGTTTTACAAGGCCTTCCTGATGTCTCTCGCATGGGTTGTGGGCGTATCCGCTGTGCTTTTCTTTGTTGCGGGCGGGCAGCTTAGCGCGATTTTCACCGGTCAATCGTCCGAACCGTCGCCCATGCTGATCGGTCTTTTCTACGTCTGGATCTTCCTCGCCTTCTTCCCCGCCGCGACCATCTATGGGGCGATGGTCCGGAACGTTGCGCTTAGCAACCTGACGCTGGAGAACGGTCACAAGTTCCACTCTGACGTCATCCCGGGCTCGTTGGTCTGGATTGCACTCACGAACGCCGTCGTTGTCCTCGGCACACTCGGCCTGATGCTGCCGTGGGCGCAGGTACGGATGGTACGCTATCTTGCCGACCATACGCGGGTCGAGGTGAACGGATCGCTGGACGACTTCATTAGCGACATCGATCAGGAAGCAAGCGCCCTTGGCGATGCATACACCGACCTTGACGGCATCGATGTCGGCCTGCCCATCTAAGGCATGAACACCGTAACCTTGAACGGCTGGGCCTATCTGGCCCAGTCGTCAAAGCGCATCGCCTGCACTCTGCTAGTTTCGGACCACGATGCGGTCCTGAACGACCAAGACGGTCAAGAGGTCTTGCGCCTTCCCCGGTCGAACCTGCGCTTCGAAACCGCCCTTGGGGACGCACCGCGGCGCGCCACCCTGCCGGACGGCACGCTGTTCGAAACGACCGATCACACGCAAATCGCCACGCTCGCCGACGCGAACACCGGTGCCACACTCAGCACAGCCGAGCAATTTCACCCACGCCTTTTCCTTTTCGTCATCGCAGCCATAGTAGGTGTCTTTCTGGTCTGGCGGTTCGCCTTACCAGCTCTTGTCTGGGTGGCCGTCGCCCTGACCCCCGAACCGTTACGCGACGCAATAGACAAGGGCAGCTTGCAAGCCTTCGACCTGGCAGTGGCCGAGCCTACAACGTTAAGTGCCGAAAAGCAGGAAGAGGTTCGCGAGCTATTCGAAAATTTGGTGGCTGAACTTCCTGAAAAAGCCCGGAATAGAGACTTCAATCTTGAATTTCGCGCCATTCCCGGCATCGGCCCGAACGCCGCCGCGCTTCCCGGCGGGACCGTGGTCATCACAGACGCATTGGTCAAGCGCTTCCCGAATGAAAACATCATTGCCTCGGTGCTGGGACACGAACTCGGTCATGTCGTCGAGGACCACGGACTGACGCAGCTTTATCGGTCCCTTGGGTTCTTCGTCCTCGTCACCCTGATTGCCGGTGACACGGGCCCGATCCTTGAGGACATCCTGCTTGAAGGCGGCGTAATCATGTCGCTCTCGTTCTCGCGGGATCACGAACGCAGTGCTGACCAGTTTGGTCTGCGCTTGACGGAAGAGGCGGGATATGACCCAGCCGGTCTGATTGGGTTCTTCGAAGCATTACCCGACTCAGGCAACACCGATGATGGCTGGTTCTCCACCCATCCGTCTTCGGGCTCGCGCATCGAAGCCATCGAGGAGTTCCTGGGGAATCGCTAGATCTTCAGGGCCTTTTCTTTCAGAAGCAAATAGTGTGGCATCGCCTTTTCGGCCAGTTGTGCGGCAGTGCCATCCAAAACAGGCAAGGGCCCCTCTGGTCCAGCAAAGCCGGTAGAGCGATGAACCGCAGTGTACCAATGCGGCGCCCATACCCCATCAAAAGGTTTGGGACCCAAAGGCCAGGACATCATCGCCGGATCGAAAGCCAATCCGATGTGATCACACAGTGTCTGCAAAGCGCGTTTAGGCGTTTCGCGAATGTCCGCGCTATCAATGATCGGGCCAGGCAGTTGCTCATAGACTTCCACCTGCTTGGCGTATCCGATGTCGGTCAACGTGGGTTCTTCCCGCTTCGCAACATAGCTTGTGATCACACGCGCAGGGTGGCGGATCAGGTGAATGTTCACGCAGTCCTGCGCCCACTCCAACGGGAAGCCTTCACACATATGAAAACTCATATGCTTCATATACCAATGCGGCTTGCCGTCAGGGACCGGTCCCGCACAATACTGCCCAATCCGCGCGGCATCGGTCTCATTCGCCGTAAGAACATCCTCGCGCATCGGGTGATCGATGCCCGTTTCCCGTAAATATGCCGCGTAAAACGGCTCATCCCACGCAGAAAAATCCGAACGGTTGCCAAAAGCGTACATCAGCGCCGTCGAAAGATTGCGCGGCCCCGACCACACCGCGATTTTCACGGCATCACCATCCGCAAATAGGCCTCTCGAATGCGCTGGGTCACCGGCCCAAACCCGCCTGACCCGATGATGCGACCGTCAATACTCTGAACCGGTGTCTGCGCCCCGAAAGTCCCCGTCAAAAATGCTTCGTCCGCAGAATACGCCTCGACCAGCGAAAAGTTCTTCTGGAACACCGGAATGCCCTCGGCCAGGCAAATGTCGATGACCTTCGCCCGCGTGATACCGTTCATGCAATAGTCCCCGGTCGAGGTCCAAACCTCCCCCTTGCGCACAATGAAGAAGTTGCACGCGTTTGTCGTGTTCACGAAACCATGGACATCTAGCATCAAGGCTTCGTCCGCGCCCGCCTTTTCGGCAGCGACACACGCCAAAACGCAATTCAGCTTGGAGTGGCTATTCAACTTCGGGTCCTGGCTCATTGGCAACCCACGAACGTGCGGAACCGTCGCCAATCGGATGGGTCGGGCAATGCTGGGTTTCGAATGCTCCATGATGATGACCATCGTCGGGCCCTGCCGGCTCAGCGATGGATGCTGGAACGGTCGCGTTTTCACGCCGCGCGTGACCATAAGCCGGGCATGGGCATCGGTGGTCATAGAATTTGCCGATTGTGTCTCTAACAAAGCGTTTTTGACCTGATCCAGCGTCATCTCAATGTCCAGATCAATTGCCTTCGCAGCCTCGAACAACCGCTCCAGATGTCCGTCCAAAAAGGCCCAGCGGTTATCGTAAAGCCGCAGGCCCTCCCAAACGCCATCCCCCAGCATGAAGCCCGAGTCATAGACGCTAATCAACGCCTCGCTCCGCCTTTTCAGCTCGCCATTCACCCAAATCAGAATGTCGTCGTTCCGCGCGTCCTCGGCAGCGGCATGAGTTGTCTGTTGGTCCATAAATCGGACGCTAGAGCGTTCCCTCGGTTGAAACAACTCTCACACTCCTGCGACTTCACAGGGGCTTGAGTAGACCGCGAGCGATCAAGCCTTCATGGTCCACCCAAGCTTTGGAAGGAATACAACATGACCATCGACGCCCTTAAGGCCCCGCTTCTGTTTATCCTGATCTTCATCGGCTGCACGCTTCAGTCGTCCCAAGCAGAGGCCGCTCAGAAGCGCGCCTATTTCGCGGGGGGCTGCTTTTGGTGCGTCGAAAGCGATTTTGAAAAGGTGAAAGGCGTCAGCGAAGTTGTTTCAGGCTACACCGGCGGCAAAACCGCGAACCCGACCTATAAGCAGGTCACCAAGGGCGGCACGGGTCATTATGAAGCGGTCGAAATCCGCTACAACAACTCCACCGTCAGCTACGAACGTCTGCTTCACCTGTTCTTCCGCTCCATCGACCCCACCGACGCGGGCGGTCAGTTCTGCGACCGCGGCAACAGCTATCGAACTGCTATCTTTGTGACAAACGCTGCCGAACGCGCGGCAGCCGAAAAGGCAAAAGCTGAAGCCGAGAAAGAACTTGGGCGCAAGATCGTAACGCCGATCTTAAACGCCGGACGCTTCTACAACGCCGAGGCCTATCACCAGGACTACTACAAGTCGTCCGAGGTTGTGATCACACGGCGCGGTCCGAAAACCAAGGCAAACGCCTATAAGTTCTATCGCAGCGCCTGCGGCCGCGACAAGAAGGTACGCCGCCTCTGGGGCAGCGCCGCGCCCTTCGCCAGTTAAGGTTTCGGCTTTCCCCCAAGGGCCTCGGCCGTTAGTCTTGGCAAAACACTTGGGGGAGTGAGCAGTGAGCACGGCCAACGCCGCCGTCACCCCGATGATGGCGCAGTTTTTGGAAATCAAGGAAGCGCACAAGGATGCGCTTCTTTTCTATCGAATGGGCGATTTCTACGAATTGTTCTTCGACGATGCCATCGCGGCTGCCGAAGCGCTTGACATCGCGCTCACGAAACGCGGCAAGCACCTTGGCGAAGACATCCCCATGTGCGGCGTACCGGTCCATTCCGCAGACGGCTACCTGCTGACGCTGATCCGCAAAGGCTTCCGTGTCGCCGTTTGCGAGCAACTCGAAGACCCGAGCGAAGCCAAAAAGCGCGGCTCCAAGGCCGTCGTGAAACGTGGCGTCGTCCGATTGGTCACACCCGGTACCCTGACCGAAGAGTCTCTGCTCGAGGCGCGGCGCCACAACTACCTGGCCGCGCTGGCGCACGTGCGTGGCGACGGCGCAATAGCCTGGGCCGACATATCAACTGGCGAGCTTCGCGTGCTGCCGATCGAGCCCGTTAGGTTTGGGCCAGAACTCGCGCGGCTAGGTCCCAAGGAGGTCATCTTATCAGAGGCGAGTTTCGCTGAATTCTCCGATTTAGAGACTGATTTAGGCGTGTCCGTCACACCGCTTCCCGGCGCGGTATTTGACAGTCAATCTGCCGAAAAACGACTTTGCGATCTTTGGCATGTCGAAAGCCTGGACGCCTATGGCACGTTTGGCCGCGCCGAGGTCTCGGCCTTGGGTGCTCTGATCGACTACCTGGATCTGACCCAGAAAGGGAACCTGCCACTTCTGCGACCGCCGATCCGCGAGGCTGTCACGGGCACCGTTCAGATCGATGCCGCCACGCGCCGCAACCTTGAACTTACACAAGCCTTGTCAGGTGGACGCGAAGGCTCCCTGCTGAACGCCATCGACCGAACCGTCACGGCGGCTGGCGGACGCTTGCTGGAACGGCGCATCTCTTCCCCATCGCGCAACCTGGCTACTATCCAGGACCGCATAGCAGCGGTCAGATGGTTATTCGATGACCCCGAAACGGCCAATGACATCCGCGACGCACTAAAGAGATGTCCCGACATAGAACGCGCGCTCTCCCGTCTGGCGCTTGACCGCGGCGGACCGCGCGACTTGGCGGCGATCCGTAACGCGCTAGGCGAGATGCCAGCGCTAAGAAACCTCGCGCCCGCGCACGCCAAGCGCCTCTCCGGTTTTGATGACCTGAATGCGCTTCTGGAGGACGCCCTTGTTGCCGAACCGCCGCTTCTTGCTCGTGACGGTGGTTTCATCGCAGCCGGCTTTGAAGCCGATCTGGACGAGGCTCGAAGTCTCCGCGACGAAGGGCGAAGCGTCATCGCAGGCCTCCAGGCGGATTACGCCAAGGAAACGGCCGTTTCATCGCTCAAGATCAAGCACAACAACGTTCTCGGCTATTTCATCGAAACCACCGCAACCCATGCCGAGAAGATGCTTGGCCTCTCGGAACGCTACATTCACCGCCAGACAACTGCGAATGCCGTCCGTTTCACAACACTCGAGCTCTCCGAGCTTGAAACGAAGATCCTGAACGCTGGCGCAAGAGCCTTAGAGATCGAAAAACGTCTCTACGAAAGGCTGAAATCCGCAATTCTGGAGGTGCAGGCCGCATTGGGCGATGCCGCACGAAGCCTTGCAGAGCTTGATGTGAGCCAGGGCTTCGCCGATATCGCCCGGTCGGATCAGTGGTGCGAACCCACGATCGACGACAGCCGGGCTTTCGTCATCGAGGGCGGGCGCCACCCCGTGGTCGAAGCCGCGCTGAGACGCGACGGCGGCACACCGTTCATTGCGAACGACTGCTCTTTGACGGCGGACAAAGGCGGCCGCATCACGCTCCTCACCGGCCCAAACATGGCTGGCAAGTCGACCTATCTGCGTCAGA
>JASJDQ010000233.1 GCA_030065075.1 Paracoccaceae bacterium | reverse complement strand
GCGAAATCCTCTTCCTTCTTCTCGATCCCCTCGCCCACTTCAAAGCGCACGAAACCGAGGATCTCGGCACCCGCATCAGCGACGACCTTCCCGACGCTGTCGCCGTCCGGGCTCATCACGAACGCCTGATTGACCAGCGTCACTTCGGCGAAGAACTTCTTCATCCGGCCCTTGATCATGTTCTCGATGATGTTCTCGGGCTTGCCGCTTTCGCGGGCCTGGTCGGTAAGGATTTGTTTCTCTCTTTCAACGATTGCCGGATCGAGGTCATCCTCGGTCAGCGATTGTGGACGTGGGTCGGCGGCAGCGACGTGCATCGCGATTTGCTTGGCAAGCTCTTCCGAACCGCCTTTCAGCGCCACGAGACAGCCGATCTTGCCCATGCCGGGTGCAGCCGCCGTGTGGACGTAGGAACCGATGACATCGCCTTCGACTTTCGCCATACGCCTGAGCGACATGTTCTCGCCAATCGTTGCGATCTTGTCAGTGATCGTCTCCGCCACGGTCTTGCCGCCCAGATCGGTCGCGGCGAGCGCTTCGGCATCCGATGCACCCAACGCGGCCTTGGCAATGTTGCCGACCATCTCCTGGAACTCTGCGTTTTTCGCAACGAAGTCGGTTTCCGAGTTTACCTCGACCGCGACGCCGGTACCGCCCGAAACCTCGATCGCGACCAATCCTTCAGCGGCGGTGCGACCCGACTTCTTGGCGGCCTTCGCAAGGCCCTTGGTGCGCAGCCAGTCGACGGCGGCTTCCATGTCGCCGGCGGTTTCCGTCAGCGCCTTCTTGGCGTCCATCATACCCGCGCCCGTCGTGTCGCGGAGCTCTTTCACAAGTGCTGCCGTGATTGCCATTTTTTGGCTCTCCTCAGTATCTTAGAACGTGTTCCGAAAGCGCGATTGCGCGCTTTCGATGTCATTCGCATGGGCGGGCTTACTCGGCCTTGGCCTCTTCTTCCGCGGCCTCTGCCGGTGCTTCTTCCGCCGCGGCTTCCTGGGCTGGTGCCTCTTCGGCGGCCTCGGGCTCCACCACCTCTTCCGCGGCGGCTTCCATGGCACCGATATCAACGCCTGCAGCACCCAGCTGCGCGCTCATGCCGTCGAGTGCGGCGCGGCTTGCGAGGTCGCAGTAGAGCGCGATGGCCCGGGCGGCATCGTCGTTGCCCGGGATGATGTAATCGACACCGTCCGGCGAACAGTTCGTATCGACGACAGCCACGACCGGAATGCCGAGTTTCTTGGCTTCGGCAATGGCAAGGTCTTCCTTGTTGACGTCGATGACGAACAACAGGTCCGGCACACCGCCCATTTCACGGATGCCGCCCAGCGAAGCTTGCAGTTTGCCCTGCTCGCGCTCCATTCCGAGCCGTTCTTTCTTGGTCAGGCCCTCGGCACCGTCGACCATTTGCTCGTCGATCGCCTTCAGGCGCTGGATCGACTGGCTGACGGTCTTCCAGTTCGTCAGCGTGCCGCCAAGCCAGCGGTGGTTCATGTAGTACTGCGCACAGCGTTCGGCAGCGTCCGCGATCGGCTTTTGCGCCTGACGCTTGGTGCCGACGAACAGAATGCGGCCACCCTTGGCCACGGTTTCACGAATGACGTTCAGTGCCGCGTCCAGCATGGGCACGGTTTGCGTCAGGTCGATGATGTGGATGCCGTTCCGGTCGCCGTAGATGAATTCCTGCATGCGGGGATTCCACCGCTGCGTCTGGTGACCAAAGTGAACGCCAGCTTCCAGAAGCTGACGCATAGAAAATTCAGGGAGCGCCATGTCCAAGTTCCTTTCCGGTTTGCGCCTCGGCAGAGCGTTCAGGGATGTCTCCCAACCGGCGGACGCATATGGGATGTCTCCCCAAATGGCCCAAGCCCTGCCTGTGAAGTGCGCGCGATTTAGACCACTTGCGCAGCGATTGCAAGGGGCGCGGAAAATGGCTCATTTTCCGTCACGAGTTCTGTGTCAGAATTCGCCCCCTCCCCCTGTCACTCGGCTCAGTTACCACAGAGCCGTTGCAAACCCCCGACACTCCTGCCACCTAGGCGGCCATGAGCACGCCGGTCACCATGAACCACAGGGTCGTCAACGCCTTCTCTCGCGCCGTTCTGGGCGGTGCGCTCTTGCTCCCCTACCCTTTGCGCGTGGCGCTGGTCGGACGGATATTTCGGTGGATATCACCCATTGCAGGCTGGCGAACCCGCGTGCGCAAGAACCTGGCCTATGTCTATCCCGATATGAGCTTGACGAAACGCGACCGCATTGCCGCGCGCGTCGCCGACAATGTCGGACGAACACTGATCGAGATCTATTCCGGCCCCGACTTTATCCAACGCGCTCTGACCTCCGAAATAGGCGGCCCCGGATGGCCCGCCCTTCAAGCCGCCCGCAAGGCGGGTCGCCCGCTGGTTCTGACGACAGCGCACATTGGGAATTACGATGCCGTACGTTCGAAGCTGAGCCGCGAGGGTTTTCCCATGGCGGCGCTTTATCGTCCGATGGCCAATCCGCTCTTCAACACGCATTACGTGAATGCCATTTCCGCCATCGCAGAACCGGTCTTTCCCACCGACGGCAAAGGCATCGCGGCCTTGATCCGACATCTGAAAGAAGGCGGTGTGATCGGTATCGTGGCCGATGTGGGGTCCAGGAAGGCGCCGCTTATGGAGTTCTTTGGAAAGCCGGCACAAACGCCAGTGTCTGCGGCTGAATGGGCCGTGAAATACGACGCGCTGATGGTCCCCGTATTCGGCTTGCGTCAGCCGGATGGGCTGACCTTCCGGTTGCACGTGGCCGAAGCGATCCCGAACGGCGAACCGACGGACATGATGCAGGCCTTCAACGACACAGCCGAAGCGATCATCCGGGATCACCCCGACCAATGGTTCTGGATACACCGCCGCTGGAAACTTAGCCCCGGGGCGCAAGCTACTTCAGGTGCGACGCCCCCATGATGGGCCCCGACCCTCCTTTGGCCTGAACCATCACGACCACAGGTGTACCTGCGGGAACGGTCGCAGCCGCCGAATAGGTGCCCTGCCCGTTCCATGTTCCAAGCCGGGACAGCGACTGTACGACATTATGGTACGTCAGGGTCCGACCGGCGTTTTCGCCCCTGCGAACATTCACGGTGGCCTTTGGACGGTAGGTCACGAGCTGTACCACCATGTCCGGAACGCTGCCTTGAGCATTGGCACGAATGACGACACGGTCGCCCTGGCGTTCCAACTTGACGGTGACGGGCTGCGGGCGCTCGGCGTGTTTCCGAACCGCATTGCTGACCTTCATGGCGCGCGAGCCGACAACATGCTCGGCCCCGCCAATGACCATCTGCGGCGTATAGACGGAGCGCTCGCCCATGGCACGCGCATAGGCGCGCTGACGTTTGGTGTTGGCCGGGCTGGCGAATTCGTCCTTCCAGCCAAGATAATCCCAATAATCGACATGCAGTGCCAAGGCGATCACGTCGTCGCGCTCTGCGAGTTCCCCCAAGATGCGGTCGGCTGGGGGGCAGGAGGAGCAGCCTTGGCTGGTGAAAAGTTCGACAACAACCGTCTCGCCGGCATAGGCCCAACCCGAGAGCGCCATCCAGGCCGCAGAAATCAAACTGACGAAACGCATTCCAATACACCTATGTCTTGTCCCCGATCTTACGTACGCGAGGCCCGGTTCTCGCGCCAATCAAGGTTTTGCGAGTATCCGTTACAACGACATTTCTGCATCGCTTCCGGAGCCGCAGATGGGGGCTCTGCCCCCGTCTCGCGGTGCGAGACTCGCCCGGAGTACTTTTACCAGGAAGAAGAAAATGATTTATTTTGAGAGGGTTATATTGCGCTGCCTTAAGTGGCCTTCAGAAGGCTGGCGCGTTTGGCAGAAGGCCTGGAGCAGGTCGACTTGCCTGTCCAGCGAGACCCCGGCCGCTGTGTTGACGGTGGGCATCGTCCATGTCCGGCCGCGGGGAGAGGGCAAGCTGCTCTGGGTCGCGGGGGGCTGAGGGGTCCCGTGCGGATGTGTTGGGGATTGGTGAGAGAGGTTGCCGGGGCGTTGTCTGTACGTTCGCGGGTTGGGGTGTTTGTTGCGTTTTGTACAGGGTTGGAGGGGCCCGAGTTCACATTTGTACAGAAACGCGCTCGGTGGGGTTAAGGGGGTGTGAGCATGGCGGGCGGTGGTATTGGGGTGGTGCGCATTCATGCGCACCCTACGCTTGCTCATGAGGCCCACGAAACCGAGTTGTCGATATTTCAATGGTTTAACTATTGACGATCTTTCGAAAGGCATACGCTGACACGGGTTCTCCGTGACCCCTCCAAAATACGTAGAGACTATCGCACATTGGACACCTAATCACTCGCCGCGAGTGTTCCTCAATATATTTCACGGCATCTGCAACCGCGCCAAATTCCTCAATCCCTTCAAGTAAAGTGTCAGGTAAGATAATGAATTCGTTCTTGTTGGGTTGAACGGTAATATCAATAGTATGCCCACACATACAGTTCCACTTCATCTCGCTAAATCCATGAATATGACATCAGCGCCTCTCATCTTGCCAGGCGCACGGGCCTCCAGTTCAAGTCTTTGTCCTTTCGTCAACGGCGACTTTGACAGATCGACAACGACGGTGCCAGCCTGCTTCCTTTTCTTCTCCATGGCCCGCAGAGTTGCGTTGACATTTCTTGAAACCGGCTGAACGAGGTCAGCGTTCTTTCCATTCAAAACAAAGTCTGAAGTCCCACCCTCCTTTCGTGTTCCCTTGGGATCACGGATCACCACTTGATTACCTTTTTCGGCCAACCTAGCAGCTGCTTGAAGCTCGTCGGAACTGTGCCGCTTGCTAGCGATAGTAAGCTTCCCTCCGCTAGGATACTGGATTTCAAGTTCACTTCGGCTGTTTTGCCGTACAATCGTCCCGTCTGGCCAAACAGTTCGACCAGTCTTAATGTATGCCCCTGGCCTCGGGCAGCCCCTTCCAAAGCCGGATGATTTAGGATGTCTGGCTCTGGAAGATCGGATACCGGCCAGGTTTCATGTCCGGCCTTTTCGGAGTTCGAACGTCGGGATGCACCCGGAACTGCCTTACTTATCACTCTTTCAATTGCTCGCAACCCGCTCGAAATCGCGCGCCCCACGGATCTGACTGCATTGCCTAAATCACTCAAAAAGTCCTTGAAGCCATTTCCGTATGGATCAAACGCATTCACCGGATCGTTTCCTGCGTAGGCATACCTATTAGTGCCCACCCCCGGCTCTGTCACCTCCCACCAGTCGGGCTGGATAAACAGACCCAAGGCGGGGTCGTAGTACCTCGCGTTCAGGTACTGCAATCCCGCGTCGGTGTCATAGCGCTCGCCGATGTAGCCTTTGGTCTCGGCTGCGACGCCGACCGACGAGGTGTCCACGGTGATCTCGCCGAAGGGCTTGTAGCTCCGCTCGGTCACCAGCGCGCTGGCGCTGTCGGTGATGGCACGGAGGCTGCCGAGTTGGTCGTGGAAGAGCGCCTCGGCCACGCCGCCCGCCAGCCGGATGTTCAGGTGCGGATAGGTGGCGCTCCGCGCGTTCGGGCCTGAAGCCGTCCATTGGACGCCTTCCGGGACGACCCCTCACCGTCGCCCGTGTTCCCGGTCGTGGCGTCGAAGTTCCGGATCTCCACCGGGCCGAAGGTGAGCGTCGTCTGGCCGCCCACGGTGGTCTTCAGCCGCGAGCCATCGGCGCCATAGGTGTAGCTGGTGGTGACGCCGCCCTTGGTGACAGAGAGCGGCCGGTTTTCGCCATCGTAGGTCATGACCTTGCCGTCATAGCCCGCAAGCATGTTGCCGTTGGCGTCGTAGGTGAGCGTCTGCGTGCCGCCCGGCGTGACCACGGTTTCGGGTGCGAAGGCCGGGACGAAGCCCGAGTAGTCGTCATCGCGCAAGAAGCTGTGCGATGTGATGGAGCCCGGGCACTCACGCGCCTGCGACCCGACGCCGCTTGAGGGTGGAGGCCGCCGCGATTAAGTTCCAGCACATGTCGTTTTGGGAATATGCAAACCCCCGGAAATTCATGGCCGTGACCGACCGGGTCATGATGCCCCTGTTCGTGCTAGCGGGTGCCGCTCTGGTGGTCGGCGTGGGTTGGGGCTTCTTCCTGACGCCGGATGACTTCCGGCAAGGCTCGACCGTCAAGATCATCTATTTGCACGTGCCGTCCGCGATGATGGCGATCAATGCCTGGGCGATGATGCTGGTGGCCTCGATCATCTGGCTGATCCGGCGCCACCATGTAAGTGCGCTGGCAGCGAAAGCGGCCGCGCCCGTGGGCATCACGATGACCTTGATGGCGCTGTTCACCGGCGCCGTCTGGGGCCAGCCGATGTGGGGCACGTGGTGGGAATGGGACCCGCGGCTGACGTCGTTCCTGATCCTCTTTCTGTTCTACCTGGGCTATATCGCACTTTGGTCGGCCATCGAGGACCCGGACACAGCCGCGGACCTGACAAGCGTCCTTTGCCTTGTGGGCTCGGTCTTCGCCGTCCTTTCGCGCTATGCGGTGCTGTTCTGGAACCAGGGTTTGCACCAGGGCGCATCCCTGTCGCTGGACAAGGAGGAGAACGTGGCGGATGTTTTCTGGCTGCC
>JASJDQ010000232.1 GCA_030065075.1 Paracoccaceae bacterium | reverse complement strand
CAAGGATAACACCGTGGTTGTCGGTCAGATCCTTCAGCGCCTTACCGTTTTCATAGATGCGGTAGGACAGCGACTTCTACGACAGCCTGACGGAAACCGAGCAGAAAGCTCTCGAAGTGGCCGCCAACGCGTCGCTTTCGAAGTCGCTGTCCTACCGCATCTATGAAAACGGTAAGGCGCTGAAGGATCTGACCGACAACCACGGTGTTATCCTTGAGGACACGCCTGCTGACTACTTCACCGAGTACTCGGCAGCAGCGAACAAAGCGCTTGAAACAGCTGCTGCAGAGAACGCCTTCTTTGCAGAAGTCTGGCAGTCGCAGAAGGATTTTGCGGAAATCGCAGTTCCGTTCTGGTCGGGTGCTCAGACCTCGAACGCGAACCTTGGTCGCGCATTCGCAGATACGCTGAAGTAATTCAGTTTCAGGACGGGCCCTTATCAAGGGCCCGTTCGTTCTTGTTTTCCAAGCGCCCACAGGTGACGCTTCGAAAAAGAGAACGCGGATGAAAAATCCGTGCCCACGGGAGGGGACAACGCATGGCCGACGAACCGAATCCAGACGACCTGGAGATCGCGGACGAGCTGATCGCCGAACGCCGCGCCGAGGCCCCAGGTGAAACACCCGAGGATATGACGGTCTGGCAGCGTCCGATCACAGCCGTCATCGATGTCATCAACTATCGCGCCGGTCAGTTGATTGCGCTGATGATGGTCCCATTGATCTTTGTCGTGGTCTATGAAGTCCTATCGCGGAACTCCTTCGCGATCCTGCAGAATGCGGGCTTCGAAGACCTCGCGCGGTCGCTCGGCCTTGGACCGACACTCTGGGTCTATGACACAAGCCGCATGATCGCGGGTGTGCTCTTCATGGCCGCCGCCGGTTACGGGCTGATGCGCGGCGTACATATTCGCGCTGACTTTCTTTATCGGTTCTGGTCGAACAAGACGCAGGCAACCGTCGACGCGCTGCTTTATCTTTTGTTCTTCATGCCTTCGATGATCTTCTTCACGATCGTTGCGGCGCAATTCTGGTGGCTGGCCTATTCGACCGGCGAAACCATGCAGATCGACAGTGCATGGGGGCCGCTCCTCTGGCCCGCGCGGACGGCAATGCCCGTTGGCGGCTTCCTGTTGATGTTGCAGGGCATCCCCGAGATCTTCCGCGCCTTCCACAAGATGGGCAAGGAGCGTGAACGCTGGTTCCTGCGCTTCCTGCCAATTTATCTGATTGGTTTGATCTGGCTGGTCCTTGCAATCTTCACCCCCGACCTCGTTCCGGGCGGCGGTTGGTTCACCGATCTGATGAGCGCGCGCCCGGGCCTCGACAAGCCGACAATCGGGTTGATCATGCTGGCGGCGATGCTTTTCGTGATCTTCATCGGTTTCCCGATTTCGTTCACGCTGATCTTCCTTGCCTTCGTCTTCGGCATATGGGGCTCGAACTTCAAGCTCACCACGCTTCTGATGACGCTGAACACAAACTCCACCATGCTGAACGACCAGCTCATGGCGGTGCCGCTCTTCGTCTTGATGGGTATCGTGATGGAGTCGGCGGGTCTGATGGAGCGTCTCTTTGCCTCGATCCAGATGATCATGGCCCGCGTTCGTGGCGCACTTTTCATTGCCGTCCTGATAGTCTCGACGATTTTCGCGGCGGCGACCGGGATCGTCGGCGCTTCGGTGACCCTTCTGGGCATCATGGCGGGCGCCACGATGAGCCGGTCGGGCTACAACGTTCAACTGGCTGCGGGGACCATCACCGCAGGCGGTACACTCGGCATCCTGATCCCGCCCTCGATCATGCTGATCGTCATGGGGCCGGTGCTGGAGGTTTCCACGCTCGATTTGTTCCGTGGCGCGTTTATTCCGGGCGCTTTGCTGGCGTCGCTCTACCTGATCTACACGCTTGGCCGGTGTTGGATTAATCCAGAGCTTGGGCCCATCCTCTCGGAAGAGGACCAACCGGATACCTCCAGGTTCTACGGCGCCGAAGTCGCCCTGATCTGTCTTGGCATCCTGACGGTCTGCCGGGTGTTTGGCCTTGGTTTGGGCGGTGCCTTCGGGGGCGTCATGCCCTTCGGTGGCCTGATCGTGCTTTTGATCACGCTCGCCGTCGCCTATGCCGCCTATCGCAACATAAGCATTCTCCGGATCGTTCTGCCCATCGCCGTTCTGTTCCACCTCTACATGATTGTCGCGAACATGGGTGACGGCCTGCCGATCTGGTCCACGGTCTTCGGCGCATTCATCGTCCTGCTCGCGTACCTGGCCCGGCCCATCTATGGTAAGGACGCGGACGAAGGCTTCTATTTCTCGGGGCTCTGGGACGAGTTCTTTGCCGGATTGATGCCGCCGACGATCCTGATTTCTTTCGCTCTGGGCTCGATCCTATTGGGCTTTGCCACGCCTGCCGAAGCCGCTGCGATGGGTGCCTTTGGCGCGATCCTCTTGTCCATCGGATATCGCCGGTTCACCATCCCGGGATTCTTCGACTGCCTGATCAAGGCGCTGGAGATCACCGTGCTGATCATGTTCCTGGTCGCCGCATCCAACTTCTTCGGCGCGCAATTCAGTGCCCTTGGGACGCCGAAGATGATGACCGAACTGCTTCTGGGGCTCGATCTATCGCCCTATCTGGTCCTGCTTCTGGTGATGGCGCTGATCTTCCTGCTTGGGTGGCCATTGGAATGGGTGCCGATTGTTCTGATCGTTGTTCCTATCCTTTTGCCAACCATCGAAGTGCTCGAGTTGCATGGTCTCAGCCGGTATGACTTGATGGTCTGGTTCGGCATCCTCGTCGCGGTGAACCTGCAAACCGCGTGGCTCAGTCCACCCGTGGCGCTCTCGGCCTATTTCCTGAAGGGCGTGGTGCCGAATTGGGACTTGAAGGACATCTACCTTGGCATGATGCAATTCATGCTGGTGCAGCTTTTCGGTCTGATCCTGCTTCTGATCTTCCCGCAGCTTGTTCTTTGGTTACCCAAGGTCATGGGGGGATAGGGCTTGTCCCTCCATCAATGACGTTGCTTCGGTTGCTCGCTGCTCTCCGGCGTGTTCGCTGGATGAGCCTGTCGGGCAGCATTGTCCAACGCTTTGATAACAGGGCGGAGATCGACCGACCGACCGCTTTCCAATAGTTTCGTTACAAACTGAAGCAGCGCCTGGACATCGCGCTCTGAAGTTGGTTGTTGCAGAAGTATCCGGCGCTCGATCTCTCGGATTTCCGCCGCCTTCCGTTTTCCTTCTTCTGCAAGACAACTGGCCTCGGTTTCCAACAACTCAAGCGGCGTAGGCACCTGCCTGGTTGGGCTCTGAATCATGTGGATGGCCGCTCTTGCGGCCAAACGGGCGCGGGTTGTGGCAGGAAGCTGTCGCAGGCGCTCGCACGCGGTCTCCAACGACTCGTCGCCTTCCCGAATAGCCCTCGCGTGTTCGACGATGTTCATCTCTAAGGCGGCCAGACGATGTTCGTCCGCGATCAGCCTAGCGTGCTCGCGCATGTCTTTCGTCAAGAACGGGCCGTCCATGGATCGTGGAAATTCAACGATCTTGGAACTGACCTTCGAGAGGTCGTTCATTGTTTCCCCCTCGGCCACAATGACCGCCGATTCGGAGTTTTAAACCCCGTCGCATGGCATGTTGTGGGGGAATTGTGGCGGAAAAGTGGCAAATGTGGCGGATTCTTTTCAAAATGCGACGCAAAGTCCCAGTGTGAGGGCCGAGACTTGCCCTTTTTTCGCGCTGCCAAGGACGTCGATCGTGTTTCGTCTGACAACGTCGCAGAGGCGGTGAGCGGCGATCACCATGCTCTGTGATTGGCCGGTGAACCCAGCGCGAACGCGCGCCTGTTGGGGTTCAGGTGGACCATTTGAAAACGCTAGGTTGGCCCGAAATCCGGCACAGCGTTTCAAGAGAGGCTACAATCCATGGTATCACACGCGACCGAAGCAGAGCGTCAGGCCGCCCAAGGCTACGAAGAGCTGTTTGTGCCCGCGCTGTTTGGCGCATGGGTGCCGCACGTCCTAAAGGCAGCCGGCGTGTCCCGTGGCGCAGTTGTCCTTGATGTCGCTTGCGGTACAGGCGTGCTGGCGCGAAACGCGCGCGACATCGTTGGAAGATCGGGGCGGGTCACCGGCCTCGACCCGGCTGCGGGAATGCTGGCCGTTGCGCAGGAACTCCAGCCCGGCATCACCTGGATACAGGCCACCGCCGAAGACACCGGCCTGCCTGCCGACAGTTTTGACAGTGTCGCCACGCAGTTCGGGCTGATGTTTTTTCAAGACCGGGCTGCCGCACTTGGCGAGGTGTTTCGCGTTCTTCACCCCGGCGGACACCTTGGCCTTGCCGTCTGGGATACGCTCGACCGGAACCCGGTCTATGCACGCGTCGCAATGTTGCTGGACGACATGGTCGGTCCCGAGGCGGGAAACGCCGTCCGCGTACCCTTCGCATTGGGCGATGCCCAAGGTGTCATTGCGGAACTGGCGGCCACCGGCCTCTCTGATATCTCAGTCGAGACACCGACGGAGCAGGCCCGTTTCCCTTCGATAAGGTCCCTGGTCGAAGCCGAGTTGCGCGGTTGGCTGCCTCTCTTTCACATTCACCTGGATGAGCCCTCGATCGAACGCGTTCTGACCGCTGCGGAAGATCAACTCGCCGATGTTGCCGAGCCTTCCGGCGAAGCGGTCTTCCCGACCTCGGCGCATGTCTTCTCGGCACGAAGACCTGGGTAGGTTGTGCAAGGTGCTTGCAGTTCTTAACTCGCAAAGGAGTGAGACAGACAGGGGCAACCGATGAGTACAACCTACGATCTGACCTGTGACTGTGGCGCGGTTCACCTGCGCCTCTCCGGCGCGCCGCGGGTGCGGGGACATTGCCATTGCAGTGCCTGTCGAACGTTGTTGGACACCCCTTACCATTCTGTCACCGCCTGGAACGCCGATCAGGTCGCGGTCACGAAAGGCTCAGAGCAACTACAGGTGTTTCAGCACCCGTCACTGACAATGAAGAAGGTCTTTTGCCGGAACTGCGGCACAGTCATTTACAACACCAACAAGATGGATTGGCGTGTGGTGTCACAGCACCTCATCACCAAGTCGCTTGGCGACCTGCCAGAAGAGTTGGCGTCGCTCAGCCACTTCCACTACGGCGGCCGCGTGGTGGATGTGGCGGACGATCTACCGAAGAAGGACTGACGGCCAAGGCCAGCGCTCAGGCTTTCACTGCGCCCATGAACCGGTCGCGGATCGTCACCGGATCCATCGTGATCACCGGGTTCTTCGCATTGCCGCTGTCGCATTTGACGACCATGACCGTCTGCTTGCCGCTCTCCAACGCTTCCGTCAGGGCTTTGCCGGTGTCGACATCCTGCACTTCGACCACGTTTTCGCACCCCGCTGCGCGCGCCATGCCCGCCAGATCGGTCCTTTTGCCGGTATAGGTCGGTTGGTCTCCGGTGGAGCCATAAGACCCATTGTCGATGATCATCAGGATGTAGTTGTCGGCGACGTTGTTGCCGATGGTCGGCAGCGTGCCAAGGTTCGTCAGAACCGAACCATCACCGTCGATGACAATCACCGGTTTCTTTTGAACAAGCGCCAGCCCAAGACCGATAGATGAGGCCAGGCCCATCGTGCCCAGCATATAGAAGTTGGTCGGTTGATCGTCGATCGCGTGCAGCTCCTGGCTGGGAATGCCAATGTTGCAGACCACCAGATGATCCCGAAGGATCGGAGCGATTTCTTTCAGGACTTCGGAACGGATCATTGGTCGCCGTAGCCTCCCCAGAAGTTGGCATCGGTCAGGATGGCGACCGGCTTGTTGCACATGAAGGTATAGTCGAGGATCATCGGAAGCTCGTCCGCGTCCGCTTGTTTGTGGAAATGGTAGGTCGGAATTTTCATTTCATCCAGCAAGGCCTTGGTATGGACGGCCATTTCGACCTGGCAGGCCACCGGCTCGCGGAGTTCCCCACGATAGGAAATCAGCATCGGCAGCGGCATCCGGTAGTACTGGATCAGCGTCGCCAGCGTGTTGATCGTCACGCCGATGGCGGTGTTCTGCATGATGATCATGGGCCGCGTGCCGCCCATCCAGGCACCCGCGCAAAGCCCCATGCCCTCATCTTCCTTATTCGAGGGAATGTGGAAAATGTCCGGGTGCTTGTCGACCTCGTCGATGACACCGGCCAGCTGTTTGCAGGGCACGGTCGTCACGAAGCCGATCTTCGCGGCGACGAGGTCCTCGGTAATTTTCTTGTCGATGCTCATTGGCGTCCCCTCAAGGTACAAGAACGATTTTGGGCGCGGCCACGCGGCCTGCGCGGATGTCTTCGAAAGCGCGATTGCCGTCGGAAAGCGGCCGCTCCTCGGTCCAGTCGAGCGCGCCGAGGCGACCGTCGAAAATCGCCGCCGCCGTGTCGCGGAAGTCCTGCTTCGTGTAGGCGTAGGTCCCGATGAAGGTGATCTCCTGCAGCGTCGCGCGGCGCACGTCGATGCCGCCCGCTGCCTCGCCAAGGCCGATATGCAGGATGACGCCGCCGGGGACGACCGCGGCGCAGGCGGTCTCCCGCGTTGCGGCATACCCCACACCGTCGATCACCAGATCGTAGGC
>JASJDQ010000231.1 GCA_030065075.1 Paracoccaceae bacterium | reverse complement strand
GGCGGCGCAGGCACCACCATTGGCTGCCGATCATGATTTGCAGGTCGGCGGGCGGTTTGCGGGTGATGCCCAATCGCTTCTGCAAATTGAAAGACGTATAGAACAGTTTCGCCTGGCTGCGCTCGTTGAACCAGTGACGATAGATCAGTCGCTCTTCCTTGAGCCCTGTCTTGATCCAGTAACTGTCATGGAAATCGAAGCTTTCGATGAAGTCGGCATCCGAATGCTCGATGACATCATGGGCGCATTCTGCCGTTTTGATCGGCATGCAATCGCCAGACACCATGTAGAAATGCGTGGCCTTCGGAAAAGCGTCTGTCGCGGCGCGAAGTGCGGCGAGCGTGGCGGCAACAAGGCTCCACTCGCCCCAACCGCATCTAACGCGCTTTTTCGGGAACACCACATTCGGGTTGCCGTCCAACGCGTTCCGCAAACGCTCATAGTCCTGGCGCGGGGCGCGGGCGTCGAAGTGAATGGCAACCGCATCGCCAACGGCCGTCAATTGCGTCGCTTGCTGAGCGATTGACTCCACGTCCTTGTGGCACAACAGGATGTAGGCGATCTGGCCCACGTTTCATTAACCTTTCTGCCCGAAACCTCGGTCAAGAGGTGTATCGCCTGTCGAGCATTGAAGAAACAGCCGAAGTTTGCTTTTTTGTGCCAAGATTTCGCGAGTACACTCGCAGGTAGAGTTAAACAGAAGGTTTTTCGCTATATGGGTTTTCCTGGCACATGGATGACGCTAAGCGAAAGCATGGTGTACCGGGTCGTGCCGAAGTGCGCATGTTCGACCATCGGGCAGATCATGTACTACTCTGATCACGGCAAGTTCTTTGACGGTGATATCCATGACGCCCGCGAAGGGCTTCACAAATGGGCGCAGGACCACAGTCACGAACCGATCATGAAGAACGTGCGAGAAGCGCACACCTTCGCCTTCACCTGTGTCCGCAATCCTTATACCCGTATCCTGTCGTCCTTCTTTGACAAGATCTGTGGCATTCAGCGGAATGGCCAGCGGTATCGCGGGAACCTGATCCCGCAGCTCAGCCAACAGTACGGGATCGAGATCGAAGGCGACTTCGATCAGATCGCGATGTTCCGCCGGTTCCTGCTTTTCGCGCGCGACACCATCCGCTTCCGGAAGCCCATGGACCCCGACATCCACTGGTCGGCCATGTCCGGTCACATCTCGACCTTCATCGTGAACGGCGGCCGCTATGACCGCATCTTCTGGACAGAGGAATTCAATGAAGGCATGCAGGACGTGCTGGATCAGGTCGAGGTAAAGGTGCCGATCAATCTGGAAGAGATCCCCCGGTTCAACGAGAGCGAAGGTCACGGTCCCAAACGCGCCCATCCGATCGAGGATTTCTTCGACGATCTAGCGATGCATCTGGTCTATGAGATCTACAAGTCGGACTTCGAGCTGTTCCGCTACGATTTCGAGAACCCCGGCAACTCCAAACCGATCGGTCAGATTGACCTAGAGGAAGTCCACAAGAAGCTCGGCCACTAGGCAGGCGAATCGCTGGCTTAGCTGCGGCGCAGCAATGACATCGGGTTGCACAAGTTCGGGGCAAATGTCTGTGATTGGGCAAGTTTCTCCACCGAATTCAGCGCATTAGTTCCAGATTTCCACATTTTTATCGCTCTTGGCATATTTCGCGCCGCGAGTGTTCGGCCTATAGTCACGATGGCTTTCGCCGTTCTGGCGACACAAGAAATTTCGACGGGGGGAGTGATGATACGATCCGAACTGGTGCAGAAGATTGCCGACGAGAACCCCCACCTGTACCAACGGGATGTCGAACGGATCGTGTCGACCATCTTTGACGAAATCATCGAAGCGATGGCGCGCGGCGACCGGGTAGAACTGCGCGGCTTCGGTGCCTTTTCGGTGAAGCAACGCGACGCTCGGATCGGTCGGAACCCGCGGACGGGCGAAAGCGTTTCCGTCGAGGAAAAGCACGTTCCCTTCTTCAAGACCGGCAAGCTACTGCGTGATCGGTTGAACGGTAAGTCCTGATGCGGCTCATCAAGTATGTGGTTCTTGCGGTCATCGCGATTGTGCTTGTCACGATTGCGCTGGCCAACCGCGAGGCCATGACGCTACGCCTTTTGCCGGATGAAATGGCGCGCCTCGCGGGGATCAATTATGATCTTTCGCTGCCGGTCTTCATCGTCATTCTGGGGACCTTTCTGGCCGGTCTTTGCTTTGGCTTTGTCTGGGAGTGGCTGCGCGAGGCAAAGCACCGCGCGACAGCCCGCGCCGAGAAGAAGGAACGCGAGCGGCTGGAGCAGCAAGTTCAGGCGGGTGATCCGAAGGCCAAGTCGGGCGACGACGTACTCGCTATTCTTGACGGCACCTGATCCGGTATCATGCCCAACACACGAGTGAAGATTTGCGGGCTGACCACCCGCCAGAGCGTCAGCGCGGCTGTTGAGGCGGGAGCGGCCTATATCGGGTTCAACTTCATCGAGCGGTCTTCGCGGTACGTCAGCATCGAAGCAGCGCGCGATCTTGCTGTGGAGGTTCCGCCCGGCGTTGCCAAGGTGGCGCTGACCATCGATGCAGACGATGCGGAGCTTGATGCGATCACCGATGTGGTGCCGCTGGATATGTTGCAGCTTCACGGGGCCGAAACGCCAGAGCGAGTGACAGAGGTCAAAGCCCGCTATGGTTTGCCGGTGATGAAGGCGGTTGGCATTGCGGACGCGTCAGACCTCGCGGCGCTAGATACCTATGCGCCGGTGGCCGATCAGCTTCTTGTCGATACCAAGCCGCCCAAGTCCGGTGATCTGCCGGGGGGGACCGGCCTTGCCTTCGACTGGCGCCTGATCGCCAACCGACGGTGGAGCACGCCCTGGATGCTTGCCGGTGGCCTGACGCCCGGGAATGTGGCCGAGGCGATAGCGCTGACCGGGGCCACCCAAGTCGATGTGGCCTCGGGCGTCGAAAGTGCGCCGGGTGTCAAGGATGCCGAGTTGATCCGGGCCTTTGTCGAGGCGGCGGGATAAACGAACGCCCTGTCAGGGGTTGTTACCTTCCGAAGATTTCGTTCAACACGTTCAGGATGACACGCTCGACCGTCTGGTCGCTGCTGCGGCGCCTTTGGCTGCGCGTGCTTTGCGGCTCGCTTGCCACCCGGTCGGGCACGGTCATTGGCAGTTCCCGAACGGGGAGCGTTTCGTGGATCCGCACCATCGTTTCGCGCCAGATTTCGGCTGGCAGGCCGCCTCCCGTGACGCCGGTCAGGGGCGTGTTGTCGTCGTAGCCGATCCAGACACCCGCCACGTAGTCTGCGGTGAAACCGATGAACCAGGCATCCCGCGCGGCCTGCGTCGTGCCCGATTTACCCGCCGCCGGGCGGCCGTCCGGCAGTTTCGCCCGCGTGCTGGTGCCGCGTTCGATGACCTGGCTCATCATGTAGACGAGTTGCCTTGCCGCGGGTTCGGTGATCACGCGTTCGCCAATGCCGCCTTCCTGTTCCAGAAGCGGCTGGTCTTCGCCCTTCAGCTTCAACTCGATCAGACCGTAGGGCTCGACCGAGGACCCGCCGTTCAGGATGCCTGCATAGGCTGCAGTCATTTCCAGAAGTGTCGATTCCGACGTGCCGAGTGCGAGTGCCGGGCCCACCGCCAGGTCACTTTCGATCCCGAAGTCGGTGGCGATATTGGCAACGGCTTCGCGGCCAACGCGGTCGAAAACCTTCACGGCAGGGATGTTCAGCGACCGGTAGAACGCTTCGGTCAGCGTGACCGTACCGTGGAATTTGTCGTCGTAGTTCTCAGGACACCATTCGCCCGAGCCGGGGACATCCCAGCAGGTCGGCTCGTCGCGGACGGTCGTGTTGGGCGAATAACCAAGGTCGAGTGCGGCGGCATAGACAAACGGCTTGAAGGCCGAGCCGGTTTGGCGCTTGGCCTGGATGGCCCTATTGAACTGGCCCGCCACGCCCCGAAACTTGCGCCCGCCCACCATGCCGCGCACGGCACCATCGGCGCTCATTACCACGATCGCGGCCTGGGCTTCTGAGCCGGGTTTGACCTTGGTGTCGAAGACGAACTGAAGCGCTTCTTCGGCGGCGGTTTGAATGCTTTGGTCGAAGGTCGTGCGCACCACCACGTCTTCGGTCGTGTCCTCGGTCAGGAAGGCCGGACCCTGGTCCATCACCCAATCGGCGTAGTAGCCGCCCGCGCGGGCCTCGGCTGCGGGCGAGAGAACGGCTGGATTGGCCTTGGCGAAAGCGGTTTCTTCAGGCGAGAGGTAGCCTTGGGTCTCCATCAGACCAAGGATCAGGTTCGCCCGGTCGCGCGAGCGCTGGAGATTCGCGGTCGGCGCGTAACGCGTGGGTGCCACCAACAGACCGGCGAGCATGGCGCTTTCCGCGGGCAAGAGCTCGTTCGCCGATATTCCGAAATAGCGCTGGGCGGCGGCTTCGAAGCCGCGCGCGCCGGCGCCCAGATAGGCGCGGTTCAGGTAGATCGTCAGGATTTCGTCCTTGGAGTAGCGAACCTCCATCGCCATTGCATACACAGCTTCCTTGATCTTGCGGGCAAGCGTTGTGCGACGACAGTCGGCTTCGAATTCCGTTTCGCTCATGCCCGAGGCTGCGTCGTACTTCGCGCCGAGGCAGAGAAGCTTGGCTGTCTGCTGCGTGATCGTCGAGCCGCCGTGGCCGGACAGCGGGCCGCGTCCTTCGCGAAGGTTGATCCGCACCGCGCTGGCAATGCCGCGGGGCGAGACACCGAAATGACGATAGAAGCGTTTGTCTTCCGTTGCGAGGACCGCGTTCTTGAGGTGCGGCGACACGGTTTCCGCGGTGATTTGCCCGCCGAACTGTTCGCCGCGCCAGGCGTAGATGCGTCCGTCGCGGTCGAGCAGCGTGACTGACCCGCGCGAGCGCCCATCGAGCAGCGCGGTGACCGGCGGCAACGTCGCTGTATAAAAAAGGACGGCCCCCGCGATCGCCATGGCGGTGAGCGCGCCGACGCGCCAGCCGATGCCCCAGACCAGGCGTGTGACGGACCGGAAAAGCCATACGATCGGGTTGCGAGAGGGCCTTTTTGCGCGGCTCTTTCGCGGTTTTGACGGTTTGCGGCTGCTCTTCTTGGGCGTTGTTCGTTTGTCGGCGACCAACGTTGGCCGCCTGCTCTTCGGGCCACTCATGACGTTTTTCCATTTTCCTGCCTTACCCCAGAATACGCCCTCTCTTGGCAGATGTGGAGCGCCTTTCCGGCAGGGGTCCGTAAGATTATCGCGATTCAGTTGTGCACAAAAATTATGCAAAGCTCATAATTTGTGCAAAAAATCTGCCAAACACCGCGTAAATCGCCCCCCAAGCGCCCTCCAACGCCTTGTTCCGGCGTTCTTTCACGCTCTTCCTCGCACCCACGAAAGGCGGCGCGGTGGGCGTCGCGAGGAAGCTGGAAGGGTATCTATGAAACTCGTCATTGCAGCGATCAAGCCGTTCAAACTCGAAGAAGTGCGCGAAGCGCTCACCTCGATCGGGGTACGCGGCATGATGGTCACCGAGATCAAGGGGTTCGGGTCGCAGTCCGGGCATACCGAGATCTATCGCGGTGCAGAATACGCCGTGAATTTCGTGCCGAAGGTAAAGCTGGAAATCGTGGTGTCCGACTCGATGGCCGATCAAGTCGTCGAGACCATCGCGACCACCGCCAAAACCGACAAGATCGGCGACGGCAAGGTATTCGTTCTGGATGTCGCCTCGGCGCTGCGTGTCCGGACCGGTGAAACCAACGAAGACGCGATCTGAGCGTTCTGGGAAAGGGACCAAGACCAATGAAATCCTCGATACTCATTTCGGCTGCCGTGCTGGCCGCGACGCTTCCGTCGCTCGCTTTGGCTCAGGATGGGCCGACCCCTGGCGTGAACGCCTCGACCGATACGGTGTTCATCTTCAACTCGCTGCTGTTCCTGATTGGCGGCTTCCTCGTGTTCTGGATGGCCGCGGGCTTTGCCATGCTCGAAGGCGGCCTGGTGCGCTCCAAGAACGTCACCATGCAGATGACCAAGAACATCGGCCTGTTTTCGCTGGCGGCGATTTTCTACTACCTGATCGGCTACAATCTGATGTACCCGCTAGGGAGCTGGTCGATCGGGTCCGACGAAGAAGGCGGCTACCTTGGCATCCTCTTCGCTCCGGCGGTTCTGGAAGCGGTTGGCATCTCCTCCGACGCGGCTGACGACTACAGCTATGCCTCGACAGGTTCGGATTTCTTCTTCCAGTTGATGTTCTGTGCAACCACGGCCTCGATCGTGTCGGGTGCTCTTGCCGAGCGGATCAAGTTGTGGCCGTTCCTGATCTTCGTGATCCTGCTGACTGCCTTCATCTATCCGATCCAGGCCTCCTGGAAATGGGGTGGCGGCTTCCTTGACAGCCAGTGGGGCTTCCTCGACTTCGCAGGCTCGACGGTCGTGCACTCTGTCGGCGGCTGGGCGGCGCTTGCCGGTGCCATCATCCTTGGCCCGCGGATCGGCAAGTACAAGGACGGCGCGGTGCATCCGATGCCCGGTTCGAACCTGGCACTTGCCACGCTGGGTACGTTCATCCTGTGGCTCGGCTGGTTCGGCTTCAACGGCGGCTCGCAGCTTGCC
>JASJDQ010000230.1 GCA_030065075.1 Paracoccaceae bacterium | reverse complement strand
ATCTTAACCCGGTGTCAACCATAGGTGCGCGACAAGGAGGGCGTTCAAAGGAAGTGCCTCAACAACGTGCGTTTGATAGTTATCGCAGCCTGTCTGTGTCTTGCCTCAGCCCCCTTGTCCCGGGCCGCAACCCAAGCCCCGTGGATTGATCCAGCGTCCTACGACCGTCCCGCCTATTTCACTGATACGGTGTTTGCCCTGCCCTCACGCGCCGTTGGGAAAGAGGCTTTGTCAACGAGGTCTACCGTCCCGCCGCTGGTCGGCCTGACTGCTTTCGCTTGGCTTTCCCTATGGCTTGGTCTGGCCGCGCCGCGGGCCGGGCGCGGCGGGCATGGGGCCCGTCGCTATGCTGCGCGCGCCGCCTTGGCGATGTCGCGGATGCGCTGAACCATGGCACGCAACCCGTTCGAGCGTTGGGCTGACAGGTGTTCGTCCAGCCCGAGGCGCGCCAGTTCGGCGGGGGCGTCGACGGCGCTCACTTCGTCCAGCGTCAGCCCGTCGTAGAGCGCGATCAGCACGGCAATCAGGCCGCGCACGATCATTGCGTCGCTGTCGCCCTTGAACCGGAACCGCGCCCCCGCACCTGACCCGTCGATCTCGGGCACCAGCCAGACCTGACTGGCACAACCATCGACCTTAGTTGCCGGGATGCGTTGGCTTTCGGGCAGAGGCTCCATCGCCTTGCCCATGTCGATGACATGCCGATAGCGATCTTCCCAATCGTCGAGGAAGTCGAAGGTGTCGGCGATCTCTTCAAATTCTGCGCGTGCCATGGGCCTGAGGTATGTCGGAAGCGCGCCCGCGTCCAGTCGTGCTTTCCAAGGCCTTCTCAATCCGCTAGCACTTGGGGCACGACAGAGGGGCCGACAACTATGCCACATCGCCTGATCCTGGTGCTTGCGACCGCCATCGTCCTTGGGGGATGCGCCCGCGTCGCGGACAGCCGGTTGAACCCGTTCAACTGGTTCGGCGGCGGCGAGGAAGAGGGTGTGGAAACCGTCGAGGTCGTGGAGACCGATCCGCGCGCACGCGTGGCGCAGATCACGGAATTGGTGGTGGAACGCACGCCAACGGGTGCCATCGTGCGGGCGACCGCCCTGCCACCGACGCAAGGCTGGTACGATGCAGCGCTGGTTGCGGCAGAGGATGCGCCGGTGAATGGTGCGATGGTCTATGTCTTCCGCGCGTTTCCGCCCGACGGTCCGCGACCAGTTTCGACCGTGCGCTCGCGCGAGTTGACGGCGGCGCGCGCGCTGTCGCCGCAGGATCTGGCGCAAATCCGGATCATTCGCGTCGAGGGGGCGCTGAACGCGCGCACCGCGCGGCGCTAGGGTCTTCTATTCATTAAGCCGGTCAAGGCGCGCGCGAATGCTCAATCCGTGGGCTTCGAGGCTTTCGCTTTTGGCAAGCGTCTCCGCGGCCGGGCCGATTTCGGCGAGCGACCCGGGCGTCATCTCGGCAATCGTTGTGCGCTTCATGAAGTCCAGAACCGACAACCCGGACGAAAAGCGCGCCGATCTGGCCGTCGGCAGCACGTGGTTCGGCCCGCCGATGTAGTCGCCGATGGCCTCGGGCGTCCAGGCGCCCAGGAAGATGGCCCCGGCGTGGGTGATGTTGTCGGCGAGGGCACCCGGGTTGGCGACGCAAAGCTCGAGGTGCTCGGGCGCGATGTCGTCTGTCAGAGCCGCCGCTTCTCCGAGGTTCTGAACGGTTATGACGGCCCCGTAGTCGCGCCAACTGGCACCCGCAATCGCATGACGTTCGAGCGTGGTCAGCCGGGCTTCGACGGCGGCGGCGACCTTCTGTCCGAAGGCGGCATCGGTCGTGATGAGTAAGGACTGGGCGCTTTCGTCGTGCTCGGCCTGGGAAAGCAGATCGATGGCGATCCAGTCCGGATCGTTTTCGGCATCCGCGATGACGAGGATCTCGGAAGGGCCCGCGATCATGTCGATGCCGACCGTGCCGAAGACCTGCCGTTTCGCCGCTGCCACGAAGGCATTGCCCGGCCCGGTGATCTTGTCGACCGGGCGGACGCTTTCGGTGCCATAGGCAAGGGCTGCGACCGCCTGCGCGCCGCCGATGCGGTAGATGCGGTCCACGCCCGCCATGCGCGCGGCGGCAAGAACCAGCGGGTTGATCGCGCCGTCGGGCGTCGGCACCACCATATCCAGTTGAGAGACACCGGCCACCTTCGCCGGGATGGCGTTCATCAGGACAGACGACGGATAGGTTGCCAGCCCGCCCGGCACGTAGATGCCTGCCGCCGCAATCGGCGTCCAGCGCCAGCCAAGCATCGCGCCGGTCTGATCGGTCCATTTCTCGTCCCGAGGCAATTGGCGTTGGTGATACTCCCTGATCCGCGACGCCGCCAGTTCCAGCGCGTCCAGTTCGGCGTCCGTCACGCTCTCCATCGCGCGCATGACATCGTCGTCGTTGATCTTGAGTGTCTCGGGCGTCAGTTCGAAGCGGTCGAACCTGGCCGTCAGCTCGAAAAGGGCCGCGTCGCCGCGGGCGCGAACATCTGCGATGATGTCTGCAACGGTGGCGTTCACGTCCGCCGCCTCTTCGCGTTTCATCGACAAGAGCGCGCGAAACCGGGGTTCGAAGTCCGGTTCGTTGGTGTCCAGAAACTGCGGCATTGGCGGGTCCCCTGTTCGTGCGGCCCGGGTGTACTGGCGTTGCGGCGATCTCTCAAGGGGCACCGGAATTTGACGTAAATTCTGGACTGAAGTCCGTGACGGACTTCGTCACCGAAAATGCCTCACTTTCGGATGCTTTTTCTGTGTCAGAGAATGCTTACTCTGGGTGGGACGGCGCCTGCCCCGACGGCGCAAGATAAGGTCGGGTCACGTCCTGCAGCGTCAGGTTCACGGCCTCGACATCGAGCGCAACAGCGCCATCTCCGGCAAAGGTCAAAACGATCCGGCCCGTGCCGTCCTCGCCCGGCTCGAAACCGACGTCGAGAAGCGACAAGACCGTTTCGCTATCGCGTGCGTCGATCCCCTGTTGCGCGACGCGCATGACGTCGCCGAGCACGAGCAGGCTCTGCACCCGTTCGACCCCGCGCCCACGGGCTTCGGCCACCGCTTTATCTTCCCAGCGGAAGCGGTTCAGCAAGCACACGAACCGCCGCTCCCGCCGCCGCCAGCGCATCTCGCTTGCGGGCAGGACCGCGTCCTGCACCAGCGCCGCCACAACCGCCAGGTCTTCGGCGTCCTCGGCTCTTAGCCGAAGTGGGCGTTCGGCCCCGTCCTCGAAACGGGCGTCTTCCGTCATTCCACTGGCACCCGTTCGATCTTTGCGCCAACAGCACCGAGCTTCTCTTCGACATGCTCGTAACCGCGATCCAGGTGATAGACCCGGTTCACGACCGTGTCGCCTTCCGCCGCCAGACCAGCAAGGATGAGCGACACCGAGGCGCGCAAATCTGTTGCCATCACCGGCGCGCCTTTCAGGCGCTCGACGCCGGTGACCGTCGCCGTCCCGCCGTGCACCTCTATGTCGGCCCCCATGCGCAAAAGCTCCGGCGCATGCATGAAACGGTTCTCGAAAATCGTTTCTTCCAGATGGCTGACCCCGTCCGCCGTACACATCAGAGCCATCATCTGGGCCTGCAGATCGGTCGGAAACCCGGGGAACGGCTGGGTCGAGACATCGATGGCCGTCACCCGCCCGTTCTTACGCGCAACGCGCAGGCCAGCCTCGGTTTCTTCCACGGAAATGCCCGCCGCATCCAGCTTTTCGGCGAAAGCTGTCACAAGGTCCAGCCGACCGCCCAGGCACTCGATATCGCCGCCGCAAATCGCGGGCGCCAGCATGTAGGTTCCCAATTCGATCCGGTCGGTCACGACCGAATGCGTGGCCCCACCCAGCCGGTCGACCCCCTGCACTTCGATCGTCGAGGTCCCGGCCCCCTCGATCTGGGCCCCCATCTTCGAAAGACATGCCGCAAGATCGATGATCTCGGGCTCGCGCGCCGCGTTTTCGATCACCGTCGTGCCCTTGGCGAGCGTCGCGGCCATCAACGTGTTCTCGGTCGCACCGACCGAGGCGAACCGGAATGGTACGCGGGCGCCCTTCAATCCGCCGGGCGCCTTGGCATGAAGGTAGCCGTCGCGCAATTCGATCTCGGCCCCGAGGGCTTCGAGCGCGGTGATGTGTATGTCCATCGGCCGCGCGCCGATGGCGCAGCCGCCCGGAAGCGAGACGACCGCCTCTCCTTCGCGTGCCAGAAGCGGCCCCAGCACCAGGTTGGACGCGCGCATCTTGCGGACGATGTCATAGTCCGCCGTGGTCGAAAGCGGGCCGAGCGACGACATGGCGATCACGCGTTCGTCGGCCAGGCTTTGGACCTCGGAGCCAAGGGATTGTAGCAGAAGCGTCATCGTCTTGATGTCCGACAGACGCGGTGCGTTCATCAGTGTCAGCGGCTCTTCGGTCAGAAGTGTTGCCGGCATCAGTGCCAGACAGGCGTTCTTGGCGCCCGCAATCGGGATCTGGCCGGTCAGTTCCGACCCACCCGTCACTACAATCGAATCCATCAGCCTGCCTTTTCGTTCTTGCTTTTCTCGTTGCGCGCGGTTGCCTGCGCCTTCCGCCGTTGAAGGTTCGCCTTCAACGCCGTTTTCAGCCGGTCCTCGCGCGTTTTACCGGATTTGCCCGATGCCTTCGTTTTTCCGCTCATGCCCCTCTGTTACATGAGGCGCGGAAACCCGTCCAGACAACCAGGTGTCGGGTTCCAAAGCCCGATCGCAAGCGCACAGCACGCTGCCGTGGAATTCCCGAAGACAAGGGCGCTTTTGGCTTGCAAGAACGTTGGATTGCCAGTATCCCGCGCCACGCTTGAATGCACTTGGCTGCTGTAGCTCAGAGGTAGAGCACTCCCTTGGTAAGGGAGAGGTCGAGAGTTCAATTCTCTCCAGCAGCACCATCTCGCACTTTTTCGTCGTAAAGGCCCCTAACACCCTGAAGGGTAAGGTCGTTTATGATGTACCATACGCCCCGTCCGGCGTGAACGTCAGTGGCTCTGAAAATGCCAGTCTAAGCGCCGCCTGACGGACCGCGTAGCTTCCATTTTTGTATATATCCCAAGGCCTTGAGAGGAACCGCAAGGCGAGTTCAATACAGTCCTCAGACCTGGCCGGGTTTGGCAGCGGTGCTGCAGCCTTGGATGCCAGAAAAAGTTGCTCGCGTTTTCTAGATGAGCCACATTGGTGACCAACGGCCTTGGCGAGAGGCATGAAAGCCGTTTCAGGGCACTTGGACAGATCCGGACAAACACCGTGCGGCGGCGATCAAAGTGTCTGCCGCCGGCGGTGCGGGGCCAACCGCATCCTCTGGTCTTTCAAGAACCGGCCGGTCAGTTGACCTTGCGCCACGTCTGAGCGCGGCAGATGCCGATCACGCAACCGGAGACCTTCAGGCTTGATCCGTTCAATTCCATCTTCGAGCTATAGGTCTTGTCGCGATCCGGCGCCCAAATCTTGCCTTTCGCGTACTTGCCTCCGCCCTGAGGCTTCATGCCCCAGATCATCCGCTTGCCAACAGTGTCGCTTTTGATCGGGCTACCAGAGCCATTGAAGGCCTTGCGGATCACGCCGCAGATGTTCGCGTCGCATTGATATATCTCGACATGGGCGTAGTTGCCGCTGTCGCCGGGCTGGGTCTGATAGGTTCCCAGAACCGGGTCCGCGAAAGCCGGCCCGGCCAGCGAAATACCCAGAGCGGCAATGAAGGCTTTCGATTTCATGGTGTCGTCCTCCCGTAGAATTGCCGCGACACTGACGAGGTAACCCCACGTCAGGCAAGTGTGACGTTGGGACACAATTTTTAACTTGCCGTTCTCTCTCCTATTGGGCCAAGAGGGCGGCGAAAATCGCCAGGAAGGCCCAGCCCCATGATCCTCTACCCCGCCATCGATTTGAAAGACGGCGAATGCGTTCGCCTTCTGAAAGGCGAAATGGAGGCCGCGACGGTCTTCAACGACGATCCTGGCTCACAAGCGGCGGCCTTTCAGGCAGCAGGGGCCGAGTGGCTACACATCGTCGATCTCAATGGGGCATTCGCGGGCGCGCCGGTGAACGCCGAGGCGGTCGAGAACATCCTCGGGGCGCTTACGATCCCGGCGCAACTGGGCGGCGGCATCCGCGACATGAAAACGATCGAGACCTGGCTTTCGAAGGGGCTTGCCCGCGTCATCCTGGGCACTGTGGCCGTCGAAGACCCGGGCCTCGTACGGGACGCCGCAAAAGCCTTTCCGGGGCAGATCGCCGTCGGCCTGGACGCGCGCGGCGGCAAGGTCGCCACACGTGGCTGGGCCGAGGAAACGGATATGACCGTCACGGACCTGGCCCGCGCCTTCGAAGACGCAGGCATCGCGGCCATCATCTACACGGATATCGACCGCGACGGCGCGATGGGCGGGCCGAACGTCGCCGCGACCGAGGCTTTGGCCCGCGCCGTGTCGGTACCGGTGATTGCGTCTGGCGGCGTCTCCTCGATGGAGGACCTCGCCCGCCTCAAGGAAACCGGCGTCATCTCGGGCGCGATCTCGGGCCGCGCGCTCTACGACGGGGCCATCGACCTTGAAGAAGCACTGCGCATGCTCAAGGGCTGATCGCCTGCGTTTCCATCGACCTCGAAATATCCCGGGGTGAGCC
>JASJDQ010000229.1 GCA_030065075.1 Paracoccaceae bacterium | reverse complement strand
CGAGCCCGGCACCTGCAAGGACCGCGAGATCATGCGCCACGATCCGCATACGCTGATCGAAGGCTGCCTGATCGCCAGTTTCGCGATGAGCGCGAACACCTGTTACATTTACCTGCGCGGCGAATACATTCGCGAGCGCGAGGCGCTTCAGATCGCGATTGACGAGGCCTATGACGCCGGGCTTCTGGGCAAGAACGCCGCCGGGTCGGGCTGGGACTTCGATCTGTACCTGCACCATGGCGCCGGGGCCTATATCTGCGGCGAGGAAACGGCGCTTCTGGAAAGTCTTGAAGGCAAGAAGGGCATGCCGCGCATGAAGCCGCCGTTCCCGGCGGGGGCGGGCCTTTATGGATGCCCGACGACGGTGAACAACGTTGAGTCCATCGCGGTGGTGCCGACGATCCTGCGCCGGGGAGCGGACTGGTTTGCAGGTTTTGGGCGTCCGAACAATGCGGGCACAAAGCTCTTTGCGATTTCCGGACATGTCGAAAACCCGTGCGTCGTGGAAGAGGCCATGTCGATTAGCTTTCAGGAACTGATCGAGAAGCATTGCGGCGGCATCCGGGGCGGTTGGAAGAACTTGAAGGCTGTCATCCCGGGCGGATCGTCCGTGCCTTGCTTGCCGGGCCACGTGATGAAGGACGACGCTATCATGGATTTCGACTGGCTCAGAGAGCAGAAGTCGGGTCTGGGCACGGCGGCCGTCATCGTGATGGACAACTCGACCGACATCATCAAGGCGATCTGGCGGCTCTCGGCGTTCTACAAGCATGAAAGCTGCGGCCAGTGCACGCCGTGCCGCGAAGGCACAGGCTGGATGATGCGCGTCATGGACCGGCTGGTTAGAGGCGAGGCGGAGGTCGAGGAAATCGACATGCTTCTGGACGTCACCAAGCAAGTCGAGGGCCACACGATCTGTGCGTTGGGTGACGCGGCGGCCTGGCCGATCCAGGGCCTGATCCGGCACTTCCGCGACGAGATCGAAGACCGCATCAAGCACAAACGTGGGGCGTCCATCGCGGCAGAGTGAGCGCGTTGCGTGGTATTGGCGTATTTCTGTTCGTTTGCAGCATGGCCTGCGCGTTGCCGCAGGCGTCAACTGCCAGCAACTGCAATTTCCAGATCAGAGGGGCCGCGGCGCTGGATGATTTCGATGTCCTTCGTACGCTTCGGTGCCTCGTGAGGGAACTCGACAAGCTGCAAAGGGAAAATGCCGCCCTGAAGCGCCGTCTGGATGAGATCGAAAGCAAGATGACCGAGCTTCCAGCGGCCTATTCCAATGTCGATGGCGAGGTAACCCGTGAAGAAGGGCGCGCCATCGGTCGGGCCAGTTTCGTGCTGAGCGCGCGGTCGACGGGCGGCGCGAACGCCATGGCCATCGATCAAGCTGTCTTGGAAGAAGTCTGTGGCAGACGCGGCGGCTGTGCCGTGACACTCGGCTTCCGTCAATTGAGCCTGTTTGATCCCGAACCCAAGGGCAGCGTGCTGACGGGGCCGTGTCAATTCACCTATGCGGCAGGCAGCGGTGTCTGGAGCGTTGGCGCCGGATGCGGTGATGCGCCGTCCTCGGGACGAGATGGCGATCAAAAGGCGTCTTCCGAGTTGGCGGACGACCCGGTGATCGTTGAGGCATCCGGGGCCTGCCTGCTGTCTGAAAGTGAGCCAGCACGCAGCGTCGGGCAAGATGGCAGTTTCACGCGGGACCAACGGATTGGTCTGTTCCTTGTTGCCATGCCATCGCGGCAAGAGGATGGGATACGCCGGTTTCAGTGCGAGCTTGTCTTGAACTGACCCTTTTACGCGCGCGCCAGGACGTGCTACACCGCGCCTGAACGGGAGGGGCCATGGCGCTGAAACGATGGATCATTTTCGCGATTTTGGCGTTTGCGGTCAGCGGGTGTGCCAGCGTGCGAGAGCGGCTCTTCGGCGGCGGTGGCCAGTCGGCCGTGGCCTTGCCCTTCCGGGCTGCGCTGGCCCGCGGTGAGGATCGGCGCGACTTCGCGGTGCGCGTGCGCGCCGGCGGCGCGACGGTCGATGATGTGCGTGAAAGCGTGCGATTTCCAGCGACCCGCTATTGCCTGACAACCTTCGGAGGTTCGGACACGCGCTGGGTCATTGACCCGGCGACCGGGGACTGGGCCTTTGCCCGGGACGGGCAGGACATGATCTTTAACGGGCGTTGCGTCGCGCGATGATCCGGATTTGGGACGGGTTTCTGAGCCTTTTGGCGGCCGCGATCACGATCGGCATTGTCGGTGTGCCCGTTTGGGGATCGGTTCTGGCTCTGAATGCCGGGATGGTGCCGATCTGGGGTTGGGGTGCCGTTGCAGCGCTGGGATTTGTCGGCGGGATCATGATGCTGGCCTTTCTGCGGAAGGCGTTTCGGGGCGTCCACCCTTTGCGCGATCGGCGGCGTTAAGCGCCCGTTCGGGCGCATGCAAAGGTCAATGCTTGGCCCTTTTCCTGCCGTAAATGCTGCCTAACGGTTAACCGGGCGGCATTTTCGACTGGACTTGAGCATGAAAAATCATCGGAAATTCATTGTGGCCGTGGGCCTTGGTTTGACACTTTCGGCCTGCGCTTCGTCGCAGGGGCCCGTAAAGGCTTTGCCGCCGAGCTTTGTTGACGCGGCGATGGAGGCCGCACTGGCAGAGACGATCGCGGAGGAGTGCCGCTATTACCGCTATAATCAAGCGCGTGAAGACCGCATCATGATGTCCTATGCGCGCAACATGGCGCGTGCGGGCTACACGCCGCGCGACCTTACCGTTGCTTCGGCAAACATGAAGCGCGACTCGACCATTCAGCGCAAGGCGCTGACGATGGTGGTGGAGCGCAACATCGATCCGTCGAGCGAGCGGAGCTGGTGCGCCGCCGGCAAGCGCGAAAAGGCGCGTGGCACCAACATCGGTAAATACCTGATCTGATTTGGTCTTTTGCGGGGCCGACACCTTCGGCCTCGCGACTTGGACACGTATCGAAACACTTCTCACAATTCGTGAGATCGGAAAAAGCAAGAAAAAACATATGCTTGATTGGCTGTTCGCCGCAGTCTTCGCGAGTTCCCGCCGCTTGGGCGCCGGGGTCCTCCCGATGCGAGCGGATCGGCCCTATATCAGGTGCGCGGGTGCGGCAGAGAGCGGGTTCTGCGCGTACCCATAAGTAATGAGACGTATAGATGCGAAAACTGATTACGATTGTCGCCTTGAGTGCGCTGGCCACGCCGGTTCTGGCCCTGCAGCCCCTGCATAAGGACCAGCGGGTTCTAAGCGGATTTTATGCGATTGGGCTGGCCGATGAAGTGCGCAAGAAATGCGATTCCATAGAGCCACGAATATTCCGGGCCATCAGCTACCTGCGATCGCTGGAGCGATATGCGCGCAATGCCGGTTATTCCTCTGAAGATATTGATGAGCTTCAGGACAATAAGGCCGAAAAAGAGAAGCTGAAGGCCAGGATCCGCGCCGATCTGGCCAAGCGTGGTGCGACACCGGAAACGCCGGAAGGCTATTGCACTGTGGGCCGCGAAGAAATAGCCAAGGGCAGCGCTGCGGGACGACTCCTTCGGGTCAAGTAGAAGGGCCGGTTTCCGTGGCTGTTGCAGTCAAGGGAACCGTTGCCCATGTCCGATCTGAAGAAGATCGTAATTGACGACGTCGAGATCGAAGTTGATCCGGCTCTGACCCTCATTCAGGCATGCGAACAGGCGGGGATTGAAATTCCCCGTTTTTGTTATCACGAGCGTCTGTCGATCGCCGGAAACTGTCGGATGTGTCTGGTGGAAGTCGTAGGCGGGCCGCCGAAGCCTGCCGCGAGCTGTGCAATGCAAGTGCGCGACCTGCGCCCCGGGCCGGAAGGGCAGCCGCCTGTCGTCAAGACAAACTCGCCGATGGTCAAGAAGGCGCGCGAAGGCGTGATGGAGTTCCTGCTGATCAACCATCCGCTGGACTGCCCGATCTGCGATCAGGGCGGCGAATGCGATTTGCAGGACCAGGCCATGGCTTACGGCGTGGACTTCAGCCGCTTCCGCGAGCCGAAACGCGCCGTCGACAACATGGACCTCGGGCCATTGGTCGGCACGGCGATGACGCGGTGCATTTCCTGCACGCGCTGCGTTCGCTTCATAACCGAGGTCGCGGGCATGCCCGAACTGGGCCAGACCGGTCGTGGCGAAGATGCCGAGATCACGAGCTATCTGGGTCAGACGCTCGACAGCGAGATGCAGGGCAATATCGTCGATCTCTGCCCGGTGGGCGCGCTGACGTCGAAGCCGTATGCGTTTACCGCGCGGCCCTGGGAGCTGACCAAGACGGAAAGCATCGACGTGATGGATGCGCTGGGGTCGAACATCCGCGTCGACACGAAAGGCCGCGAGGTCATGCGGATTTTGCCGCGGAACCACGACGGCGTGAACGAGGAATGGCTGAGCGACAAGTCCCGCTATGCGTGGGATGGCCTTCGCCGCCAGCGCTTGGACAAACCTTACATCCGCGAGAACGGCAAACTGCGCCCGGCAAGCTGGGGCGAGGCTTTGTCGAAGGCGGCCGAGGCCATGCAGTCCGGCAAAGTCGCCGGTCTGGTGGGCGATCTGGCCCCGGTCGAGGCGGTCTATGCGCTGAAAGAGTTGATCGGCGACAAGGGTGTCATCGAATGTCGGTTGGACGGGGCCAAGCTGCCCGCGGGCAATCGCTCGGCCTATGTGGGCACGGCATCGGTCGAAGATATTGAAAATGCCGAAATGATCCTGCTTGTGGGCACGAACCCGCGGGCCGAGGCACCCGTTTTGAACGCGCGTATCCGAAAAGCATGGGCGAAAGGCGCGAAGGTTGCGTTGATCGGCCAGCCTGTCGATCTGACCTATGATTACACGCACATCGGTACGGGCCGCGAAGCACTTTCCGAACTGGCGGCGATGGATCACAGTGACAAGCGCGGTGTTCCAGGCGTGATGATCGTGGGTCAGGGCGCATTGACGCTGGACGGCGGCAAGGGCGTGCTGGCGGATGCGATGAAGGCCGCCGACAAGGCGCAATCGAAGTTCTTGGTTTTGCACACGGCAGCAAGCCGCGTCGGAGCACTGGATCTTGGCGCAGTCAACGCAGGCGGCGTCGAAGGCGCGTTGGACGGCGCGTCGGTCGTCTATAGTCTGGGCGCGGATGAGATCGATATCCCCGACGGGCCGACGGTGATTTATCAGGGCAGCCACGGCGACCGCGGCGCGCACCGGGCGGATATCATCCTGCCGGCAGCCGCCTGGACCGAGGAAAACGGCCTGTTCGTCAACACCGAGGGCCGTCCGCAGCTTGCCATGCGGGCCGGGTTCCCGCCGGGCGAGGCCAAGGAAAACTGGGCCATTTTGCGGGCCTTGTCGGCCGAGATGGGTCAGACGCTGCCGTTCGACAGCCTTGCGCAACTACGTGCGAAACTGGTCGAGGATGTGCCGCATCTGAAGGCCATCGACACGGTGCCAGTGAACGATTGGCAGCCAATTGACGCCGCTGGCGAAGGCTCGGGCGAGTTCGGTCTGGCCATCACGGACCACTATCTGACCAACCCGATCCTGCGGGCCTCGACCCTGATGGCCGAACTGCAGGCGGGGGTGCGGGACCGGAAGGCGGGCAAGCTTGCGGCAGAGTGAAGAAGAAAAGGGTTAACGGGCGGCATTCATGACTGGCAATCCGGACCCAGATGCGGTTAAGGGAGGCGGGGCAAAATCCTCGCCTGACCATAGGGAACAAGAGGTTACATGGCAGACTTCCTGACGACACCCCTTGGCATCGTGGTGCTGGTCGCGGCGCAGACGCTTCTGGTCGTGGCCTTTGTCATGATCAGCCTGCTGTTCCTTGTCTATGGCGACCGCAAGATCTGGGCCGCCGTGCAGATGCGGCGCGGGCCGAATGTTGTCGGGCCCTGGGGCCTGTTGCAGACGGTCGCGGATGCTCTGAAGTATGTCGTCAAGGAAAACGTCATCCCGGCAGGCGCAGACAGAACCGTCTTCATCCTGGCGCCATTGATTTCATTCGTGCTGGCGATGGTCGCCTGGGCCGTGATCCCCTTCAACGACACATGGGTCCTGGCCAACATCAACGTCGCGATCCTGTTCGTCTTCGCGGTCTCCTCTTTGGAGGTCTATGGCGTGATCATGGGCGGCTGGGCGTCGAACTCGAAATACCCGTTCCTCGGCAGCCTGCGGTCGGCGGCGCAAATGATTTCTTACGAGGTCTCGCTGGGCCTAATCATCATCGGTGTGATCATCACCAGCGGGTCGATGAACTTCGGTCAGATCGTGCAGGCGCAGGACGGGAACTATGGGCTTTTCAGCTGGTATTGGCTGCCGCACCTGCCGATGGTGGTGCTTTTCTTCATCAGTGCGCTCGCCGAAACCAACCGCCCACCGTTTGACCTGCCGGAAGCAGAGTCGGAACTGGTTGCGGGCTATCAGGTGGAGTACTCTTCGACACCCTTCCTGTTGTTCATGGCCGGCGAGTACATCGCGATCTTCCTGATGTGCGCGCTGATCAGCCTCTTGTTCTTCGGCGGCTGGCTCTCGCCCATCCCGTTCATCCCGGACAGCCCGCTCTGGATGGTCGCGAAAATGGCGTTCTTCTTCTTCCTCTTCGCGATGGTGAAGGCCGTGGTGCCGCGCTACCGCTATGACCAGTTGATGCGGATCGG
>JASJDQ010000228.1 GCA_030065075.1 Paracoccaceae bacterium | reverse complement strand
GCCGTCATTTGCGACCTGACGACGAAGCGAGCGCAGGAAAGCGTTCAGAGCGTGCTTTGTTGCCGAGTAGACAGCTTCATTTCGCATGTCGGAGACACCGGCAATCGATCCGATCCCGAGAATCTCGGCACTGTCGCGCCGTTTCAACAACGGCAAAGCCGCGTGAGAAAGGCGAACCACGCTGGCGAAATTCACATCGATCATGCTTTGCGAGGCTTCGATCCGCTCTTCTTCAAATGCAGCGTTGCTGAAAAGCCCGGCGTTCAGAACCAGAACGTCAAGCTGGCCAAACATTTTGATCGCGACGTCCAAGGGACGCGTGACCTCGTCTTGATGTTCAAGGTTTTGCGGAGCTGCGACGGCGTCGGTTCCGAGTTCGGCAACCAGCGCGTTCAGCCTGTCCACGTCACGCCCGGACAAAACCAGTCGACAACCGCATTTGGCAAGACGGCGCGCGATGGCGCGCCCGATGCCGGAACTGGCGCCGGTTACAAGAGCGACTTTTCCATCCAAGCTATGTTCCATTCCAAAGGCCTTTCTCTCGCGTCGATAAGCCAGATTGCACGAGCACCGTACCGACGACGTCTTCGTCCGGGCTTCTCTTGATACTATTTGGCATTGTCTGGTGTGGGTAAGCCCCAAATCTTTCTAAGACTCCCGATTGAGCCGAACGCTTTGTTGGTGTGCGGCGGAAAAAGCAGCCGTCCGTCGCCTCGGGCTGGCGAAATTCTTGGTCAGGATGGAGCCGACGCGCAAATCGCACGATCCTCGACTGCACCGCATCTCTATTCGGTGCCTCGACACGCCTTGAAGAGATCCGATGGATTGAACTTGCCATGGCGTCAAATCTTTATGGTCAGCGGCACTTGTTTATGCTCCGCTTCCGGGCGTGGGATGAATGGCAGTCGCAGCGGAGAGGAGAATGCCGGGTATTCGGAAACTGAACGTGCCGAAGGGTCAGATCATCTTTCAACGCGGCCAGGCTTGCCCGGGCTTCGTTGTGCTCAAGGAGGGGACCATCAAGGTTACGCTGGCCGGTCCAAGCGGCCGCGAAGTGGTACTCTATCGGGTGCGTTCAGGTGAAATCTGCCTTCAAACGCTGTCTTGCCTGATCAATGGTGAGCCCTATGGCGCCGAGGGCGTCGCCGAGACAGAGATTGCCGGTGAATTGGTTCCGGCCAACGAATTCCACAAGAAGTTCGCCGATGACGCGGAATTCCGCGATCGGATCATGGCATCTGTTGCGACGCGGTTTGCCGAATACCAGCGGCTGGTGGAGGAGGTCGCACTAACGAGCTTCGATGCGCGACTTGCGAAAGTGTTGCTCCGAATGGCCGGTTCAGGTGACTTCGTCGCCACGACGCACTCTGCGCTTGCGGCCGAAACTGCCTCGGGCAGAGCGTATGTCACGCGGCGGCTCGCCGAGTTTGCCAAGTCAGGTCTGGTGGAACAGGAAGAAGACGGCATTGCCCTTCGAAATCGAAAGAGATTGGAACAACTTGCCGCAGGGGAGCGGTGACTCTGTCACCGTGATCAGCGGGGTTCATACGGTAGGTTTCGTCATCTGTTGAAAAGGAGGGCTCTCAGATGTCCAAAAATGAAGGTACGATTGACCGCACACTTCGGGTCATTCTCGGTCTCGTTCTCTTGTCGCTCGTATTCGTGGGACCGCAAACGCTGTGGGGGCTGATTGGCATTGTGCCATTGGCAACCGGTCTCATCGGCAACTGCCCAGTCTATTCGATCCTTGGGATCAGTACTTGTCCGGCCAAGAACGGATAGCCTGACCGGAAACACAGGCCACGGTTTGCTGCGGCTTTCATGGCCGCAGCTAGTCGCTTACGCTAAGTCGGTCCGCCATCTCGGCGTAGCCACGACGCATTGCGTGATCGAGCGGCGTTAATCCCTGCCGGTCCGATAGTGAACGATCAGCGCCCGCAAGGAGAAGGGCGTCAAGCACGGCCAGATGGTCGGCTCCACCGTCGCCGAGAACCACGGCTTCCATAACAGCCGTCCAGTGCAGGTTGTTCACGTGATCAAGCGGCGCGCCAGCCTCAATCAGGCGCCGCACCACCTCCACGTGACCCAAGTGCGCGGCCGCGATCAGAGCCGTGCCTTCGTATGGGCTGGTGGTCAGGCCGGGATCATTTCCGAGCGAAATCGCCAATGACATGAGCTCCGGATCATCCGCCACGGCCGCGATTGTCACCACGTCATAGGAGTTGCCTTCCAAAGCATTCATGTCGGCGCCTGCTTCGGCCAATGCACGAAGCGCATCATCCTGCGACGCAAACGCTGCAACGTGCGCAGGCGTGCGCCCTCGACGATCCCGAGCGTTGACGTCTGCACCTTGGTTTATTGTCAGCCTGCGGATGGCTTCGACATCGCCCTCATGCGCGGCTCGAAACAGGCCGTCGTAAGCGTTCAATTCGCGCTCGGATGGCGGTGTCTGTGCCGAAACCGATGTTCCGAGCGCGAGCAGCACCGCAGATAAGACAACGAACTTGCGCGTGAGTGACAGCGAAATCACCCCGCAAGATAGGTCCGAAACCATGCTTTCATGCGTTCTTCAGCGAGGTTTGCGGCAGTTTCATCATAGCGTGGCGTGGTGTCGTTGTGGAAACCATGGTTCACGCCCGGATAGATGTGGGCTTCGTAACGTTTGTCGTTTTCCTCAAGAGCCTTTTGGTATTCGGGCCACATGGCGTTGATGCGCTGATCAAGAGCCGCAAGCTGAATCATCAACGGCGCCTCGATCTGCGCGACCTGCGCGCTGTCAGGGGCTGCGCCATAGAATGGCACGCCCGCGGCCATTTCGGGATATGCGACCGCGAGTTTGTTGACGACGCCTCCGCCGTAGCAAAAGCCCGTCGCGCCCACCTTGCCGTTTGTTCCTTCAAGCGCTTGAAGATACTCGAAACCCGCGAAGAAATCGTTCAGCAGCGCATCTCGGTCGAGACTGCGTTGCATGGTGCGACCCTCATCATCGTTGCCCGGATATCCGCCCAGTGAAGACAAGCCGTCGGGACCCATCGCAATGAAACCGGCTTTCGCGAGGCGGCGGACCACGTCCCTGATATAGGGGTTCAACCCGCGGTTCTCATGAACGACGAGCACGGCAGCAGGCGGTCGATCGGGATCGATATCGGCTGGTTTGACGAAATAGGCCGTAATGTCGCCCGTACCATTCGGACTTGGGTAGACAATGTCCTCTCCGTCGATATCCGGATCGTCTTCTGAAACCTGTTGGGCGAGCGCGTAGTTGGGTGAGAGAGAGCCGAGAATAGCGGCGGCAGTCAAACCGCCGACGGCCCACTTGCCTGCGCGGTCCAGGAACTCCCTTTTCGAGATCTTCCCGTGGACATAGTAGTCATAGAGATCGAGCAGTTCCTGATCGAAATCGGTGGCGGTCAAGCGTCGCTGAGGCGTTTGGTCGTTCATATCGGATCTCCCCGTCCGGATTGATGCTGCATCCTAGCACAAGAATCGGATTCTGGGCGCAGGCGACGTCCGTCGATGTTTCAAACACCATGCGATCGATACACCGCGTTGTTGAATGGGGAGGTACAGGGGCATATTGCGAAACCTCTCTCACTAAATGGCAGACGGCATTTTTTGTCCAGTAAAATCAAATTGTTAGTCCCTGCTCCCTTAAGGGCGCTGATAGGGAGATTTGTCTGCTTGGCAGGGAATGCAACTGCCGAGGCAGAGGTCTATTAAGCGCTTGAGGGAATTCGACAAAATACACCGACGCTCATAGGGTTTCTTCATGGGCGTCAGTTTCATCATTTCCGGGCCGGATAGCTCGCGCGCGACGGTGTTGCTGGCGCATGGGGCTGGCGCTCCAATGGATTCCGCGTCCATGACTGCCGCCGCGGAGGCGCTGGCAACGGAAGGCTTAAGAGTCGCGCGCTTCGAATTCGCCTATATGGCGGCGCGGCGATCGGAGGGCAGCCGCAAACCGCCACCTCCCGCGGATCGGCTCAAGGGTGAGTATTTGAACGCCGTCGAGGCGCTGAACGAAAGTGGAAGGTTGGTGATTGGCGGAAAATCGATGGGCGGGCGTGTTGCGAGCATGGTCGCTGATGAACTCTACGAGGACGGCAGAATCGCCGGCCTCATTTGCCTTGGGTATCCGTTTCACCCTCCGGCCAAACCGGACCAACTCCGAACGGCCCATCTGGAAAACCTCGCGACTCCTACGTTGATTTTCCAAGGCACGCGCGACCCTTTCGGGACAGTTGATGAGGTGGCGTCTTACACGCTCTCACAGGCTATCGAATTGGTTTGGCTCGAAGACGGGGACCACGACTTGAAACCGCGCAAGCGCGTCTCGGGTCTGACCATTGACGATCATCTGAAGACAATGGCGCGCCGGGTGTCATCCTGGACCGCCCATTTGCCTTGAGACCGGCAACCAAAAGACGACCGGAATCAAACGGCCGCGATGGATGACTTGGCTGCCGCACCAAGACGCAATCCTTTGTGCAATGCACGACAGGCGAGCGCGTTCAATCCCCGTGTTGAGGGCCATTCATCTCTGACCGATCTTTTGGTTCTTGAAGAGCGTCTTGTACTCGCGCGGTTGCGAACGCCAGTACTGGTGCGGGGCAGTGATCTCTGCCCCCAGTTCGGCAGCGGCGTGCCAAGGCCAGCGCGGATCAAAAAGCATGCCCCGCGCAAGTGCGATTGCATCGGCATCGCCCTTGTCCAGGATCGCTTCAGCATGCGCAGGCTTGGTGATGAGGCCTACGGCTATGGTCGGCAACCCGACTTCTTTTTTCACTATCGCGGCCAAGGGTACCTGGTAGCCGTCGGACAGCGGGATCTCCTGTTTCGGCGATACGCCTCCTGAAGAGACATGAATTGCCGCGCAGCCGAGGTCTTTCAGAGCGTTTCCGAGCGCGACTGTGTCCTCGATATCCAAGCCGCCCGAGACCCAATCCGTCGCAGACACGCGAACCCAGACCGGGATATCATCAGGAACGGCGGACTTGACCGCGTCGAAGACTTCCAAAGGGAAACGCATTCGGTTTTCCAAACGGCCGCCATAGGCATCCGAGCGCTGGTTGGCGATGGGCGACAGGAACTGATGCAGCAGATAACCATGCGCCATATGCACTTCGATACCGCGAAAACCGAGGGCCACGGATCGCCGGGCGGACGCGGCAAAATCTTCCCGGACCTTTGCAAGTCCCGTGTCGTCGAGCGCCACAGGCGTATCCTCTCCCTGCGCATGAGGCACAGCGGATGGCGCGACGGCTTTCCAGCCAAGTGGTTCGTCCGGCAGGATCTGTGCCCCGCCATCCCACGGCGCCCGACTGGAGGCCTTGCGCCCGGCATGGGCAAGCTGAATGACCATGGGCGAAACGGCGTATTTGGCAACCGCGTCCATCACGCGTTTCAGCGCGGTTTCGTTCTCGTCGGAGTAAAGGCCCAGATCACCCGGTGTGATCCTTCCTTCGGGCGATACGGCCGTCGCCTCGACGACAAGAAGTCCGGCTCCTGACAGGGCAAGATTGCCCAGATGAATAAGATGCCAGTCCTGCGCATTCCCGTCGACAGCGGAGTATTGGCACATCGGCGCAACGACGATCCGGTTCTCAAGCTCCAGCGGCCCCAGCTTCCATGGCGAGAAGAGATGGCTCATCAGTCTATTCCTTGTTCATACACGGGGGCATAAGGCGCTCAGCTATAAAGATGAATTTCTCGGAAGAGTCACGCTGCACTGCCCTGCCAACAAAAGACCATGCGGTGTCCACGATCTTTAACGTGGCGCTTCGAGTTTCATCGCCCAGTCACGGATGGCCTGCCAATCTCGATAATCGCCTTCCGCGACGCCGGTGGTGACCGACAAGACCCGTAGTAGAAGACGCGCCGGCCATGGCGTGCGGGCAAACTCGAGGACGCCGGCGAAGCGGCCAACGGATGTTGGTCGCAGGTCTGGAGCAATTTGCCGGATTTTCTCAGCGTATGCTTCGGCTTTGTGCTCTGCTTCCGGCGAAGGTTTTGCAAGCGTCAGGCAGGTGAAAAAGAACGCGACCTGCATATCGAGCAAAATCTGCCGGTTTTTGCGCGTGAAAGCCACGGCTTCCGGCAGCCAGCGATCATGACGGATGACGTTACCGATGACGACGCGATCATAGACCTCCAAAGCGGTGACCTCGGAGACCGTTTTGATGTGAACTGACGCCCCTCCTTCTGACAGAACACCGCCAATGAATTCCGCCACTTCAGCGGTCGATCCAAGTCGGCTGTCGTAGGCCACTAGGACCTTTTGGTTTGCCTGTCCCATAAAGAGTTCTCCTTGGCATCCTTCAAGTTGGGCGGTTCTTTCCGCCGATCTGGACCCAAACAAGTTGGGCGGTTCTTTCCGCCGATCTGGACCCAAATATCTCTGGAAAGGTCGCAAGCGGTAATGGCAAAGGCCGCCGGTGTTTTGGCCGTCCGTCCAATTTGCAGCCCGTACACCCGGCGCTATTCTTCCCCATGGGTTGGATTTCCACGGTCTTTGTTCACAAGGCGCTAGATGCCGCAGCTCTCCTCAAGTGCATCGACCCAGATGCGCGCAAGGCAATGTTTCAACTGGTGGGTGTAGACCCTTCCGCGCCCGTTGATGCGAGCGCAATGATCTCCGACAGCGACTTCTTTGACCTGCTTGAACGCCTTGACGAAATGAGCC
>JASJDQ010000227.1 GCA_030065075.1 Paracoccaceae bacterium | reverse complement strand
TTGAGGGGCCCGCAGTTTGATGCGGCATGGGTCGATGAGATCGGTTGCGCCGCGATCGACAAGGGGACCAATCAACCGAATAAGTTCCTGGACCCGAAGTCCTCGGAGTCGTCTTTGCCAAAGTATTCGAGCGGCGCGCGGGATGATCTGATCCAGATGCAATACCTGCGAGCGCTGTCCGAGTTCTGGGCGGACCCGGTGAACAACCCTGTTTCGGCCCTCACGGGCGCGTCGATGGTGGCGACCGACCGCATGTATGCCTGGGCGTGGGACGCGCGACCCTATCCATTTTTTCCGGCAAACGACGGGCTTTGGAGCGACTCTGGGAATTACGCGCGGGGGCATTGGCTGAACGGACGGGTTACGGCGCGGACGCTGGGTGGTGTGATCGTGGATACTTGCCGGGATGCGGGTGTATCGGATGTGGACGTGAGCGATGTACGCGGGCTGGTGCGTGGGTTTTTGTTGGAAGGGAGCGAGACGGCGCGGGAGGCCCTTCAGCCGCTTTTGTTATCCTATGGGCTGGATGCCATCGAGAAGGATGGTCAGCTTGTCTTCCGCACCCGTGGGGGTCTGCCGGTGGCGACTTTGGATGAGGCGTTTTTGGCCGAGGGCGAGAATTCTTCGCTGGTGACACGCTTCCGCGCGCCCGAGGCGGAAAATGCCGACCGGGTGCGGCTGAGCTTTGTGGAAGCAGATGGCGACTATGAAATTCGCGCGACCGAGAGCATCTTCCCGGACGAGGCGACGGTGTCGATATCGCAAACCGAAGTGCCCCTGGCCCTTACGCAAGGCGAGGCGCAGGGCATCGTCGAACGCTGGTTGGCGGAGGTGCGTGTGGCGCGTGACGGGGCGCGCTTTGCCCTGCCACCGTCGAGCGCGATTGCGGCAGGTGATGTCGTTGAAATCGCGGGCGAACGGTATCGTGTTGACCGGGTTGAGGAGTCTGGGCTGAAGCAGGCAGAGGCGGTGCGCGTCGAGCATGGCGTCTATCAGCCCTATGTTGTGGACGATGTTGTCCCGACATTGCCCACGCCGAATGTCCCCTTGCCGGTCTGGGCCCAAATGATGGATTTGCCGCTGTTGAGCGGCAATGAAGTCCCCGACGCGCCCTGGATTGCAGCGACCTCTGAGCCTTGGCCTGGTGCCGTGGCCGTCTATTCGTCGCTTGATGGGAATAGCTGGACCTATGAAGCCGAGTTGAGCCGCCGGGCGGTCATGGGCGAGACGCTGACGCCGCTTGTGGCAGCCACGCCTAGCTTGCCTCAGCGGGGGGATGGGGTCGATGTGCGCTTGTCCTATGGAGCATTGGCGTCGATCGACGATCTGGCGCTTTTTGCGGGCGGCAATCCGGCGGCGATGAGCGATGCCTCGGGCGTCTTGGAGGTGTTACAGTTTCGCGAGGCCGAGTTGATTGGTGCGGACACATGGCGCTTGCAGCACTTGTTGCGCGGCCAGCAGGGCACCGAGGCTACGATGCCGAGCGTTTGGCAGGCCGGGTCCACCTTCGTTTTGCTCGATGCCGCGCCACAACAGATCGTCGTGCCGTCGTCCTTGAGGGGGATCACACGCAGCTATCGGGTCGGGCCCGCATCGCGGCCGGTGGATGACAGCACATATGTCGAACTGACCCATGCGGCGCGCGCGGCGGGTCTTCGCCCGTATGCGCCAGCGCATCTTGGCGCGGTGGCCGATGGGATGGCGGGGACGGCATTCAGTTGGGTGCGCCGAACGCGCGTGAATGGCGACAGTTGGGATTTGGCGGAAGTGCCGCTGGGCGAGACGCGCGAGGCCTATCAGGTTCGCGTGTTTCAATCGGGCGCGCTGATCCGGACGGAGACAACCGAAACGCCTGCCTGGACCTATACAGCGAGCGCGCGTGCCGAGGACGGGGTTGTCGCGCCTTTCGACATCGAAGTTTCCCAGATTTCAGACCTTTATGGGCCTGGCCACAACGCAAGGATCACGATCAATGCCTGAGACACAAAATCTTGGACTGCCGCTGGTTGAGCAAGCACAAGCTCAGAAGCACGTAACTGTTAATGAAAGCTTGATACGCTTGGATGGGCTGGTGCAGCTATCACTGGCGTCGACTGACGGCACCGTTCCTCCGAGCTCGCCCGCCGATGGCGAGGTGCATGCGATCGGCACTGGCGCGACCGGGGCGTGGAGCGGCAATGACGGGCGGCTTGCGGTGTTTGCAAACGGCGGTTGGGTTTTTGTAGATGCAGCGCCCGGCTGGCGCGGCTGGTCGGTTGCCGGGCAGACGTCCGTGCAGTTCGATGGCACAGATTGGATCGAAGGGGTCGGCTCAATGTCGGCCAATGGGGCAGGGTTCGTGCATCGGACGGCCGAGATCGACCATGGCGTATCGAGCGGGGCCACTTCGATGGTTGTGGGTGCGATTCCGGCGAATGTGATCGTCTACGGTGTGACGGGCCGTGTGTTGAGCGATATCGGTGGGGCTGCGTCGTTGGAGCTTGGGGTTTCCGGCGCGACCAATCGGTATGGCAGCGGGATCGGCACGGCCACGGGCGCGTGGCTGCGGGGCATTACCGGGTCTCCGCTGGCGTATTACAGTGCAACCGATCTGGTGCTGACAGCGTCGGGCGGCGGTTTCGATGGCACGGGCAGTATCCGTCTCGCCGTGCATTTTGCCGAGTTGACGCTGCCGCGCGCCTAACCTTTGGCGCAGGATAGGCACTTTGGAACGGTTGGATCAAAGGCCAGCCGTTTAGGGTCGATGTCTTCGCCGCAGTCCAGGCAGAAGCCGTATTCGCCCTGATCCATGCGCAAAAGGGCGGCGTCGATGCGCGCCTCGCGGCCCGCGCGGCGACGCGATGTGGCCTGCGCCATGGCCTGGCGTTGCAGCGCGTCCATGCGGCTGAGGCGGCCGACCGACTGCTGGTCGAGTTCGACCGTCGCACGGTCCGTCGCGGAGGCCTCATCGCCTTTTGCCAAGGCGTCGCGCTCGGCCATCAAGGCCGCGCGCAGTATCTGGAGGTCTGCATCTTTCAACATGGTCGATGGCTGTCTTCAGGGTTTTTCATTGGTCCTGTTGCCCTATCTGTTCTAAGAAGCGGGTAGGACGCAAGGAGAGACCGATGGCTCAGAAACAGCCTCGCCCAGCGGCACTGGACCCAGTTTGGGATCGTATCCAGGCGGATGCGGCTGCTGCAATCGAAGCCGAACCATTGATTGGCGGTATGGTGCATGCCTCTGTTTTGCATCACAAATCCTTTGAAAGGGCTTTGGCCTATCGGATTGCTTCCAAGCTGTCTTCGGTTGAAATGTCGAGCCAATTGATCCGTGAAATCTCGGAAGACGCGTATGCCGCGGACCCGAGCCTGGGCGAAGCGGCACGTGCCGACATTGTGGCCGTGTATGAGCGCGATCCCGCGTGCCATACGCTGTTGCAGCCGCTCCTGTATTTCAAGGGGTTTCAGGCCGTTCAGGCCTATCGCGTGGGCCATTGGCTTTGGAACCAGGGCCGGAAGAACCTGGCTTATTTCATTCAGGCGCGCGTCAGTGAGATTTTCGGCATCGATATCCACCCGAACGCTCGCATCGGGCGTGGGCTTATGATCGATCACGCGCATTCCATCGTTATTGGCGAAACGGCTGTGGTGGGCGACAACGTCTCTATGTTGCATTCCGTGACGCTGGGCGGCACCGGCAAGGAAGACGATGATCGCCACCCCAAGATCGGCGATGGCGTACTGATTGGTGCGGGCGCAAAGGTTCTTGGCAATATCCGGGTCGGGAACTGCAGTCGCGTGGCGGCCGGTTCTGTCGTGCTAGATGAGGTTCCCCCTTGCAAGACCGTCGCGGGCGTTCCCGCCAAAATCGTCGGAGAAGCGGGTTGTGATCAACCGTCGCTGACTATGGACCAGATTTTGAACGGTGTGCCCGGCGCGTGACGGCTTACTGCCGCGCGCGGATTTCACGGAACAATCGTCTTCAAGATTGGCAATTGCCGGTGACGTGGTAGCCTGCTCCTGAGATAGACAGGGAGTGGGCTAAATGAGCGTTCGTCAGACAGAGGGCCGCGGCCTTTTCGAGAGCATTCTGGACACCGTTGGCGATACGCCGACGGTTCGGATCAACCGGATTGCACCCAAAGATGTGACCATCTACGTGAAGTTCGAGGCGTTCAATCCAGCGGGTTCCGTTAAGGACCGGCTGGCTTTGAACATCATCGAGGGGGCCGAGCGCCGGGGAGAGTTGAAGCCGGGGCAAACAGTTGTGGAAGCGACCAGCGGCAACACCGGGATCGGTCTGGCGATGGTTTGTGCGGCGAAAGGCTATCCGCTGGTTGTGACGATGGCCGACAGTTTTTCCATCGAGCGACGGCGGCTGATGCGGTTTCTGGGCGCCAAGGTGGTTCTCACGCCGCGCACGGCAAAAGGCTTTGGCATGTACCAGAAGGCCAAGGAACTGGCCGAGGCAAACGGTTGGTTCTTGGCGAGCCAGTTCGAAACCGCTGACAATGCCGAGATACATGAGAATACGACGGCGCGCGAAATCATCAGTGACTTCAATGGGAAAAAGCTGGACTATTTCGTCACCGGCTATGGTACCGGCGGGACGGTTTCGGGCGTCGGGCGCGTTTTGCGGAAGGAGCGCCCGGAGACCAAGATCATCCTGACAGAACCCGCGAATGCAGCACTTGTGGCCTCGGGCTATATCAACACGAGGAACGATAGCCACCAGCCGACCGAAGGGCATCCCGAGTTCCAACCGCATCCGATCCAAGGCTGGACACCGGATTTCATTCCGTGGGTCCTGCAGGAGGCGATGGACGGGAACTACTACGACGAACTGCTGCCGGTTGCGGGTGCGGATGGTATCGAATGGTCCCGGCGTCTGGCCGCTGAAGAGGGGATCTTCACGGGCATTTCCGGGGGATCGACCTTTGCCGTGTCCATGAAGGTCGCGGAGTCTGCGCCCGATGGATCGGTGATCCTGTGCATGTTGCCGGATACGGGAGAGCGGTATCTGTCAACGCCGCTGTTCGAAGGTATCGCCGAGGACATGACGGACGAGGAAGTCGCCCTGTCGCAATCCACGCCCAGCCATCAGCTCTAATTCTCAGGTCTTGGCACCGAAGGGCCGGTCGATCACTGCCAGATCGACCATGTTCCACGTCAGGTCCTTGTTGCGGAAGAGACGCTTGCCGAGCCTTGGGTAATCCGAGACGTCGTGGTCCTTGTATTGGCTGACCACGATGCAGCGCAGCGGGTACTTGCCCGTGTTCTTGAAGGAATGTGCCAACCCGCCCTTGCGACAGCCGATGAAGTCGCCGGCGCGGATTTCGTGCACTTCGGCACCGATGCGCGCTTGGCCCTGACCTTCAAGCACATATAGGCATTCTTCTTCATGGTAGTGCTTGTGATGTTCGGTGCTTTCGTCCCCCGGTTCGATTACGACAAGGGTAAAGCCGAGTTCACTCAAACCCGTCTCTGCCGACAATGCCTTTTCGTGCCGGCGGGCATTTTCGTTGAGGAAATGCGTTTTTTCCCTTGCTTGCATGGTGTCGATTTCGGCAGCGGACAAAATGTACTTATCGGCATCACTCATGAAGTCTCTCCAGGCAGCAGCGAGCGAGTCGCTCCGTGCCTAGCGCAGGAAGAATAACGATCCGGTTAAAGTCTACTTCTTTGCGCCAGCTTGCGGATGGGAAAGCGTAGAGAGATCGGCAAGATCCCAAGGCATGTCTGCATTGCGGTAGATCCGTTTTTGCTGGCGCGGGTAGTCGCCCACGTCGTGGTCCAGCCGTTGGCCTATGACGAGACAGCGAAACAGCTCTGTGCCCGTGTTGACGATGGTATGGGCCATGCCGCCTTTGCGGTAGCCGATGAAGTCCCCGGGTTTGATAGCATACTCGACATCCCCGATCGTGGCTGTTGCGGTTCCAGACAGAACATAGACCGCCTCGTCCTCGAAATAGTGCATATGGTATTCGGTGGTCTCGGAGCCGGGCTCGACCTCGATCAGGTGGATGCCGATGCCGGTCAATCCCGTGGCGTCACCAAGCGATTTGTTCACCCGCTTGGCGTTCTGGTTCAGGAAATGGGTTTTGGACAAACCGGGCATGGCCGCGATTTCTTCCGCGGCCAAGAGGTATTTCGCTTCCGTCATGGGGGGCGTCCTTTCAAGGTGGTCGCCCTGAGCTTACCCAGCCATTTGATCGCAGGACAAGCTGCTTTGGTTGTCGGTCAGCCGCGCGGTCCGGAACTGGGTCGCGTCCCAGACGAGGCCGGGTTTGGCGTAGAGCTCGCGGCCTTCTTCCGCCCGGGGCAGGGTCTCGACCCGCCCGGTTGGGAAGACGATTGTCGCAGTGTCTTCGCTGTAGGTGACAACCAGGTCCGGCCCGTTCGGGCAGGTGTAGGTTGCGCGTTCTTCGCGCCCGGAGCATGCCGACAGCGCGACGAGCGCAGAGATCAGAAGAATATGTTTCATGCCAGCATCGCCACAGGGTTCTCCAGGTTTTCCTTGATTGCCGCCAGGAACTCGGCCCCGAGCGCACCGTCGATGACCCGGTGATCGACCGAGAGTGTCACCGACATGACGGTGGCGACGCCAAGCGTGCCATCGTCCTTGACCACCGGTTTCTTGACGCCCGCGCCAACGGCGAGGATCGAGCCGTGGGGAGGGTTGATGACGGCGTCGAAGTTGTCGATGCCGAACATGCCGAGGTTCGAGATCGCGAAGCTGCCGCCCTGGTATTCAT
>JASJDQ010000226.1 GCA_030065075.1 Paracoccaceae bacterium | reverse complement strand
CAGCACAACCTTATCTATTGGCGCGGTCACGACTGGATCGGAGTTGGCCCGGGTGCACATGGTCGGTACACGCGGAACGGCCGTCGTCAGGCGACCGAGGCATATCCGATGCCAACCGACTGGCTAAGCCGAGTCGGCAAAGGCTCTGGCGACAGACATGTTGAAACTCTGTCGCCCGAAGAAGCCGACGAAGAGCGCCTGATGATGGGTTTGCGCCTCACCGAGGGTGTCTCGGATAGTAAGTTTCAAAAATATCGCAATAAAATCAATATTTTATGTGATTCCGGCCAACTCAAGATGATCAATGGCCGCGTCAGCACCACGGATAGCGGCCGTTTGCTCCTGAACGCCGTCCTGCGCGAAATCCTGACCTAAACCTTACCGCCATCGACAGCTGACAACCGGCGACAGACTTCGTCCAGTTGCTCAAGTGACTTGTAGCGGATGGTTAGGCTACCGCTCTCGGACCCGGCCGGATGATCGATGCTCACCGCCATGCCCAGCGCAGCTTTCAGATCTTTCTCGAGCATCTGCGTGTCGGCATCCTTCTTTGGTGCCGGGCTCGGTGACGCCGGTTTGGCATCACCGCCCTTGGCAAGCTTCTCGGCATCACGAACGGACATTCCCTTCTTGGCGATCAACCGAGCCAGCGACAAAGGATCGTCCGACGTCAGAATGGCGCGTGCATGTCCCGCGGACAAAGTGCCCTCGACCACCATATTCAAGACCGGCTGCGGCAGGTTCAGAAGGCGCAAAAGGTTGGCGATATGACTACGGCTCTTTCCCAGGGCCTCGGCCAACTTTTCTTGCGTGTGCCCGAACCGGTCCATCAACTGACGATATGCCTGGGCTTCTTCGATGGCGTTCAGATCGTCCCGCTGGATATTCTCGATCAGCGCCAACTCAAGAACCTCGACGTCATCCAGTTCTCGAATGATTGCCGGAACTTCGTGAAGTTGCGCACGCTGCGCAGCGCGCCAACGCCTTTCTCCGGCGACGATCTCATACGCGCTGGCGTCGCGTGGGTTCTGACGAAGAATAAGCGGCTGAATGATCCCTTTCTCGCGGATCGAGTTTGCCAGCTCGGACAGCGCGTCGTCCGAGAAATGGCGGCGCGGCTGATCCGGATTTGGGGAAATCAACGCGATGTCAATGGTGGTTTCAGCCTTCCGCGCCGAGGGGCTTGCATCATTGGCTGGCGCTTCGCTTTCGACATCCGCCATAAGGGCCGATAGTCCGCGACCCAATCCTCGACGCTCCGGTTTCGCCATTCTTCTACCCTACTCTATGGTGTAGTTTCCATTTCTTTGCCTACCATTTCTTGTGCCAACTTGCGATAGGCAACTGCACCTTTAGAGGCAGGATCATACCGAATAACCGGAACCGAATACGATGGCGCTTCCGAAATGCGGACGTTCCGGGGAACAACCGTCTTGTAAACCAACGCACCCAGAGTATCCCGCGCATCCTGTTCGACTTGTTGGCTCAAGTTGTTCCGTCCGTCATACATCGTCAGCAAGACGCCCTCGATCCGAAGGTCGGGGTTTGCACTCTGCCGAACCTGTCGCACGGTCAGCATCAACTGTGACAAACCTTCCAACGCAAAGAACTCACTTTGCAACGGTATCAGCACCGAGTCGGAAGCTACCATGGCATTTATTGTCAAAAGACTAAGCGATGGCGGGCAGTCGATCAGTATATAGTCCAGTTCGTACACATCGATGCTCGGCTGATGCAGCGCATCATAAAGCAGATAGCTGCGCTTCTCGATCGACATCATCTCGATATCGGCCGAACTTAGATCGGTCGTCGACGGCGCCAAAAGCAAACCGTCGATCGATGTCTTGCGGATAACCTTTGTCAGTTCGACATCTTCCAGCAGTAAGTCATACGTCGTGAATTCGCGGTCTTCAGGCAAAACCCCCAAACCGGTCGACGCGTTCCCCTGGGGATCAAGATCGACCAGCAGCACGTTATGCCCCTCATCCGCCAGCGCCGCTCCAAGGTTGATGGCTGTCGTTGTTTTTCCAACGCCACCTTTCTGGTTGGCAACGGAAATAATGCGGGGCTGTTGGGGACGCGTGGGATCAGACACGTTCGATGGCTCCTAGCTTCAAGATCTTCGCATGTGCGTCGGTCGCGCTTGGGTGCTTTTCGCAGTCGAACCGCCATTCTTCAAGCGCCTGTTTGATTTCAGCATCGGCATTTTCCCCTTTAAGGAAAAGCGCTGTTCCACCGGGGGCCAGGTGCCGATCGGCGAACTCAAGCAGCAAATTCAGGGGCGCAAGCGCTCGCGCCGAGATCACATCAGCGCCCAAAGGCTCCGCCTGCTCAATCCGTTTGGCGATAACGCGAAACGACACTCCAGTCTCTCGCGCAACTGTCCTTAGAAACGCCGCCTTGCGTTGATCGGCTTCGACCAGGGTCACCTTCATCTCGGGTGCCCGCTCGTTCGCCAAAATGCCAACCACAGCACCAGGAAAACCGCCACCGGAGCCGAGGTCAGCCCAATGGCGTGCATGTCTCCCCAGAGCAAACAGCTGTGCCGAATCTAAAAAATGGCGGCTCCACAAATCGGCCATCGTTGCCGCCGAAACGAGGTTTATGCGCGGGTTCCACTTGGATAGAACTGACTCATAAACTTCCAATCGCTCGAGTGTTTCACGTGAAACATCGAGCCTCTCGACAAACTCGGCCTTGTTCATGCGCGCTTGCGATCTCGCTGTCGCAACTTGGCGAGGATCAGGGTCAAAGCCGCAGGCGTCATACCCTCCACCCGACCTGCCTGACCCAATGTCTCGGGCTGCGCCGCACAAAGCTTCTGACGAAGCTCATTTGACAATCCTGTCAGTGACTCAAAGTCAAAATCAGGCGGGATCGCATGGGCCTCATCGCGCTTCAACCGCTCCACATCGCGCGACTGACGCTCGATATACTGCGCATAAAGTGCATCGCGCTTCAGTTGATCCTTCACCTCGTCTGCCAGAGACAAATCGGGGTCGAACCCCTGAAGGACCTCAAAGCCCACATCCGCGAACGACAGAAGATTGTATAAACTGCGTTTTGGACCGTCCGCCGCAATCTTCACCCCGGCGTTCGCGGCGTCCGTAGCTGAAACAAATTGCGCCTCCAGCCGCGCGCGCCCCGCTTCCAAGGCGTCTATCTTCGCATCGAACACGGCCCGGCGCTCTTCCCCGACACACCCCAACGCAATGCCCAAAGGAGTCAGGCGTTGATCCGCATTGTCGGCACGAAGCGATAGCCGGTACTCTGCGCGTGAGGTGAACATGCGATATGGCTCGCTGACACCACGGGTCGTCAGGTCGTCCAACATGACGCCGATATAGGACGTATCACGACCAAACCGTGGGGTCTCGAGTCCCAAAGCATCACCAGCCGCATTCAAACCCGCCACAAGCCCTTGTGCCGCCGCTTCCTCGTACCCGGTTGTCCCGTTTATCTGACCTGCGAGATAAAACCCATCGACACCCTGAACCTTCAAGGACGAAGTCAACGAGCGGGGGTCAACGTAGTCATACTCGATTGCATACCCCGGCTGCGCGATCTCGGCATTCTCCAGCCCGACAATCGAATGAACGTACTTCTCCTGCACATCCGCGGGCAAAGACGTCGAAATCCCGTTCGGATACACCAGATCTGTCGTCAAACTCTCGGGCTCCAAGAAGACCTGATGCGAGGATTTGTCCGCGAACCGTACGATCTTGTCTTCAATCGACGGACAGTATCGAGGCCCGACCCCTTCGATATGGCCGCCATACATCGCTGATCGCGACAAGTTCTCGCGAACAATTTCATGTGTTTCCGGATTTGTATGCGTGATACCGCACGACACCTGGCGGGCATGAACGCCATTCGAAAGAAACGACATCAACGTCGGATCCTCATCGCCTGGCTGCATCTCCAGCGCGTCCCAGTCGATGCTTTGGCTGATCAGCCTGGGCGGTGTTCCGGTCTTCAACCGACCCAGGGGCAAACCCATATCATCGATCCGCTCGGCCAACCTTACCGACGGCGCGTCACCGATGCGCCCACCCGGCCGTGACTCGTCCCCGATATGAATAACGCCGCGCAGAAAAGTGCCCGTTGTCAATACGGCGGCCCTCGCCGCAATCTTCGACCCATCCGCAAGGACGATGCCCGAGACCCGGTCGCCTACCATGACAAGATCAACGACTTCGCCTTCAACGATCTGAATATTCGGATGAGACATCTCTGCCTGCATCGCCGCGCGATAAAGGTTCCGATCCGCCTGCGCCCGTGGACCTTGAACAGCGGGGCCCTTTCGTCGGTTCAAAAGACGAAATTGAATGCCTGCCTTGTCGGACACACGGCCCATGACGCCATCCAACGCATCGATCTCCCGAACGAGATGCCCTTTTCCAAGGCCCCCAATCGCCGGATTGCACGACATGACGCCAATACCGTCGAACGACAGTGTCACCAAAACAACGCGCGCTCCACGGCGCGCGGCGGCGTGAGCGGCCTCCGTTCCCGCATGCCCGCCGCCAACAACGATTACATCTGCGTCCTGATGTTTCACGTGAAACACCTCTGTCTATTTCCCAATACAAAAGCTGGAGAATATCTCGTCCAGCACGTTCTCTACGTCGATCCGACCGACCAAACTATCAAGAGCGAATATAGCTGAGCGCAACTCGCTGACGACCAGCTCTGCCATGTCCGGCGATGTCTTTAGCTGATCCAGTACCGATTCCAAACCCTCTATCGCGCTTCGGATCGCAATCCTGTGCCTTTCCCGAACGGCAACTCCTGCCGTCGAGGCACGGTTTTCAAGGATGCCGGTGATCCGCGATACCAATTCATCGATCCCAGCGCCGGTTGCAGCAGAGATGTCTCCGCCTCCAATATCTGCTTTCGACACCAAAACGATATCGTCCTCACCAACCTCAATCGCCGGTGACTCACCATTCTCGTGCAACAGGATGCGCAGATCGGCACCCCCTGCCCGCGCCAGCGCGCGGTCGACACCGATGGCCTCGACCTCGTCCTCAGTCTCTCGAATGCCAGCCGTATCCAAAAACGTTACTGGCAAACCATTCAGGTCCATCCTCACTTCGATGACGTCACGTGTTGTTCCAGCGATCTCTGACGTTATCGCTGCATCCCGGCCCGCCAGGACATTCAGAAGCGTTGATTTGCCAACGTTCGGCGCACCGACAATCGCCACCTCGAAGCCCTCACGAATTCTCTCGGCTGCAAAACTTCCGGAATGCGCCTGTTTCAGACCTTGGAGTACATCCTCCAACAATTCACGAACTTCGGGACCGACATCTGTCGGAACCTCTTCATCCGCAAAGTCGATGGCCGCTTCCAACAACGCCACAGCCCGGATCAACTTGCTGCGCCAGACCTCCGCCTGAGCACCAACCGCACCCGAGAAGACGCGAAGCGCTTGCTGGCGCTGCCGCTCCGTCTCTGCCTCGACCAGATCAGCAAGACTTTCGACCTGTGCCAGATCGAGGCGGTCATTCTCCAACGCCTGCCGGGTAAACTCACCAGCTTCCGCAGGCCGAATATCGGACAATTCTCCAAGCGCTCGAAGCACGGCATCGACAACGGCTAGCGAGCCATGAACATGAAGCTCGGCGACATCTTCGCCCGTAAAGCTGTTCGGTCCGGGAAACGTGAGAACCACGGCTTCGTCTAGCAGCCGTCCCTCGTACTTCAGCCGCCGCAAGCTCGCATGCCGCGGCGGTACGGGCTTGCAAAGTGCCTCAAGCGCGACAAACGCCTCCGGCCCAGAAATCCTGATGACAGAGACACCGGACTTTCCCCGGGCAGTTGCCGGCGCAAAAATCGTGTCCATCTTCATTAACCATCTGTTTTAAAACAGAAAATCAGGTGTTCATCGAGTCAAAGAACTCGGCATTCGACTTCGTCTGCTTCAGCTTCGACAAAAGAAACTCAATCGCATCCGTTGTGCCCATCGGGTTCAGAATACGACGCAGAACAAATGTTTTCTGCAAATCATTCTTGTCGACCAACAGGTCTTCCTTACGCGTTCCCGATTTCAAGATATCCATCGCCGGATAAACCCGCTTGTCGGCGACCTTCCTGTCAAGGACGATCTCGCTGTTACCGGTTCCCTTAAACTCTTCGAAGATGACTTCATCCATACGGCTGCCTGTTTCGATCAACGCAGTCGCAATGATAGTCAACGACCCGCCCTCTTCGATATTCCGCGCCGCGCCAAAGAACCGTTTTGGACGCTGCAGAGCATTGGCGTCGACACCACCGGTCAAAACCTTACCAGACGATGGAACAACGGTGTTGAACGCGCGACCAAGACGCGTGATCGAGTCGAGCAGGATCACAACGTCCCGCTTGTGCTCGACCAGGCGCTTCGCCTTTTCGATCACCATGTCTGAAACAGCCACGTGCCGCGTCGCCGGTTCATCGAAGGTCGACGACACAACTTCGCCCTTCACCGACCGCTGCATGTCGGTCACTTCTTCCGGGCGCTCGTCGATCAGCAACACGATCAGGTAGCACTCCGGGTGATTGGTCTCGATCGAATGCGCGATGTTCTGAAGGATCACGGTCTTGCCGGTCCGCGGCGGCGCCACGATCAAGGAACGCTGGCCTTTCCCGATTGGAGCCACAAGGTCAATCACCCGGAGTGCTACCTGATCGTGTTGCTGATCGACGAGCGCCCGGAAGAAGTGACCGACATGCAGCGGTCGGTGAAGGGCGAAG
>JASJDQ010000225.1 GCA_030065075.1 Paracoccaceae bacterium | reverse complement strand
TGCCGCGGGCTGGGTGGGGGCTGTTAAAACCACGGCACCGGGGATAGCGTCTTTCGCTACAAGTTTTGGATGGCCTTGAACTTGGGCGACAAGACGGGCCATCTGTGCTCGCCCCGAGGTTTTTTTGTGGCGAAGATGAGGCGGGGCTTGATTCATGCCCTCGTCACAGGCACCATCTTAAATCATGACGGTGCAAATACCGACCGAATTCCCGGCAGCAAAGCCCATACCCGAAAAAATCGCCTTTGATCGTAGAGAGTTAGGTGCGATCCTCGGAGTCTATGGTCGAATGGTCGCTGCCGGTGAATGGCGCGATTACGGTATGTCTTTTCTGAAAGATGTCGCGATTTTCTCGATCTTCAGGCGCGCCGCCGAACAGCCCATCTATCGGATAGAGAAGCGTCCGAAACTGCGCGACAAACAAGGCATGTACGCAGTGATTGGCATGGATGGCCGAATCCTGAAGCGCGGCCATGATCTGAAGTCGGTTCTGCGCGTGCTCGAACGCAAGTTAATACGCGTCGTCGATTAACGATCTTCTAACGATCTTCGCTCGGGGCGGAGCCGCGCGGTCACTGGCCCCGTCTCCGTCGCTGCGATCCGTGACATCGCCACATGTCGCGGCTCTTCGGTCACGCTCATATGGTAGGCGTTTGCATGGATCAGCGTGCCCTCGCCGGTCTCGATCGCGACGTGATCCTTCCAGAACATCAGATCGCCCGACACGACGTTTTCCGGCGACGTGCCCGGCATCTTCTTTTGGTCCTGGCTGTCAGCCGCGCAGGCCCAGCCGCAGGCGTGATAGGCGACCTGAACCAGCCCCGAGCAATCGAGCCCGAAGCCTGTGTTCCCTGCCCAGACATAGGGCACCCCCAGAAATTGCCGCGCCACGCTGACCGGGTTGATCGCCCGATCGTCCCATGCCTTCGCCTGGCTGGCCGGCACGAACATGCGATCCGACCCCAGCTTCGCTTCCAGCCAAGTGCCGTGCTGGCCAACGACTTCAAGCCGCGCGCTCATGTGCAAATCGATGACCGGCGGGCTCTTTATGTCCGGCGCCGCATACCCCCAGGTCGTCCGTACCGAAACCCAATGGGTGGGTGTGATCTCCGGCGCGGTCGCCGCCTTCAGGAGACATCCCCAATATCCGTCCTTCAGTGCCTCGCCGAAGACCCAGTCCTCTCCGGATTCCTCCACTTCGAAAGGATCGCCGACCAGCACCTGCCGGTCAGGCGGCGCGTCCGGCGCGGGCCTGAGCCAGACATTCGCCGTCGCGCTAACCCGCATCCAGCATCCCCGGCAGTGCCTGAAACAGCGCGCGAATGCCCTGCCCCACGCCGCCTTTAGGGCGTGCGGGTGCTGCGTTCGGGTTCCAGCCGTAGATGTCGAAATGCATGTAGCGCGGCGTCTCGGTCACGAAACGCCTGAGAAACAACGCCGCCGTGATCGACCCGGCAAACCCGCCCTTCGGCGCGTTGTCCAAATCCGCGATGCCCGGCTCGATCATCTTCTCGTAAGGCTCCCAGAATGGCATGCGCCAGACTGGGTCCTGCACCGCTTTTGCTGCGGCCTCCAAGGCCGCCGCATCCGCATCGATATCCGTATAGAACGGCGCCAGGTCCGGCCCGACAGCGACCCGTGCCGCCCCCGTCAACGTCGCCATCGAAACGATCAAATCAGGCGGCGTCTCGTCCGCCAGCGCCAGCGCATCGGCCAGAACCAATCGCCCTTCGGCATCGGTGTTGTTGATTTCGACCGTCAGGCCCTTGCGGCTCGTCAGAATGTCTCCGGGCCGGAAAGAATTGCCCGAAACCGCGTTCTCCACCGCCGGGATCAGCACCCGCAGGCGGCAAGCCACCCCGGACTTCATAATCATCCGCGCGAGCCCCAGCGCGTTGGCCGCCCCGCCCATGTCCTTCTTCATCAGTCCCATCGAGGCGCCGGGCTTCAGGTTCAGACCGCCCGTATCGAAACAGACGCCCTTGCCCACAAGAACAAGCGATGGCCCGTCCGTCCCCCAACGCATATCGATCAATCGAGGTGCGCGCGGTGAGGCCATACCCACCGCATGGATCATCGGAAAATCACGCTTCAGCGTCTCTCCCGATGTCACCTCAACCTTGGCGTCGAACGCCTCGGCCAACTCTCGCGCCGCCGCTTCCAGCGCTTCAGGTCCCATGTCCAGCGCGGGTGTGTTGATCAGGTCCCGCGCAAGTGCCTCACCGGCTGCAACCGTCTCCAACCTGGCAGCATCAACGCCCTCCGGCGCCACCAGCATTGCTTTGGGCGGCGTGGCAGACGCGTAGTTCCCAAACCGGTACCCGGCCAAAAGCCACCCCAACGCAGCTTCCGCCAAGGCCTCCTCGATCAAACCTGTTTCAAACCGCCATGCGCCTTCAGGAAGCTTCGCACGCAGACTTGCAGCAAGAAAACGCCCGCGCTTTCGATCCTTGTCGCTCCCCAGACCGCCAGCGGCCTTGACAACCTCACAATCGTCACCCGGAAAAAGTAACACCTCGCCAGCGCCACCCTTGAACCCGACCGATGTCGCCCAGGCCCGCTCTTCCGCTGGCAAGCCATCGATCCAGGACGCACAGTCTTCTTTCGAGACAAGAACAAGCGGGCGCACGTCCTCGTCGTCAGGCGCGAATGTCAGTGCGGTCATGAAGTCTGCCCTTGCTGCCAGCCGATCGTTCAAAACAAGGCTGACAGGCTTTCAGGCAGACGCAAGTTCAAATCTGGCGATAGCTGATTTCCAGAAGTGTCGCCAAAGAGCATTCGCCAACCCGGATCAAACGGGCAACGACCGCTGCCAATGCGACCTCATCGTACCCGCCTAACAGCTCAGACGCCTGGCCCGCCACGTTTACTACGTCCGGCAGTCCAGCCTTCGAGGCAAGCGCCTGCACCGACTTTAGCGAACTGGACAGCCGACCGAATTCACCCGCTGCCCAGGACGCTTCGATAGCGGCCAGACACACAACCATGTCCTCGACCGCGTCCTCGGCAAAGGCAAAGGGCGCACTGCTTTCGACGCCTTCAGGCGCAAATGGTTCCAAAGAGACTACCTCACGTGGACACAACGGGATGATCTTATCCGTATTCATTGGTTACCCTTTCCCTCGACCCGGGACAGGTGTAACTCCGTGCTCGGTAAGAAAGCGTTGATGGCACCCCCACCACCGCGCGGCAAATGACTAAAAGACGAAGTATCTTACATGGATCAAATTCGCCCTCTTCCGAGTTTCCTTGTCGAAAGATACCACGGCTGGAAAGCGACCAAGTTCGCAGAAAACCAGGCCTGGTATAAGAAATTAGCCGTTGAGGGACAGCGTCCGCGCGGCATGATCATCTCGTGCTGTGACAGTCGAGTGAACGCGCTCGCGCTTTTCGAAGCGGACGCGGGCGAGTTCTTTGTGCATAGAAATGTAGCGAATTTGGTTCCTCCCTATCAGCCCGACGGGGACCCGCACGGGACAGCCGCAACCATCGAATACGCCGTGACCGCGCTTCACATTCCGCACCTGATCGTCATCGGCCATTCCCAGTGCGGCGGCGTTGCCGGCTGCCATGCGATGTGTTCCGAAAATGCGCCCGAGCTTGACGAAAAGGCCAGCCTCGTCGGCCGATGGATCGATATCCTGCGCCCGGGCTTTGACCGCATCGATCACACCGCGCCCGAGCAAGACCAGCTTCGCGCGCTCGAACGCCAAGCCGTTGTCGTGTCGCTGGAAAATCTCCTGACTTATCCCTTCATCGTCGAGGCGCGCAAACAGCAGGAACTCAGCTTGCATGGACTCTGGACGGATATCGGCGCAGGCGAACTTCACCAATACGAAGCCGAAACCCGCGAGTTCGTGATCGTTTGACAGCATGCCAGCGCTCGCTATATCGCACAAAAACACTTAGGTAAAAATGACTGACATACTCTCGCTCGCTGCGGGCAACCTGATATCGCCCATCATCCTGTCCTTCGTTCTGGGATTGGCAGCGGCTTTGGCTCGTTCAGACCTGACCATTCCCGAAGCCGTAGCCAAGGGCATGTCTATCTATCTATTGTTTGCCATCGGCTTCAAAGGCGGCGCCGGTGTCGCGGCACACGGAATTGATGGCACGCTGGTGGCGACACTCTTCGCCGCAGCAATTCTCTCCTTTGCGCTGCCGTTCATCGCCTACGCCCTCCTGGGCGCGATGACTCGGCTCAGTCCATTGGACAAGGCAGCCGTTTCAGCGCACTACGGTTCGATCTCGATCGTCACCTTTGTCGCCGCGACTTCTGTTCTGGAGAGCCAGGGTATTGCCTCCGAAGGCTACATGGTCGCCGCAGCCGCCATCATGGAAGCCCCTGCCATCCTCTCGGCACTCTGGATTGTGGCACGCACCGGCGGCTCCAGCAGGGGAACCGTCGATGCAGGGCTTTATCGTGAAATCCTTTTGAACGGTTCCATCGTGCTCTTGGTTGGCTCATTCCTGATCGGCACGATTACCGGTGAAGAGGGGCTTGCCACGATCTCACCCTTCATCATCGCGCCTTTCCAGGGTGTGCTCTGCCTGTTCCTCCTCGACATGGGGCTCGTCGCGGGCCGTGGACTTCGCGAAAGCCGGGGCGACGTGGGCGGCGGCGCCGTGGCCTTCGGCATGCTCATGCCACTCATCGGCAGCGCATTCGGATTGGCCGCTGCCCTTGTCGTCGGCTTGTCCGCAGGTGGCGCCGCGCTTCTGATGACGCTCGCTGCCTCGGCCTCCTACATCGCCGTCCCTGCAGCCATGCGCGTCGCCTTGCCGGAAGCGAAACCCTCCATCTATCTCACCCTCTCGCTCGGGGTGACCTTCCCGTTCAACCTGACAGTCGGCATCCCGCTCTACACCGCGCTGTCGTCTGCCATCGCCGGAGGCTAAAGCAATGGAAACCCATCAGGCCAAACGCGTCGAAATCATCATCGAAGCCCCGCTGGAAGGGCGCCTGACCGACGCACTGAATAAGGCGGGCGTCACCGGCTATACGGTGCTGCCGGTCAAAGGCGGCTCGGGCCGCTCCGGTCGCTGGAGCCGATCTGGGCAGGTTTCACAAGGCAGTGGGATGGTCGCCGTCGTGTGCCTCATTAAGCCCGAACGCCTTGACAGCCTCCTCGACGCCGCCTTCGCCGTCGTCGAGCCACATATTGGAGTTGTATCGATTACCGACGCCGAGGTCCTGCGCGCCGAGCGGTTCTAATCACCCGCTTCGGGCGACGTAGCAGAACATACCGCTGACAGTCCGCCGCGCGCGCGTCCGTGCCATATCAAGGAAAATGATCCGCCGGTTTCCGATGGGCCCCAGCACCTTTTCGGGCAGTCTGGCCTTCGCCGCTTCCAAGGCGGTTTTCTGGCGACGCTCACGCTTCTCCAGCCCTTCCATGATCGAGAAAACGACGTCGTCCGTGATCGGCTTCATTTTTGACATCTCCCCAGAGGTCCTGAGAATCTGTTTTTGGGGCGAAATGCGGCGACATTCAGGCAAATTATGGCAGCTTTGCGGCGCCAGTACACGCCTTGCACTAGTAGCAGGGATGCTAATGGCTCATTAGTCACTAAAACATATATAATTCAGATATTTACGGCAAAATCGCCCCAACAGAGACACCACACGCAAAAATAGAAAAATTCGTCGAAAATGTGGAAAAGACCGGGCAGACCTGCCCAATCTCTGCACATCTCTCGGCAATCAGCCCTTCTTCAGCACCCGATTCCCCAGAAGCTCGGCAATTTGAACGGCGTTCAAGGCCGCGCCTTTCCTGAGGTTGTCGCTGACGCACCAGAAGTTCAGCCCGTTCTCGATCGTCCCATCCTGCCGGATCCGGCTGATGAAAGTTGCGAAATCGCCGACGCACTCGATCGGAGTTGTATAGCCACCATCCTCGCGCTTATCGACGACCATGATGCCGGGACTTTCGCGCAGGATATCCCGCGCCTCGTCCTCGTCCAGAAACTCTTCCGTCTCGATGTTCACCGCTTCGGAGTGGCCAACAAACACCGGAACCCGCACACAGGTCGCCGTGACCTTGATCGAGGGGGCCACGATCTTCTTCGTCTCGGCCACCATTTTCCACTCTTCCTTGGTCGACCCGTCCTCCATAAAGACGTCGATCTGTGGAATGACGTTGAACGCGATCTGGCGCTGGAACTTCGAAGGCTCCACCTCGACGGTCGGGTTATAGATCGCCTTGGTCTGGTCCCAAAGCTCGTCGATGCCTTCCTTCCCGGCGCCGGAAACAGACTGGTAGGTCGAAACCACCACCCGCTTGATCTTCGCACGATCATGCAGGGGCTTCAGCGCCACCACCATCTGCGCGGTCGAGCAATTGGGGTTCGCGATGATGTTCCGGTTCTTTACGTCCTCGATCGCATCCGGGTTCACCTCCGGCACGATCAATGGGATGTCCGGCTCGTAGCGATAAAGCGAGCTGTTATCGATCACAACGCACCCCGCCTTCGCGGCCTTCGGCGCGTACTCCTTCGTCGGGCCCGAGCCGATGGCGAAGAGCGCGATGTCGAAACCGGCGAAATCGAACGTCTCCAGGTCCTTCGTCTTAAGCGTCGTATCGCCATAGCTGACCTCTGTGCCCAGGGATTTCCGGCTCGCCAGAGCCACAACCTCATCGGCAGGGAACTGGCGCTCGGCCAGAATGTTCAGCATTTCGCGGCCCACGTTACCGGTGGCGCCGACGACAGCGACGCGATAGCCCACTTTGACCTCCATT
>JASJDQ010000224.1 GCA_030065075.1 Paracoccaceae bacterium | reverse complement strand
GAAATGGACCTCGATGAAAAGGTCGATCTTCTGGAGCATGCCATGGCGGAGGTGCTCGATATTCAGGTGATGAAGCCCTTCGTCGGCCGGGTCGGCGCGACGGTCACCGGATCGATGGAGCGTGCCTCGGGGCGCTGGCTGATGGGCGACGATCCACGCCTCGATCCGATGCCGGAAAAGCCGACGCTCACCGATTTCTTTCGGCATCGTTTCCTGAAGGACAAGGTCGGGGGCAACCACCTGCTGCAAAGCGCCAAGCTTGCGCAGGACAAGGGGCTGTCGGACAACATCGTGCTCGCTTGCCTGCTGCACGACATTTCTGTCGTGGGTCTTATTCGCACCGACCACGGCCATTGGGCCGCACAGATGGTCGAACCTTATGTCGATCCGGAAGTCGCCTGGGCGATCAAGCACCACCAGGCGCTGCGGTTCCGCGCCGACCCGGACTATGACTATGAATACCCCGCCTTTTACACAGAGGTTTTCGGGGAGACCTACGACCCGCCTGAGTACATCAAGGCAGAGTGGGATTACTGCAAGGCGCACGAGTGGTTCGATAGCGCGATGCAGGTGGTGGTGAACGACCTCTACGCCTTTGACCCAACCGTCACCGTCTCGATTGACGATTTTGAAGGGGTCATTTCGCGCGCGTTTCGGCAGCCGGAAGAGGGGCTCGGTTTCGATGGCAGTCCCGTCGCGCATATGTGGCGCACGGTGATCTGGCCGAACAACTTCCTCTGACACCGGGCCGCGTCGGCACTCGCTTGCGGTCCCCGCAGAATTGCGGTCCAACAGGCTTGGCGATCAGTCGAACGGGAGGCCGCAATCATGAGCGACAAATCACTGGCGTTGGTGACGGGAGCAGCACAAGGAATCGGGTATGCCTGTGCTGAGGCGCTTGCCGAGGACGGCTACAAGGTCATCCTCTCGGATATCAACGCAGACGGCGTCACCGAAGCGGCCGAGAAACTGGGCCAAGGCAGTGTGGCGATCCCGTGCGATATGGGGGACGCCGAAGCTGTGCTCGCCATGTTCGAACGGATCGAGGCGGAGCATGAACCGGTTTCGGTTCTGGTCAACAATGCCGGAATCGCCGCGCCGGGGGACTTTCTCTCTTACGACCTCGACGCGTTCGACGCGGTGCTGAACATCAATCTCCGCGGCGTTTTCGTGGCGACCCAACGCGCGGCGCGGACGATGGTGGAGAAGAAGATCGAAGGCGCCATCGTGAACATGTCGTCGATCAACGCGCAGGTCGCGATCCCGGCGATCCCGGCCTATTGCGCGTCGAAGGGCGGCGTGATGCAGTTGACCAAGGTCGCCGCGCTTGCGCTCGCGCCCCACAACATCCGGGTCAACGCCGTGGGACCCGGTTCCATCGACACGGCCATGATGGCGGGCGTGAACGCGAACCCGGAGGCGTTGAAGAAAGCCATGTCGCGCACACCGCTTGGGCGGCCTGGAACAGCGCGTGAGATCGGCGACGTCGTGGCCTTCCTCGCAAGCCCGAAGGCCAGCTACATCACGGGCGAGACGATCTATGTCGATGGCGGACGTTTGGGGCTGAACTACACGATGTAGTCATCGGCTGATGAAAACGTGATTGGGAGGTGTGGGCGCCTCTGGGGCAGGCTATGCGCAAGCGGTGTCGGGACCCCTGACGCCAACGCCCCACGACCGAAAGGCCCGACCATGCCGAAGGCGCTTGCCCAATTCATCCGCAACCTGACTGCCGCACTTGTCATGGCAGTTGTGCTTCTCTCGGCCGGGGCCGTTCATGCCGAAAGGTCTGAACCGCTTCCCGACTACGTGATCGACCAGTTTGGAACGCCGCCCGAGGTGCCAGAGGGGCCGCTCACGAATGCCATGCAATTCGCCGTGCGCGTGGCCTTCATCGACAGCGTCACGCTTGGGGTTTGGGACGAGAACCAGACGCTTGCGCTGGAGGAGATCGCCAAGTCGGGCGACCCGCGCCTTGCCTGGCTCATCAGCGACCTGATGCGCTTTGTGCCATCGCGCCAATTGCATGCCACGTTGTCCGACGCCGCAGGGCGGCTTCTCGGCAAGGAATTCAGGGGCGATCACAACTGGGGCCCCGTCACCGATCACCTGCTGGCCTGGGATATCCCCGCGCCGCCCGATTACCTGACCGCCAAGCGGGCCATATTCACCAATATCGTCCCCGGTTGGGACAAGCTTTTCGTCGAGGGCGATATCGACTGGCGCCTTGTTTCCTGGGGTGGCGTGTTGATCGATGACCGCGCTTATGACTCCACGGATCGCCTGTGCAACTGCATCCCTGCTGTCGACAATCCCGAGGTCAGCAGTGCCGAAGACGCAACTTGGCTCGACGACGATGTCATCGTCTTCGGGATCGTCGTGAACGGCGAGGCGCGCGCCTATCCCCGCCAGATCATGGAAGTCCGCGAGATGGTGAACGACACGCTCGGCGGGCGCAATCTGGGGATTCCCTACTGCACGCTTTGCGGCGCCGCTCAGGCCTATTTCACCGATGACGTGCCGGAGGGTGTCGAACGTCCGATCCTGCGCACCTCGGGCCTTCTCAGCCGGTCGAACAAGGTGATGTACGACCTGAATACGTTCTCGATTCTGGACACGTTTCTTGGTCATGCCGTGACCGGGCCACTTTCCGAGAAAGGCGTGCAACTCAAACAGGCGACCGTCATCACGTCCGACTGGGGAAGCTGGAAACGCGCACATCCGGAGACCACCGTTCTACTTGAACGCTACGCGCTTGGCCGCGACCCCGATTTCCGGAACGGGCGCGACGCCAACGGCCCGATCTTCCCGGTGGGCGATGTCGATCCGCGCCTTCCGGTCCACGAGGACGTTGTCGGTGTCGTCACGGCCTCCGGCACGCCGGTGGCGTTTCAGCGCAGCACCGCCCTTGTTGCCCTGTCACGAGGCGACGAGATCGTGGTCGAGAACGTGCGTCTCGAACTCGACGCAGGCGGGATTAAGGCTGTGGACGCGGATGGCTCCGATCTAGGAAGCCACCAGGCGTTCTGGTTCGCCTGGTCGCAGTTCCACCCCGATACGGAGTTGTGGACGCAATAAGAGTGACCGAGGCCGGTGTTTGAGGGCCGACCATGTTCGCGTGAACGTAGCAATGTCACCCGCATATCGGTCTGCGTGACCACTCCACAGTTCTCGGAGAAAGGTCTCGAAGGTCATCTGCAGTTACAGACGCGAGGAGCTTCTTGTTCTGAGTACGACTTGACCGCTGCGGATTTGCGCAGATCGTTCGACATTTCGTGTCTGTCGTCGTTGAGCACTCCACGAAGAACGGGAGAATTCGTGCAAGAACTCTGTGGTTCAGACGCCTTTCTTGCGAATTCTCAATCCGTCCTTTTCTGCCAGGCCCGTGTTCTGGCGGTCCCTGTGGCTTGCTCCGTAGGGACAGCCGCCTGATGAGAATTACCCTCGGTTCGATGCTGCGAAAACACTTCGTTCATTGGCCAATTTAACCTCAAACCGCAGCTGCGATGCGCGTTTCGCAGTTAGCCTTTTGCCGAGATTTGGTCTTCAGGCGCTTCCAGCCATTCGATGGCCACTTCGAACGGTAAGGCCGGTCCGAACAGAAAACCTTGCGCGTGATGGCAGCCGAGTTCGCGCAGGCGCGCCAACTGAGCTTCAGTTTCAACGCCTTCGGCAACGACCTTGACGTCAAGCCCCCGCGCGATCGACAGGAACCCTTCGACGATGACAGTCGCCACCGGGTCGGATCCCAAACCAGCGACGAAACTCGTGTCGATCTTCATTTCGTCGAAGCGCAATTGCCGGAGGTGTTGAAACGAGGCGAACCCCGTGCCGAAATCGTCGAGCGAGATCCTCACGCCATTGCTGGAGAAATGAGTGATCGAAGACTGGATGAAGTCACCGGCACGCGCAATGAACACGTCCTCCGTAATCTCGAATGTTAGGTTGGCGCGGACATCTTCGAATTCCGCCAAAAGCCAGTCCAGTTCGTCCCGTCCGGTCTGTGTTGCAAGGACGACCTCAGGAATGTTGACGGATATGCGCCCGGGATCGAGGCCATTGCGTGCCCAGAGACGTATGTCTCGCAACGTATTGCGGACCATGGCGAGCGTAAACTCGGGCATGAGGCTTAGCTCCTGCAGGTCGTTGACAAAATCCCCGGGCAACAGCAATCCGCGCTCGGGATGTTCCCAGCGGGCCAGCGCTTCGAAGCCGGAAAGCCTCATGGAGGAGAGCTCGATCTTCGGCTGATAATGGGGCCGGATTTCACCTTGCCGGATCGCCGTTTCCAGCCGCACGCGATCATGCAGTGTCAGGCGCGGGCTGAACTTGCTGCGTTCGTAGAAGACCGGATCGTCGTTTTCGCGGAACTTGGCGCTATACATGGCCTGATCCGCCGCGGCGCAAACGTCCGCCGCGCTCTTCATTTCGCCGTCCGCTATGACAACCCCGACACTTGCGCCGAGTTTGAGTTCCTTCTCTTCGAAATGGATCGGTGCCCGCATCGCCAGCACGATCTCGTGCGCCATCCGCTCCGACGTCTTGGCCGATGCCTTGCCCGTTATCAGCAGCGCGAATTCATCGCCGCCCAATCGCGCCGCTGTCGCGTCCTCGCCCCCGACCTTTCTCAGGCGTTTTGCCACGGCAACAAGAACGGCGTCCCCTGCGCGGTGTCCGTAGGTGTCATTGATCGGCTTGAACCCGTTCAGGTCGACCATGATCGCGGCGATGTTGCTCGGTGAGCGAGACGTCTCGAGCGCGGTTTCGAGCAAGTCATCGAAAGCGGCCCGGTTCAGCAGATCGGTCAGTGTGTCGTGCGAACTCATCCGTTCGAGTTGCCGCAACTGGGCGAGGGACTGCGCGCGCGTGGTGTCGAGTTCCTCATGTGTGTCGCGATAGTCCCACATGAGCAAGACGGTGTTCACGCCATGCAGGCAAAACAGGCCGATCGGAAGAATCCAATGTTGCAGCGTCGTCGGTTGAAACTCGAGGTCGGCGCCAAAATAGAGGATGGCGGCGTTTGCAGCGAAGCCCGGGACCGAAACAACCCAGAAGTAGGTCGGCAACGCGTTGTACATTGTTGATATCGTCGCGAGTGCGGAAAGCCCCCAGACAACGGCCAGGGTGTAAAGCCCGAAGTCGGCCTGCGTTGACAGCACGACAGCCGGTCCGAAATACGCAACGCTCGAGGCCGTTGAGTTGAAAAGCAGCCAGATCACAAGTTGCGTCGGGATTTTGGATGCACTTCTTACGGCCCGAATGGCAATGTACCCGAGGATTTCGAGAAGTGTGATGATTGCCCAACAGACAATTGCTTCGCGTTCCAGACCCGCAATCCAAAGGCCGTAGAGCATCAGGTGAATGCTGACATAGCGCTTTGCCAAGTCACGCATGGACACGTGACATTGGATTTCCGTCTGCGCTCTTAGTCCATCCAGCGTCACGTAAGTCAGCACTCGAAATCAGCGATCGATTAAACGCGACTGATAGTCCGAGCCAGCTAATGTGAGATTAATGTGTTGGCGCGGAAACTTCGCTGCGGCCTTGCGCAGGCACATCGAGACGCCGCGCAACGATCATCGGGTGCGCAGGGCCGCGGGCCAATCGCTGCGCTGTTTACTGAAGCTTATTGAATATCGGTCACGCTGCGCCCCGATACCCCGGCTTTCCATCGCCGGTCGCGTACGAGAGAAGCCTGTATGAAGCTGGATGCGCTCAGGGCCCAGGCGGGTCTCTTTCAGCACATAGCCAAGCGCGACTTGGCCAAGCGCTACGTCGTGTTGTTCATCACGCTATACGTCTGCCACCTTGCCGGCCTTTTCCACGAAACGCTCGCCATAATTGGCGTCATCACTGTGGTGGAGCTTGCGACGCTTGCGTTATTTCATCGCGCACCCGCCCCGCAGTATCTGCAGCTCCGCCATTTCATCGCCTATCTCTGCGCGTCAGTCGGGTTGGCAGTTCTTTACTACACACCACCCGTCTTGTTGGCATGGCAGGCCGACACGGCATTCTTCGTCTATGCAATGCTCTATACGCTGGGCTCGCTGGTCAACACCTCGACGATGTTCAGCACGCTGCCGTACTTCTACTGGGGCGTTATGATCCCGGGGTTCGCCGCCACGACCCTGGCAACGATGGGTGCAGTCAACACCGATCTTGCGCCAAGCCCACCGCTCCATTGGGCGTTGGCCTTATTTATGCTGCTGATCTACATCGCCAACCTGATCCACGTGCTTTGGCAGAATAAGGACACCCACAAGGAACTTGCCAACACGCGGGCGGAATCGTTGGGTAGGCTGCGGGATCTCGAATACCTCAACCGGTTCGATGCCTTGACGGGCATTCGGAACCGGGTGTCGTTCGACAGCGATTTGTCGCGCTGCCTCGAAAACGCCGGACCGGAGCGTCCGGTTACCGTTTTCCTGATCGACCTCGACGGGTTCAAGCCGATCAACGATACCTTTGGGCACGACGCGGGCGACGAGGTGCTGAAGATCACCGCACGGCGTCTGAGCGATGCAGCCGGAGACACCGGGATCGCCGCGCGCTTGGGCGGCGATGAATTCGGTGTGATTGATCCGGAAGTCGAGGCCATGGAAACGGCCCTGGAGATGGCCGAGCGCATCGCCGCCGCGATCAGCCGACCGGTGCGATACAAGGGCGAGGACCTCGCCGTCCGGGCCAGCATCGGTGTTGCCCGATCGGATCAGACCGAGCGGACCGTGGAGGCCATCTGCGCCGCCGCCGACCAGGCGATGTACGATGCCAAG
>JASJDQ010000223.1 GCA_030065075.1 Paracoccaceae bacterium | reverse complement strand
CCACAAAGGCCAGCAGCATGAGCGCCCAGCAACAGCCCAGGCAATCGGCGCCCAGCCGAAGGCCATTTCGAAACGGGCCTTCGGTCCAGTGGCTCATGAAGAAGGCGAGCGGCGCCCGGCATCGGGTCAGACAGGCCTCTTTCAGCGCGCTGAACTGGTAAAGGCCCGCTGCGGCGAAAACTCCGGCAGTCATCCAGCGCGATTGGCTTTGGCCTTCGCCGTTGATCAGGCCCAGATCACCCAGCGTGACCTGCACGCCAGCCACGACCACGGCGAAGCCTGCCCAGACGGTCAAATAGCCCGCCAACAAGTGAAGAAAACCACGGCTGTCCGTGCCCGGCAAATCGTCATAGGCCGCGAAGGCCGGCAAAGCCGTGGGCGCCATCATCGCGCCGCTCATCAGGGTCCACATGATGACTGCGCCTAGCAGCCCCGCGTCGCCCGCCCCGACCCGGCAAATCGCGTCCCAAAAGCCGGTGCCCTGGCCCGGCGAAATCGCCATCGCAAAGAGAAGTGCCCAGAGCGCCAAAACGCCGCCAAAGAACCACGTCCAGTGGTTGACCGTCATGGCTCTGATGCGCGTCGCGATCATCGCGTTCCTCCCGTCAGCGGATCATTGAGCGCGCTTGCGCCCCGCGTCAATCGGCAAGTTGCCTTGTCGGACGGCCGCCCCCGTGCAAAGAGGACGTGACGCAGCGTGAGGCATTGGAAATGGCGTTAGGCATAGCTTTGGCGGGCATCGGAAAGATCGCGCGCGACCAGCACATACCGTCCATCGCGAAGGAGCCCGGTTTTACGCTTGCGGCGACCGCCAGCCGCAACCCGGAAGCCACGGTCAATGGGGTCGAGGCGTTCCCAAGCCTCGACGCTCTGCTTAGCGCCCGCCCCGACATCCCTGCCGTATCGCTGGCGACGCCGCCGCAGGCACGATTTGCCGACGCTCATCTGGCGCTGTCCCACGGTAAGCACGTGATGCTGGAAAAACCGCCCGGTGCCACATTGACCGAAGTTCATACGCTGGAGGCCCTCGCGCGGGACAAAGGCGTCAGCCTTTTCGCCACGTGGCATTCGCGCGAAGCAGCGGCCGTCGATGCGGCGCACCAATGGCTTAGGGACAGGACGCTGACGCGTGTGGACATCCAATGGAAAGAGGATGTGCGCCATTGGCATCCCGGACAGGAGTGGATCTGGGAAGCAGGCGGCCTTGGCGTCTTCGATCCCGGTATCAACGCACTGTCGGTCATGACGGCGATCCTGCCCACTCCGGTTCACCTGACAAAGGCGCGGTTGGACTTCCCGTCGAACCGTGACACGCCGGTTGCCGCCGCCTTGCGGTTTCAAGGTTCGGACGAGGCTGAGATAACTGCGGAGTTCGACTGGCTGGAAACCGGGCCGCCCAAATGGACGATCGACATCGAGACATCGGAGGGCGCCGCCTGTCTGAGCGGGGGCGGCGCGCGGTTCGAGGCCGAGGGCGTCGCTGTCGCCGGGGCCGATGAGGAATATGCGCGTCTTTACAAGCGCTTCGCCGATTTGATTGAGGCCGGCGAAGTCGAGGTCGACCTGGCACCGATGCGGCATGTCGCGGACGCGTTCACCCTTGGTCGGCGCGTTGTCGTCGATGCCTTTGACTGGTAGCAGGCGTCAAAGTTCCTGACGCAACACGCCTGCCGGGGCCAGAGTGTTGCCGTCGATATCGACGGTCTCTGTGCTGTAGTTGAACCAGAAACGCTCGGTCGCGGTATCCCGGCAGCGGACGCCTTCTGGCATTTCGCGCACGTGAACGCCTGCGCGTGCGCAGGCCTCGGACAGGGCGCGGGTGAGCGCTGGCTGATCCAGCCAGCCGCCCAGATAGCTCAAAGCGCCTTCGCGCATCATGACAGGCTGGCTGTCGCTTGTCGCCTCGATCACCGGCGCACCGCCTTCCAGAATATCGCGGTAGCCCAAGACTGCTCCGCCATTCGCCAAGGCGATCTCGGCCCCGGGGCGAAGGCTTTCGACACGGGCGACCGTTACGTCGATCCCGGGCAAGGACGGCGGCAAGGGCACGGGCGTTGCCATATCGGCAGTGCGGGCGCCGAACCGTGGTCCCACGATGACCTCCGCCTCGCTGCCCGCCAGAGCATGAACCAGCGCCGGGTCCGGGGTCAGAAGACCGGGGGCCAGGATCAGTTTGTAGCCCGTCAGGGCCTTGGCGTCCGGCGGCACGATATCGACCGATAGGCCCAGCTTCCGGAGCGCGCGATAGGTGTCGAGAAGAAGCTTGAAATATCCCAACCCTGCCCCGTGGGGTTGCAGGCTCCAGCCCCATTCGGACGCATAATCATAGATGAGGGCGACCGGTGCTTGCGTTACGCTTGCCGTGGGCGCATCGGCAATTTCACGAGCGACTTCAGCTGCTTCCGCAAAGGCAGGCGCCTCGGCGCTGTCGGGACGCAGGAGGCCCGCGTGCATCTGTTCTTGCGCGAAGGGGGCTTGCCGCCAGCGGAAGTAGCAGACGGCTTCGGCGCCGTGGGCGAAGGCTTCCCAGGACCAGAGGCGGACCATGCCGGGCAAGGGCTCGGGGTTGTAAGGCGCCCAGTTCACGGGGCCGGGCTGCTGTTCCATGATCCACAGCCGTCCGCGTCCGACGCTGCGGTAGAGGTCATGGTGGAAGGCCTGAAAATCCGGATCGCCCTGGCGGGCGTAGGCGATTTGATGCGCCTCCCCTGCCCCGGCGCGGTCTTCGAGAAATCCCAGCGGATAGCTATCCCAGGATGCGATATCGAGGTCGGCGCCCACGTCAAAATGATCGAAGTCGGTGACCTTGCCCATGTAGTTGTGCGCAATTGGTGCGTCGGAATGCGCGCGGATGATGTCGACCTGCAGCTTGTTGAAGGCCACGACCTGATCCGAAGAGAACCGACGGAAGGCCATGCTGTGGGCGGGGTTGGGTTCAGTGACGGTCAGGTTCGGCAGTTCGATCTGATCGAAACCGTCGTAGTCCATCGACCAGAAGACATTGCCCCAGGAGGTGTTCAGCGCCTCTATCCCATTGTATCGGCGCGAAAGCCATGCCCGAAACGCATCACGGGCGGCATCCGAATAGGAAAGCGTCGTGTCGTGGCACCCGTATTCGTTGTCGGTCTGCCAGGCGTCGACGTCGCGCCCATAACGTTCAGCCAAAGCCGTGACGATGCGGGCGCATTCGGCCTTGTAGGGCTCAAAGCTGAAGCAATAGTGCCGCCGCGAGCCGAACTTGCGCGGGCGTCCTTCGGCATCGAGCGCCAGCATGTCGGGCAGTTTGTCGATCATCCAGCGGGGCGGTGTCGCGGTGGGCGTGCCGAGGATTACCTTCAGACCTGCGCCCTTCAACACAGCGATCGCGTCGTCGAGCCAGCCGAACTGGTAGTCGCCCTCGCTGGGCTCCAGTCGCTTCCAGGCGAACTCACCGATCCGCACCCATGTCAGGCCAAGCTCTGCCATGCGGCGCGCGTCTTCTTCCCAGACCTCGCGCGGCCAGTGCTCAGGGTAATAACAGGTGCCAAGCGTGCGGTTCACAGGCGTTTCCCTTCGATCACCCACATACGTTCCGGGAAGCTCCACGGCAGTGTCAGACCATGTGTCATCAGATAGGCGCCACTTACACGGATTGAGCCGTATTTCAGCGCAGGCGCCCCTCGCGAGAGATGCACCACATCCTCGCGGTTCTTCAATTCGATTTCGTACATGACGTCAGGCGAAACCCGGGTGAGTCGCAAGGGGCGCGGTGCGATCTGGGCCGACGTGCCCGCCTTGCCGGCAAAAACCACGAATTGCGAACCGTCGGCGGCCAGATGCTGTTCGGCGATCACGCTGGGATCGGGACTATCGAGCCTAAGGATATCGGCGCCGAGCAGCCAGTGTCGGTTGGACTTCCACCAGCCAGTGACCTGGCGCAATACTTCTGCCTCCTCGTCGGTCAGTTCGCGGGGGTCCATCTCAAACCCCATATGTCGCTGTGCCGCGACCCAGGCACGGAAGCGGATGTCGAGCACGCGGCCACTTGTGTGACAGGTGCGCGGGCCGACGTGGCTGCCGGTCACCGCCATCGGCAGGAAGACGGACGCATTGTGCTGGATTTTCAGCCGCTCCAGCGCATCATTCGAGTCCGAAAGCCAAACGCGATGGGTCCGGCTGAGGATGCCAAAATCGATCCGCCCGCCCCCGCTGGCGCAGCTTTCGATCTCGACGTTCGGATGGGCCGCACGGAGGCGGTCCAAAAGCGCGTAGGTGCCGCGCGTCTGTTCCGCATCCGGCATGGGCAACACACGGTTGTGGTCCCACTTGATGTAGTCAATCGCATGCGCGGACAGGATCGAACTGATCCGCTCGAACAGGTAATCGCGGACTTCCGGCAATGCGACATTGATGGCTTGCTGGTGACGCCCTGGTATCTGATCCTCTGCCCCCAGCGCCCACTCGGGATGCGTCCGGAAGGTGTTCGAATTGGGATTTATCATCTCGGGCTCGAACCAAAGGCCGAAGGTCATGCCAATCGAGTGAATGTGGTCGATTAATGGATCGAGCCCTTCGGGATACTTCCGGGGATCAACCTCCCAATCCGACAAGGCGGCTCTGTCATCGTCGCGCTGTCCGAACCATCCGTCGTCCAAAACGAACCTTTCGGCCCCCAAATCCGCTGCACGGGTGGCGATGTCTTTCAGTTCTTCAACATTGTGCCGAAAATAGACCGCTTCCCAACAGTTGTAATGCACCGGACGCGGACGACTTGGGTCGGGAAACTGAACGATCCGGTCGCGCAGATGGCGCTGGAACGCGACCGCGCAGCCATTGAGCCCGTCGTCGGAGTAGACCGCGTAGAGTTTGCCGGTTCTGAACTCCGTACGCGGCGCCCCTTCGACACGGGCCGCATGACCGAACTGGATCTGACGGCGGCCATCCGGGAGTTCCTCGGCCACCATGCGGTGCCCTCCGGACCAGCCGTAGTGGAAGGCATAGGCCTCGCCCCGCGCGTTGGTGGCCCCCCGGCAGGGGATGATAAGCCCGGGGAAATGCTCGTGGCCCGTGCGGCCGGTGCGGTTCTCGCGATATCGGATACCGGGGGACCATGGCGTGGTTTCGAACTGGAATTCGCCGCACCAACGCCCGGCGACGTCGATCATCTCGTCCGACAGTTGCGGTCCCGGAAAGACCGGCGCAGCCAACCAATGCAGGTGCACGGGCCGCGTGGCATCAAGCGCGGCTTCGGCTTCGATCAGATGCGTTGTCGGATCAATGGCGAATGACGCTCGGTACGTCAGCACCTGTTCCTGATCGCGATAAAAGAGCGTCAGCGCGTTCTCGCCCTGCTCTACCCCCTCCAGACAGAACTTGGGCAGATAGGGCGTGCCATCGCTGTCGCGCAGGATCAGCCCGGGCTGACCCGGGAAGGTGCGCGTGGCTTCAGGACATATCGAGAGTTCCGGGTTGGCATCCAGCATCCCGCCTGTGACATCCAGTGTGTGAGCTTCGTAGAGGGTCGTCAGATCCTCGTCATCCGGCAACCGCGCGCCCCAGTAGACGACTTCGGCCAAGCGTTCACGGGTGCAGCCCAAAACAAGGGTCTGCCGGCTGTCATCCAGCCGCCAGCATTGGATCATTTCACGGCCCCGAGTGTGAGACCTGCGATGAAGTGCTTTTGCATCAAGAAGAACATGACCACCGGCGGGATGGCCGCCATCAGCGACGCTGCGCTGACCAGATGCCAGTTGTTCACAAACTGGCCGTTGAGTGCGCGCACGCCTGCGGTGATGGGCTTCGCGCTTTCGCCCTGCGTCAGGACGTTGGCCCAGAAGAAGTCATTCCAGACGAAGGTAAAAATTAGAACGGCAAGCGCGGCCAGTGCCGGACGCACAAGCGGCAGGACGACGTACCAGAAAATCTTCCATTCCGCGACACCTTCGATCCGTGCGCTTTCGATAAGGTCGAAGGGCAGCGCCTTGATGAAGTTCCGCATGAAGAGCGTGCAGAAGCCGGTCTGAAAAGCCGCATGGAACAGGAACTGGCCTGCGATGGTGTCGTAAAGCCCGGTTTGCACGGACATATCGCGGACCGGAACCATCAGGATCTGAAACGGGATGAAGTTACCCGCAACGAAGAGGAAGAAGAGCGGCACGGCCACGCGGAACCGATAGATCGCCAGCGCGTAACCTGCGAGGCAGGCCAGCGCGACCGAGATGATAACGCTTGGCACCGTGATCAGGACCGAGTTCAACATATAGGTCGCGGCCTCGGACTGGGTGAAGACAGCGATATAATTCTCGATCAGCCGGAACTCGCTCGGCCAGCCGAAGATATTGCCCGAGTTGATATCCGCCGCGCCCCGGATGGACGTCACGAAGATCGCCAGCAGCGGCAGAAGCCAGATGAAAAGGGCGACGGGCAGGAACGCCTGATAGGCAAAGCGTGTTGAGGCGCCGGATTTCTCGATCGGTCTGGGAAACATCAGCGATGCACCTTTTCGTCCTGATACATCTTCCAGAGAAAGTAGGAGATATAGACCAGCATGATCATGAAGAGCACGGTGGCCACGGCGGACCCATAGCCATAGCGCTCGCCGTATTCGCTGATCGCGACCTCGTACATGTAATGCGCCAGCACATTGGTGGAGCCGAACGGCCCGCCCTGGGTCATGATTGCGATCATGTCGAAGCTGCGAAGCGCGCCGATCACGGTGACGACGACGGCGATGAAGGTCGCCGGGCGAAGCTGCGGCAGGACGACGTACCAGAGCATCTTCCAGCCCTTGGCGCCGTCGAG
>JASJDQ010000222.1 GCA_030065075.1 Paracoccaceae bacterium | reverse complement strand
TAGGCCAGCCCGCTGATCGAGCGCCAGAACCAGATGGGCACCAAGGCAACGATCATCATGATGACCAGACCAAGGGCGAACCGCTTCATCTGCGGCTCGGCCCAGCGGCTGGTCTCGCCACCTGCGACGCTCGTCAGCATCAGGAAGCCGACGCATGCGACCGCCGTCAGCAAGAGGACAATCGCCCAGTTCAGGTAAAGTACCTTTCGAAACCCCGTCGGTACGGTTTGGACCTGATTGACCAGATAACTCATGCGCGGCTCGGCTTCGCCTCGGGCTTCAGACGCGGGCGAATGTCTATTTCCTCGTGCATCGCCTTGATTCGTTCCCGTTGGTCCTGCGGATAGGCGTCCAGCGGCGGCATGTCTCCGTAAAGCGCATACAGCAGGATATCGCGCGACGGCGGCGCGGCGGCAGACGAGCCGCCGCCGCCGTGCTCGACTATCGTTGCAATCGCGTACTTGGGCTTGTCATAGGGCGCATAGGCCACGAAGAGACCGTGGTCGCGCCGGTTCCACGGCAGTTGATCGTTGCGCGTCACACCGCGCGCGCGTTCCTCTGCCGTGATGTTTCGGACCTGGCTGGTCCCGGTCTTGCCCGCCATTTCCATGCCCTCGGCCACGATGCGGGACCGCCGGGCGGTGCCGCGCCGCCCGTTCGAGACGTTCCACATCGCCTTCTGGATCGCTCTCAGATGGCTGGCAGAGACGTTTAGGGGCTCTGCATCCATCACCGGCACTTCAAGGCCATTCAGCGATTTGACCAGTCGCGGCACCACCGCGCGGCCTGTTGCCAGCCGGGCGGTCATCACCGCCAATTGCAGGGGCGAAGCCAGAACGAAACCCTGCCCGATCGCCGAATTGAGCGTGTCCCCCGGCAGCCATTGTTCGTCCCGCATCCGAAGCTTCCACTTGGTGGTCGGGATCAGGCCTTCTTCGATGGCCGAAAGCGGCAGGTCGTGGCGTTCGCCCAAGCCAAACTCGTGACAAAGCTCGGCCAGCGCTTCGATGCCGTATTGCTCCGCCAGCCGTTTCGAGGCTTCGTAAAAGTAGACGTCACAGGACTGCGTCACCGCGTCGTCCAGATTCATCCAGCCGTGACCGCCGCGCTTCCAGCAATGGAATCGGCGTCGCCCGACGGTCATATGGCCGGGGCACCAAACCCTTTCTCCGGGGCCGATCACGCCTTTGCGCAAGGCTGCCAAGGCCGTCATCATCTTGAAGGTCGAGCCCGGCGGATAGACGCCCTGTACTGTCTTGTTGAAGAGCGGATTGTACTCGTTTTCCCTCAGCGCGTCGTAGTCGCGCGAGGATATCCCGTGCACGAACAGGTTTGGGTCGAACGAGGGCGCCGAGGCCATGGCCAACAGGTCCCCGGTTTCCACATCCATCACCACACAACCCGCGCTTTCCTTCGCCAATCGTGCCATGGCGTAGTTCTGCAGCCCGTGATCGACCGTCAGTTGCAAGCTTTGACCAGGCGTATAGTCGTTCCGCGACAACTCTCGCATGACCCGGCCCGAGGCGTTGACCTCGACCTGCTTGGTGCCAGCCGTGCCACGCAGGGTGCCTTCCATCTTGGTCTCGACACCCACGCGCCCGATCTGAAACCCCGGTATCTTCAAAAGCGGCTCCGGCTGCACCAAACGTTCCAGGTCACGCTCGTTCGCCTCGCCGACATAACCCACGATATGCGCGAAGTCGTGTCCCAGCGGGTACTCACGGCTTAGCCCGACCTCGGGGAAGACACCGGGAAGTGCCGGGGTGTTAATTGACAGTTCTGCGATATCCTCCCACGACAACTGATCCGAGAGCGTTATGGGAATGAACGGCTCCCGGCGCGCTTCGCTCCGGGCGATTTCCCGGCGTGCGCGTTCGATTTCGTGATCTTCGATGTCTACAATGCGCCTGACCTTGGCAATGGCTTCGTCGACGTCGTTGACGTCCTCACGTACCAGCACAACACGGTAGTTCTGGGCGTTCTGCGCAATAGCGATGCCGTGGCGGTCATAGATTATGCCGCGCGAAGGCGGGATCAGGCGGACGTTGATCCGGTTTTCTTCGGCCAGCAGGCGGTAAGTGTCGGCTTCTTCCACCTGCATCTGGCGCATACGCAATCCGAGGATACCCATGAAACCAAGCTGCAGGCCGCCAAAAATCATGCCCCGGCGCGTTACAAGGCCGGATGCTTCTTCCGATTCCTTCGGAGTGCGCCTCATCGCCATGCTCCCAAACTATCCTGCTCTGCGAAGGCAGGCCTCAGCCCAAACATGCGCGCAGCGATCAGGACCACCACCGGATAGACCAAAATCGTCAAGACTATGCGGATGACCGTCAGGCCAAGGCTGGGCTGTGGGACACCAAAGAGGCTCAGGATCACGGCATTCAGCACGAAAAGCACCGCCACGATGCCCGCCACCAACAACCATTCGACCGGAAACGGAGCGTTTCTCAGCAAGTATCTGCGAGACCGCAGAAATTCACAGCCCAGAATGACCAGCGCCGTCCACAATCCAGGGGGCTGCATCAACAAGAGATCAGCGATCAGGAAGACCCCGGCAACCACTGGGACAGAGACCAGTTCCGGTCGCATCACGGTCCACGACAACGTGATGAGCAGCAAAAGATCCGGCCCCGGCCAACGCCCTGGACCGGGGTTCAAGGGCAGAAGCTGCACGAACAGAACGCTCGCCGCCAGCACAAGGAACAGGGCGCGATATCGCCAAAGCCCAAGACGCTGCTCAGCCATCGGCGGCCTCCTCGGGCATCTCCAACCGCGCTTCCGGCAGAAGCGGACCGATCAACGAACTGGGCGCAGTGATTGGCTCTTTCCGCTGCGAGCGCAGGACACGCAAGAACTCCAGCCGTTCGTAGTCGGCCGCCAGCCGCAGCCGCAGTCGGCCATCCCGCGCCAGCACGACATTTCCGACCAGCAAGCCAGCCGGAAACACACCGCCATCGCCGGAAGAGACGACCCGATCACCCGGCCGCACCTCTTCCACATCTTCGATGAAGTCCAGCACCGGCAAGCTCGAGTTGTCGCCCGAAAGCATCGCACGTTGGCCCGAGGGTTGGATCGTCACGGGAACCCGGCTTGTATTGTCCGTAAGCAAAAGCACCCGGCTCGACTTATCACCTACACCCGAGATACGGCCGACCAGACCCAAACCATCCGTCACGGCCCAGCCGTCCTTGATGCCATCCCGCGCACCGCCCACGTTCAGAAGCAAGGACTGCCGGAAGGGTGAACCACTGTCGGCGAGCACCTGACCAGTGACGACAGTCAGCGCCGGATCCAGTCGGACACGGTTCAAGTCCAACAACTTGGCATTCTCCTGTTCCAACTGCAGTGCGGCCTCTTTCCACGCCTTCATTTGCTGCAGCTCGTCGCGCAGGTCCCGGTTCTGGCGTTGCAGCGCGGCATATGATTGGAACCCGCGCACCAATTTGACCGTTTCCGTCACCGGCACCAGTGCCCAATCCATGTTGGGCACGACCCAATCCACCAATTCAGCGCGCAAACGTTCGACGCGCGGACTGTCGATACGCCACAGAACGAAGAGCGCGAAGAGGCACAACACCAGCATCGATACGACCAGTCGTCGGATCGGCTTGATATAGTCTTCGTTTGCGCCGTTCTGCCGTGCCACAGTTGTTCCTGCCGCTGGGCCCCTCGACCGTCAGTATGCCATGTGCCTTTGAATTTGCACAGATTTCCGGACCGTCACCTGACCGGTTCAGCTTTCATAGTCGATCACGTGCCGAAGCTGCTTTTCGTACTCCAGCGCCTTGCCGGTCCCCATGGCCACGCAATTGAGCGACTCGTCCGCCACACTGATCGCCAGACCCGTCTGTTCGCGCAAAGCAAGGTCCAACTCGCCCAGAAGCGCGCCGCCGCCTGTTAGCATGACGCCACGGTCGACGATGTCGGCAGCCAGATCGGGCGGTGTCGCTTCCAGCGCGGTCATCACCGCTTCGCAAATCTGCTGTACGGGTTCCGCCAAAGCCTCGGCCACTTGGGCTTGATTGATCTCGGTTTCCTTGGGCACGCCGTTCAACAGATCGCGGCCCCGGATCTGCATCGATTGCCCCCGGCCATCGTCGGGCATACGCGCCGTACCAATGGTGGTTTTGATCCGCTCTGCCGTCGATTCCCCGATCAGCAGGTTATGCTGACGCCGAAGATAGCTGACGATCGCGTCGTCCATTCGGTCACCGCCGACGCGGACCGAGCGCGCATAAACAATGTCGCCCAAGCTGAGAACGGCCACCTCGGTCGTCCCGCCGCCGATATCGACGACCATGTTGCCCGTTGGATCGGTGATCGGCATGCCAGCCCCGATGGCCGCCGCGATAGGCTCGGCGATCAGCCCGGCCTTCTTTGCGCCAGCCGATTCCACCGATTGGCGGATGGCGCGCTTCTCCACCGGCGTCGCGCCGTGCGGCACGCACACGATAACGCGAGGCTTTGAAAGGAAACCGCGCTTGTGCACTTTGTTGATAAACTCCTTGATCATGGCTTCCGCCACGTCGAAATCGGCAATCACGCCCTCGCGCATCGGGCGGATGGCCTGGATGCTGCCGGGCGTCCGACCCAGCATCAGCTTGGCGTCTTCGCCCACGGCCAGAACTTTCTTCTGGCCATCCTTGACGTGATACGCGACCACCGAAGGTTCGTTCAGGATCACGCCCTTACCTTTGACATAGACAAGCGTATTCGCCGTGCCCAAGTCGATCGCCATGTCTGTCGAAAACAAGCCGCCAATGGCCATAGTTTGCCGCCTCAAGTTTACGTTTTGGCCCACGCCGTCCCGCAGGCCGCTAAACATATACGCGCGCTCTGCGAGGTTCGAAAGCATTAACGACAGGAAAAAAGGCGCTTAACCGCCGTTTTCCCCGTCGGGAGTCAGCTCCAGAACGCACTCAATATGGCAAAATTGGCCGTATTGTGGCGCTTTGGCGAACAATGATGGGTCAGCTGGCCACCAACTTCTGCCAATCGGTAGCAATGGCTAGGATCTTATTGCCGGGCGCCGTCACGAAGGCCGAAAGTTCGCCGATTTCAATGAAGAAAATCGCGTGTTTGTCGCTCGACGCAGCCGCAATCAACGTGCCGCATGACAAAGCGGGCTCGCGAAAAGCGACATCGAATTTGCCGAAATACCCATCAAGAAAAATAGCCGCCTGCTCTCCAAGTGCCGTTGCAGCGCCCTCTGCCCCGCCTTGGGCGGTGACTTCCTCGCCCTCGATCCGCAACCAGCCGGCCGTTGGTTCGTTGATTCCGTCCAAAAAGGTCTGCAAGGTCTCCGACGGCGAGCGCTCCACCGGTTCCGCAATCGACCAGGCCCGTGCCAGTTGCATGGCTGGAACGCCAATATCCGAAGCGAAGCCCTTCTTCGAACGCATCGAACGAACCGGCACCTCGCCCGCTTCCGCCATCATCGATTTCAGCGTCTCGCCCAACATGGTCACCATCGGGTCCTCGACGTCCGGCAAGGCGTGATCCACCAGTTCGGAGGGGACCCTCTTGGGCGCAGGACCCAACAGCGCCTGTAAACGCCGGTTGGCCACTGCCAGATGAACGTCGCCATCGGGCAGCGCAAAGCTCAGCCGTCGCGGCAGGATTGTTTCGTCGATTTCAGTAACCAGCGCTGCCAGAAGGGCGTCAGGATCGCTCCCTCTCAAGGCGCGGCCTTCGCCTGGCGCGCGCTCTTTCTGCCTGAGCTTGGCAAGCGTTGCTTCCAGACGGGCAAATTCGCTCATGGGTCGATCTCACCCTGCCGATACAATGCGATCCAACGTCGCGCGGGCTGCTTCAGCCGCCTCGCTCAGATCGGTCGTCGCACCGCATACGCAAACGAGGGCCTCCGCCGGATTGGCTTGGGAGCGCAGAAATAGTCGCGCGTCTTCCCCTGTCATCAAAATAGCCAGTTCGGCCGGCTCCTCGCCGCCCCAGACGGGTGCGGCGCCTTCGGCAAAGGCCCCGTCCAACGCAAGCCCAGCGGCTTCGGACAAGGCGTTCATCTCTTCCTGCATCGGCGCTGCAGCGGCGCTGGTGCTGAGGACAAGCTTCGACGTCAGATCGGTGAACGCGACAAGCGAGCAGCCACGAATGGCCTTGCGCATCTCGTCCAGTTCCGCAGTTATGTCCATCTGACACCAATTCTGACCTTGGCGTCCTTAATGATCGCCAGAGCGTCCGGGCGCAAGCCCTGCAAGGAATTGGGAGTTGGGAACTGGGCGCGGAACGCTCAGGGACGCGACGGCGGGCGGCTAACCAACGGACGCGGTCGCACACGCGTCGGCATGACGATCTTCTTTGGTTTCTCTACAACCCGTTCACCGATGGCATCGTCCAGTCCGCCATGGTCTGTCCCACTGACAATGCGCGACACATGGCGGCCAGTAACGCCGGAGGCCACTTCATCGACCAGCCCCATCAGTGTGGTGATCAATGCGTCGGCACCGCTTTCCGCCCAAAGTTCGGGATCGCCATTGGCCTCGACGGCCTTGATCAGTGAAACGGGAAGCACATCGCGGAAGAGCCCCTCGGTTTCCCTGCGGACGCGGCGTACGACACGGTCGCGATCCCGTTCGGACAGGATACGATCCATTCGCGTCAGCAACAGAAGGCTCTTCTCGTACAGATCCGGGGGCATCGTGGCCCAAACCGCCGCCTCGCTTTGACGCCATGCTTGCGTTGCATGGCTGCACCATAAGACGATGTCTGCTTCGTGGATAACGCGCTGCCAGACTTCGGCGGCCATATTCGGATCGGAAATGCCCGGCATGTCGATCAGGTCGCAAT
>JASJDQ010000221.1 GCA_030065075.1 Paracoccaceae bacterium | reverse complement strand
GCCATGTCCGTCTCGGACAAGATGCGATCGCCATGGGGCTTGATCTCGCCGTTCCTGACGTTGACGACCGCGATCTGCTCCATCTCGATCCGGCGGAGGCGGTTTTCGGTGTCGACGCGAAACACCACCGCGCCATTTTCGCGAACGCGGAAGTAGTATTCCGGCAATTCCGTCACGAAAGCCCCGCCACGAAATCCTGGATGCGCGCCAGTGCGTCGGCCAGAACCTCGTCCGCGGCGGCATAGCTGACCCGAAACGCGGGCGAGACACCAAAGGCCGCGCCAAAAACCACCGCCACGCCATTCTCTTCCAACAGCGCCCGGCAGAAATACTCGTCATTCGTGATCTGAACGCCGCCCCGCGACCGCTTGCCGATGCATCCCGCGATGGAGGGATAGACATAGAACGCCCCGTCCGGCACCGGGCAGTCGATGCCGTCCGCCGCGTTCAATCCGGCAACCACCAGATCGCGCCGCCGCAGAAACGCCGCAACGCTCTCGCCGATATAGTCCTGCGGACCGGTCAGCGCTTCGACCGCCGCCCATTGACTGATCGAACAGGGGTTCGACGTCGACTGCGACTGTATCTTGCGCATCGCCGCGATCAGATGCGCCGGGCCACCCGCGTATCCGATCCGCCAGCCGGTCATCGCGTAAGCCTTGGAGACACCGTTCACCGTCAGCGTCCGATCAAAAAGGGCAGGGGCCACCTGCGCGGGCGTGCGGAAATCGAACCCCGGGAAGGCGATGTGCTCATACATGTCGTCCGACATCACCCACACTTGGGGGTGGCGTTCCAGCACATCCGTCAGCGCCTTCAAGGCCTCTGGTGCGTAACCCGCGCCTGTGGGGTTGGACGGCGAATTGAAGATCAGCCACTTGGTCTTCGGTGTGATCGCGGCTTCCAACTGCTCGGGCGTGATCCGAAAGCCCGCGTCGATCCCTGCCTCGACGATCACCGGCGTGCCGCCTGCCAGCCGCACCATGTCCGGATAGCTCACCCAATAGGGCGCGGGAATGATCACCTCGTCGCCCGGGTTCAGCGTCGCCATAAGCGCGTTGTAAAGAATCTGCTTGCCGCCACTGCCAACGGTGACCTCCGAGGCCTCGTACCTCAGCCCATTCTCACGCTCGAACTTGCCGCGAACGGCCTCTTTCAACTCCGCGATGCCGTCCACGGCGGTATAACGCGTGTGGCCCGCGTCGATGGCGCGTTTGCCGGCCTCGCGGATGTTCTCAGGCGTCGGAAAGTCCGGCTCGCCCGCACCCAGCCCGATGATATCCTTCCCCGCAGTCTTCAGATCAGCGACCAGCCCCGTCAAAGCCACGGTTGGCGAAGGTTTTACGCGGTCGAGTGTCGCAGACAGGAAATCCATGGTCGTCCCGGCAATGCAATGTCTCTAGCTGTCATAGAAACTGACCCGGCAGCCTGCAACCCGATTGGAGAACGCCCATGTCTGAACCGGCCCTGAACTGGTACACGAACGAAGCCGCGACCTTCGGGGATCGCGTTGCCGCCGCCCGCGAAGCGCGCCAGCTGTCACCCAAGGCGCTGGCACGCCATCTGGGTGTCGCGACAAAGACCGTGGACGGGTGGGAAAACGACATCTCTGAACCCCGCGCCAACAAGCTGCAGATGCTCTCGGGCGTCCTGAACGTGTCCATCCCCTGGCTTCTGACCGGCGAAGGCCAATCGTTCGAGCCGGACCCGTCCGACACGGCCGATGTCCTGGCCGTTCTGACCGAGGTGCGGACGCTCCGGGCCGAAATGCAGACCGCAGCCGAACGCCTCGGCGTCCTCGAAAAGCGCATCCGTCAATTGATCAACGAATGACCGAGCACGAGCGCAGACTAAAGCGCCTCGCCATGCGGTCCTGGCGGCGCGGCACCAAGGAAATGGACCTGATCCTGGGCCGCTTCTGGGATGCCGAAGGGGCGGGCCTCGATGCCGCGACCCTAGATCAATACGAAGCGCTTTTGTCAGAAAACGATCAGGACCTTTATGCCTGGGTCAGCGGCCAGGCAACGCCGCCCGACCACCTGAGCGATCTTGTTGCGCGCCTGCGCCCATGACGCGTGCACAGGAACAAGTTGATTAAAATCTGCCCTTCTTCCTGTCGCAAATACTCTAGGGAGCGCGAGGGGTGAAACCCCTCGCTTTTCTTCAATAGATGTAACGGATCTGGTCGCTCCAGAATCGTTCGATCTGCCCAAGCGAGGCGTTGAACTCCTCAATCCGGTCCTCGCCAACCTTCAGGTCAGACTTCAGCAAATCCGAGTGACGCTGGAACAGGTCCGCCACCACCCGGTGAACGTCGCGCCCCTTGTCCGTCAGGCGCACCCGAACGGACCGGCGATCGATTTCGCACCGCTGGTGATGCATGAAGCCCATATCAACGAGCTTCTTCAGGTTGTACGAGACATTCGACCCCTGATAATACCCGCGCGAGCGCAGCTCGCCCGCAGTCACCTCGTTGTCGGCGATGTTGAACAACAACAGCGCCTGAACCGCGTTGATCTCCAACACGCCCAACCGCTCGAACTCGTCCTTGATCACGTCCAGCAACAAACGGTGCAGACGTTCCACCAGTGAAAGACTTTCCAGGTAGTCCTTCAGATAGTTGCGCTGCAATTCGCTGGGTACAGGCTGATGAATGCTCATGACCTTGGTCTCCGGCCTTTTTCACTGCTCGCCCGGAGTTTTTGACAAACTTTCCCAAGATACCGTTAAAAGCGGCGAAGAATTTTACGGGCGCTCCAGCCGGACCATCGCCTGGCCAACCTCGCGTTCCAGTTTGCGCCGGATCGCGCGTTCAAAGTCCTCGTGGTCAAGGGCTTGCTCCACAAAGGCATTCGGCCCCTGGATCACCTCAAGGTGAAAATACTCGATCAGTTCCGGCAGCTCCGTCGCGCCCCCTATGGCCAGCGCATTCACGGTCACACCGCCCAATGGAAAGTGTTTATAGGCCAGCGCGGGCGGGAACCCGTGGTTGTTCACCCCGTCGCCCGAAACGTCGATGGTCTGCCGTTCGCAGGCGGGCGCATCGCGCAGCATGGTCGAGGCATAGCCCAGGGCATGGCCGATCGCGGTCGGAAACCCGGTCGGTCCACGGTCCACGCGGCTGATCTGATCGGCCGCGGTCAACAGATCCTCGCCCGAGCGGATCAGCCGCCAGTCCAGCACAACGCGCTGGTTCCACTGTCCGCTCCACTGAAACGCCGCCAGCGCGACCGGGCTGGGGGCCGACAGAAACGCGGCTTCAACCTCTGGCGCCAACAAGGCTGCGGCCAGCCCATCGCGCTGCAGGATATACTCGCGCGCGTCCACCGACGATGACGTGTCCAGCGCCAGCAAAAGCGCCAACCGGCAAGCCAGCGCCGGGGCAGGGCAAAGCAACACCGCCAGACAGGCAAGCGCCCTCACCAATGCCCGGTGTTCTCCATGCTGGCCCAGGGTTCTTGCGGAGGCAGGCTCTCGCCCCGCTGCAACAACTCGACCGAGATATTGTCCGGCGAGCGCACGAACGCCATATGCCCGTCACGGGGCGGGCGGTTGATGGTCACGCCTGCGTCCATCAGCGACTGGCACATCTCATAGATATTATCGACGCGGTAGGCGAGATGCCCGAAATGCCGGCTGTCGCTCGGCAAACCCTCATCGCCATCCCAGTTGTACGTCAACTCCACATCCGCGCGCCCGTCCGCCTGATCCGGCGGGCAAAGGAACACCAGCGTGAACCGGCCCCCCTCGTTCTCGGTCCGCCGCCGCTCGACCAGCCCCAGCATCTTGTAGAACTCGATCGACTTCTCCAGGTCCTTCACCCGAACCATCGTATGCAGATATTCCGTGCCCATCTTGGCCTCCCTGAATGATTTGCTCAAACCCTAACGCCACAGTCACGGAATCCAACGCAATTCCCCGCGAAATGAAATCAAAGTTTTCATGCCGGGAGACCCATTGAGACGATGCGCCTTGTCGCAACAGCTTCAGAAGCGCCGTTCGAAGACGATCTGGCATTCGGTCACGTTATAGTCGAAGAACTCTATGTTCGAGCTTGTGCGACCGTATGAGCAGGTGATGCCAGGAACGTTGCCCATGATAGTCCACTCGGTGTTGCGAACCCCGGCGCTGAGGCTCCAATAGTCATCTTTCCGGGGCGCGTCGCGAAATGGGTAATCCCCCTCGAAGGTCCTCTGCCCGAACGAGATGCCGAGCGAGGTGTCAAGCGTCTTGCTCCAGACTTTTCGGATCGAGCCGTTCAGCTCGGTGCCATCATAGCGGAGGTGCGCCGGGTCAGGCCGGTCCGGGCTCAGCGATAGCCCACCGGCAAGCCACAAGCTGTCGGTCAGGCGCCGCGAATAGCTGAACCTTAGTTGATCATAGCGCCCGTCCTGAAAGCTTGCCGCCGGGAAGTGGCGCTCTTCGGTGAGCAGACCAAGCTGCACGGCATTCTTGTCGCCCAATTGAAACTGCAGGTTCAATTCGGCACCGGCGGCCCGCAACGAATTGGTGAATTCTTCAATCGGGGCAAGGCTGGATCCGGTGTTCTCGGTGCTCCACTTCTGGCGGACATACGGGGCAAGCGACCAGCGCAGGTTCGAAGACCGGCCTTGCAGCGATGCGGTCAGTTTTGACTGAAGGTTGTCATAGTCGCTGTCCGAGTACTTCGTCGCCCAAAGGTCGGCCATAAGGACAAGTCGCAAGTGCTCGGACAGCCGATTGCGCAGAAAGCCGTGGACTCCGATCTGGACGCCAATTCCTGAAGTCTGCCGGTCGTCCTCCGAGATGAGGCCGCTGCCCAGATTTGATTGAAAGATGGTCTCAGCTGTGCCGCGATTGATGTTTGTCGATGGCACCAAAGCGAAGCTTGCCGACATCCCGGCTGGCTTGTTTTCGTCAATCAGCCTTTGAAACGTATCATAGACAGGCCGCATCGCCGGCGTCGGGTCGTCGCGATCAAGCATGTCGAGGTTGCGCTGCGCTTCGGCAAATCGACGCGCCAGGATCAGCGAATGGGTCAGTTCGCGACGGGCATTGATATGTCTTGGGTCAATCTCAAGCGCGTTCTGGAAAAGCTCTATCGCCTGCATCAGAAACCCGCGCGACTTCAGCACGCGTCCGATGAAGAAAAGACGGTCTTCTTCGTCGGGGTCGCTTGCTTCGAGCAGCGCCTGAGCTTCGGCATACCGACCTAGGTTGATCAGGCGCGAAATCTGCGTGTCCAGCGACTGCGACATCGCCGGAGAGGCCGCCCCGATGAACAAGGCAAGGAACAGGGCCAGAATTCTGATCACGTCGGCTTGGTATCCGGGAACGAACCCTCCGCGCCTGTGTCGGCGCGGCGGGCCGGTCAGTCGGCCGCGTAGCTGAAATAGACCTGAGCGTCGCTTCCGGCGGCCACGACCGAGCCTGCGACCTCGTCCGGGCCTATCGTTGTTCCGCCACCATCAAGGGCAAGGGCTGCGTCCACGCCGAAGAAGACCCCAGCAGCTTGATGCGCTGCGCCGCTGCCCAGAACGTTTGACGGGGTTTTGTTCAGTGCGGCAGGAATTGCGTCATAGGTGAAAATTTGAAGATCCCCGCCCGAGAATGTGTTGCCGTTGATCGTCATTCCGGTGACTTCGACCAGACCGACGCCGTCAGAATTGTTGGCGAAGTCGACAACCATGTCGACATTACCGCTGCCGAAATTGGCTGTCAGATTGACGATGCCCAGTATCGGATTGTCTGGGGGCGATCCGGTGTCGATCCCACCGCGGGCGTTGCCACTGTAGCTGGCCGAGCCCGAAGCGGGTATTACCGAGGCATCGGTGACGAAGCCCACATAGCCATCCAGAATGTAAGGGGTGATGCCGATCTGCGTGTTTCCGACAACGGTTTTGACGAACTCGTACCCGGAAGCATCGCTGACGCTGACCAGGCCGGTCGGACTGCCGGATGAGCGCTGCGCGATGATCCCGGCGTCCGAATTGGTAATGTCGCCCGCGACCACGCTCCCGGTGAAGTTCACGGCGCTGTCGACGTAGTTGACGCTATTGCCGGGCACATTCAGGTTTGCCCTCGCTCTGCTGACCGTCCGGCTGGTGACGTTGAGGCTGGTATCGTACTGCTCCAGAACGCCCGTGCCCGCCAGTTGCGAAGATGTGGTGCCGTAGGTGCAACTGGCGTCGGTGCAGCCTGTTGTGGGGATCGAGGGACCCGAGATCGGTCCACCCAAGCCGCCACCACCACCGGCACCGCTGCCACCGCAAGCAGACAAGGTTAATATCGATACGAGGGAAAGGGACCGAAGCCCTGCAAAATGTTCCAACTCAAACCTCAAATTCAATGTGTCTATATGTGCAGAAAACTGCGCGGATTGCCCGAATTTGCAAAGTGTTGACAAAATCGCGAACCATACGTCGCCGCGTCACGACTTATCCACAAGCCCCACATCTGGTGTTGAGCCGCCCCCGAACCCCCGTATGATGTCTCAATCAAAAGAATCGGCGGAGGCAGAGGCATGAACATGGAAAACGACACCCCCCAAACCCCGGAAGAGGAAATCGCCGAGCTGCGCAGCAGTCCGACCCAGACCCTCCGCGCCACCGCGCCGGGGATGGAGAAGCACCTCTACACCATCCACCCCGTGCTCGATCACGGCTTTGTCCGCGTCATCGACTACATGGGCGACGACGCCGCCATCACGCAGGCCGCCCGCGTCTCCTACGGCAAGGGCACCAAGGCCGTTTCCAACGACGAAGGCCTCATCCGCTACCTCATGCGCCACTGGCACTCGACGCCCTTCGAGATGTGCGAGATCAAGCTCCACGTCAAACT
>JASJDQ010000030.1 GCA_030065075.1 Paracoccaceae bacterium | reverse complement strand
AGAAGGAGATCAGCCGTGACCAAACGCACGTCTGCCAAGTACAAAATCGACCGCCGGATGGGCGAAAACATCTGGGGTCGTCCGAAATCCCCCGTCAACCGCCGCGAATATGGCCCCGGCCAGCACGGTCAGCGCCGCAAGGGCAAGATGTCCGACTTCGGACTGCAGTTGCGCGCAAAGCAGAAGCTGAAGGGCTACTACGGCGATCTGACGGAAAAGCAGTTCCGCCGCATCTTTGCCGAAGCCGAACGTGTAAAGGGTGACACGGGCGAGAACCTGATCGGTCTGTTGGAGCGTCGTCTGGACGCAGTCGTCTATCGCGCGAAGTTCGTGCCGACCATTTTTGCGGCCCGCCAGTTCGTGAACCACAAGCATGTGCGGGTGAACGGCCAAGTCGTGAACATCCCGAGCTATCGCGTCAAGGAAGGCGACGTGGTCGAGGTCCGCGACCGCTCGAAGCAGCTCGCCATCGTGCTGGAAGCCGTGCAGCTGCCCGAGCGTGATGTGCCGGATTATCTGGAGGTCGATCACTCCAAGATGACGGCGACTTTCGTGCGGACGCCCGGTCTGACGGATGTGCCTTATCCAGTGATGATGGAACCGAACCTGGTCATCGAATACTACGCGCAGAACTAAGGTTCCGCACGTGGACAGCGTCAGGACGCCCGGAGGCACGCAGCCTTCGGGCGTTTTGTCTGTCATGGTGCTGGGTGGTTATGGGTTGATCGGGTCCGCAGTGATGCGGAGGCTTCAGGCTGTGGGTCACCGGGTTGTTGGCGTCGGTCGTTTGCAGGCAGCAGCCGCGCAGACGCCGTTCGACGAGTGGCGGCTTTTCGACATTGGCATGCGGTCGGTCGCGGACTGGCGACAGAACCTTCAAGACATCGATGTGGTCGTCAATGCGTCTGGCGCGTTGCAGGACGTTGCGCGTGACGATTTGGTCAGCGTTCACGAAACCGCGCTTCGAAATCTTGGAGAGGCGTTGGCCGGGACATCGAAGCGCATTGTTCAGATTTCTGCGGCGGGTGTCAGCGAAGACGCCTCGACCGAATTCTTCCGCTCGAAGGCTCGGGGAGAGGCCGCGTTGCGAAAGTCCGGTGCCTCATATGTCATCTTGCGTCCAACGCTTGTTCTGGCTCCCACGGCCTATGGCGGCACCGCCTTGTTGCGTGCGGGTGCAGCCCTGCCCCTGATCTTGCCAAGGGTGCTGCCGGAAGCGCAGATACAATGCGTCCACGTCGATGATCTGGCCCCGGCGCTTTGGGCCGATCCGCTGGGACCGATGGTCAAAGTCCTGCCGTCGATTATTCTGGCAGTGACAACGCTCGCGTTTTTGGACAACAGATGACGGTCGATCTGCTTTTGTATCTGCATGTGATCGGGGCCACGGTGCTGTTCGGCACCGGAGCGGGAATTGCGTTCTTCATGGTCATGTCGCACCAAAGCCGCGAGCCAGCGCTGATCGCCCATGTGGCGGGCATTGTCGTCGTTGCGGACTTGGTCTTCACGGCCACCGCCGCGATCTTGCAACCAATTACAGGATACTTCCTTGCCCGCGCCGCGGGATGGCCCGTTTTCGAGGGATGGCTTGGCCTTTCGTTGGTCCTTTACGTCATCGTCGGGGCGTTCTGGTTGCCAGTTGTCCTTTTTCAGATGCGCATGCGCGATTTGGCGAGGCAGGCGAGTGACGCCGGTGAAGCGTTGCCGGCGGCATATTTCAGGTTATACCGCATCTGGTTTGCCTTCGGATTTCCGGCTTTCTTCTCGGTGCTCGGCATCCTTTGGTTGATGCTCATGAAACCTGCGCTGTGATCAGAAACCAAGCGGTGCCAGGACCTTTTTGAAGTCTTCGAAGCGACTTCCCCCCCAAAAAAAATAATCACACGCGCCCGCTGTTCATTTCGGCATGGATCACATGCGCATTCCTGCAGTTTCAACTTGGAAATTCTGCGCATAGGTTCGCGCATGAAGGAGAATTGACCATGCCTGCAATTGTCGAGGTCGAGGAACTGGACAAGACCTATGAGGGTGACTTCAAGGCACTTTCGTCCGTTTCGCTTGAGATCGAAGAGGGAGAGATCCTTGCGCTTCTGGGGCCAAATGGTGCCGGGAAGACGACGTTGATCTCGACGATCTGCGGTATTTCGATTCCAACGTCCGGGCGGATCAGTGTGAGCGGGCACGATGTTGTCACGGACTGGCGCGCGGCGCGGCGGCTGATCGGGCTGGTGCCACAGGAAATCAACCTGGAGCCCTTCGAGTTCGTTGGCAATACAGTCCGGTTTTCGCGGGGATTGTTCGGCAAGGCGCCAGACGAGGCGTTCATCGATCAGATTCTGACGGACCTGTCACTGATCGACAAAAAGGGCTCGCGCATCGCTCAGCTGTCAGGGGGCATGAAGCGGAGGGTTCTGATTGCCAAAGCGTTGGCACATGAGCCCCGCGTACTGTTTCTGGATGAACCGACGGCGGGCGTCGATGTTGAATTGAGGCGTGACATGTGGGCGCTGGTCGAACGCCTGCGCTCAGAGGGAGTGACGATCATTCTGACGACCCACTACATCGAGGAAGCCGAGGCCATCGCGGACCGGATCGGCATCATTCGTTCGGGAGAAATCCTGTTGGTCGAAGAAAAGAACAAGCTGATCAAACGCTTGGGCCGAAAGACATTGACGGTAGAGTTAAAGGAACCGCTGACGCAACTACCGGATGCCCTGTCGGATTATGACCTTCAACTCAGCGAGGGCGGGAACGCTTTGATCTATGCCTATGATGCGGGTGCCGAGCGCACCGGTATTACGCGCCTTCTGTCGTCGCTCCAATCTGCCGGGCTGGTACTGGCGGATTTACAGACCAACGAAAGCTCGCTTGAAGACATCTTTGTCGATCTGGTCCAGGAGGATGCGCAATGAACTGGTACGGCATTGCCGCAATCTTTCGGTTCGAGATGGCGCGCTTCTTTCGGTCGATCATTCAATCCATCGTTTCACCGGTTCTCTCGACCTCGCTTTATTTCGTGGTCTTCGGCGCAGCCATTGGCAGCCGCATTCCCGAGATCGAGGGCGTGTCCTATGGCGCCTTCATCGTGCCGGGGTTGATCATGCTGACGGTGTTGCAGCAATCGATCCAGAACGCGGGTTTCGGTATCTACTTTCCGCGCTTCATCGGCACGATCTTCGAGGTTCTGTCTGCCCCACTGTCTTCTTTCGAGATCGTGCTGGGTTACGTCGGCGCAGCGGCGGTCAAGTCGCTTATGATCGGGCTGATCATTCTGGCCACGTCGTTCTTTTTTGTCGACATAACCATTCAGCACCCGTTCTGGATGATCACCTTCTTGATGATGACAGCGATCAGCTTCGCCCTGTTGGGGTTCATTCTGGGCGTCTGGGCCAAGAACTTCGAACAACTGAACCTGGTGCCCCTGCTGATCGTCACGCCCTTGGTGTTCCTTGGCGGGTCGTTCTATTCGGTCAGCATGTTGCCGCCCTTCTGGCAAAGCGTTTCGATGTTCAATCCCGTGCTTTATCTGGTGTCAGGCTTCCGCTGGTCCTTCTTCGGGATGGCGGACGTTCCAATAACCGCCAGCCTGATCGCGATCATGGGCTTCATGGTGGCCTGTCTAGCCATCGTCTGGTGGATCTTCAGAACGGGGTATCGGCTGAAGGTCTAGAGCTTGGTGAGGCTGCAGGCCGCCAACTGGCGGTTGGTAACCTCGGGGTCGCAGAGCCGGGTGGCGTCGGTATTGACGGCGGCACTTGCCGCGGCGGTACCGAGCTTCAGGCAGTTTTCAGGTTCATCTTCCCGCGCCAATGCGAGTGTGAAGGCGCCGACGAAGCTGTCGCCCGCACCAACGGTCGAGACGACGGGCAATCGCGGGGTAACAGCGTGCCAGGCACCGTCTTTGGTGGCCATGACAGAGCCATCCGCGCCGCGGGCGATGATCACGATGCGCGCAACGCTTTTGTCGATCAGTTCTCGGGCGAATGCAGCGGTATCTTCACGTGTCGGCAGAGCGCGTCCGGCGAGGTCTTCGCCTTCCTCGCCATCCATCCGGAGGACGAAGAGCGCCTCCTGAGGTGTTTCGACCAAGTGGTGGAGCGCAGGGCCGGAGGTATCGACGATCAACCGCGAGCCGCGACCGGCAATGTGTTCCGCGAGGATGGAGGGGAAGTCCTTGGCCACCCCCGGTGGCTGGCTGCCGGAGAGGACGACCAATGTGTCATCCGTGGTGGCCTGATCAACGGAGGCCAGAGCGCGCGGCACGTCGTGATCTTGCCATGCAGGCCCCGGCATGACGAAGCGGAACTGTTCGCCCGTCGTCTGGTCAATCACCGACATCGATTGGCGGGTCTCGCCCGGACCCTGGAAGGCAACCGTGGGCACGCCTTCGAGCGCCAGGAGTTGTAGCAGGTTGGCCCCGGTTCCCGATCCGATAGCCACCAGCGCCGTTGCTTGCCCGCCCAATAACCGGATGGCGCGCGCAACGTTGATGCCGCCGCCACCAGGATCGACCTGTGGTTCCGTGCAGCGGAGTTTGACACCCGGCGTAATGCCCTTCGACGTCGTGCAATAATCGACGGTCGGATTAAGAGTGATGGTCAGGACGTGCGATTTCATAGGGCCGACCATGTCGTGTTAGCGCAATCACGGCAAGAGGGATTGCGCCTCGCTTTCGCGCGCCGCGGTATGCGAGGGGATTTCATCCCCTCGTACTCCCCTAGGATATTCGAGAACGGGCGAAGTTCAGATATTTGGCTTCTGGGTGAGAAGCGGCATCACATCCGCCATCTCGGGGCCACGTGGCTGGCCGGTAATCGCGAGCCGGAGCGGCATGAAGAGGGATTTGCCCTTTCGACCGGTTTTGCCTTTCACGGCCGACGTCCAGTTGGACCACGTAGCGGCATCGTAGGGCGGCTCGCCGAGCAACGATAAGGCCTCGGCCACGAAGGCGCGGTCGTCGTCTTCGACCATGGGCGTCACCTGACCCTGGAACATCGGCCACCAGTTGCCGGCCTCGGCGCGTGTCGCAACATTGCCCCGGACGGCGTGCCAGTAGGCGTCTTGTTTCTCATCCGGCACGCCTGCGTCTGACAGGATCGCGGCCACGGCTTTCGTTTCGAGCGATTGGACGACGCGCGCGGTGAGCGGTTTCAGGTCTTCGGCATCGAACTTCGTCGGCGCGGCGCCGAAATGGGCGAGGTCGAAGCCTTCGATCAATTCGGCATGGGTCGGGCGCAGCTCCACCGGATCGGACGAGCCGAGGCGTGCCATATGCGACAGGAGCGCCATCGGCTCGATACCGGCTGCGCGCATGTCACGAAGCGCGAGGGTGCCGAGGCGTTTCGAGAGCGCCTCGCCTTGCGGACCGGTTAGCAGCGAGTGGTGGGCGAAGGCTGGCGGCGTGTGCTCGAGCGCTTCGATTATTTGGATTTGCGTCGCGGTATTCGTCACATGATCCGAGCCGCGCACCACATGGGTTACGCCCATATCCGTATCGTCGACCACGCTGGCGAGGGTGTAAAGCACCTGCCCGTCCTGCCGGATCAGGACCGGGTCGGAGACGCTGGCGGCGTCGATCGACGTGTCGCCCAGAATGCCATCGGTCCATTCGATGCGGGCATGGTCCAGCTTGAAGCGCCAGACGCCCGCGCCGCGTTCTTCGCGGAGCCGTGCTCGTTCATCCTCCGAGAGCGTCAGCGCAGCACGGTCGTAGACGGGCGGTTTGCCCATGTTCAATTGCTTCTTGCGCTTGAGGTCAAGCTCGGTCGGCGTTTCCCAGGCCTCGTAGAAGCGGTCGATCTGACGCAGTTTGGCGGCGACCTCGGCATAACGGTCCAGACGTTCGGATTGCCGCTCGACCCGGTCCCACGTCAGGCCCAGCCATTCGAGGTCTTCCTTGATCGCGTCGACGTATTCTTCCTTCGACCGTTCTGGGTCGGTGTCGTCGATCCGCAGGATGAACGTGCCGCCTGCCTTGCGCGCGATCATCCAGTTGAACAGCGCCGTGCGCAGGTTGCCGATGTGGATATACCCGGTGGGCGATGGGGCAAAACGAGTGGTGGTCATGCGCGAGGCTCTTTCACAGCCCAATCATTTTGTCCATATCCAGAGGATGGATTGGACGGATGCGCTTGGCCCGAACGGGGCCGTGATCGAGCAAATGGCGCGGGATGCGATGGCGACCTTGCCCGAGGAATTCAAGCTGCATGCGCTTGCCGTGGTTCTTCGGGTCGAGGACTTTGCGCCCGATGACATTCTGCGCGACATGGAGATCGAGGACCCGTTTCAACTGACGGGGCTTTACGATGGCATTCCCCTGACCCAGAAGTCGATCTCCGACCAACCGGACCGACCAGACACCATCTGGCTCTTTCGTCGCCCGATTCTGGATGAATGGATTGAACGGGGAAACGTGACGCTTTCCGAGCTTGTGACCCATGTTCTGGTGCATGAACTGGCACATCATTTTGGCTGGTCGGACGATGATATCGCCTCGATTGACAAATGGTGGGACTAAGCAGCCGAGCACAAAAGACTTGCATATTCGCACATGGAAAGTGTGCGGGCGCAAACTAGGATTCCGGGGGTCATCGATGAGAGGAAGAAGTCCTATGACCCCCAAAGACATTTCGCGCCGCACGGTACTTGCAGCTGGTACCGCCCTGCCCCTTGCCGCCGGCCTTGGAACAAGCCACGCCGCACTTGCAGGCGGACATGCTGGCCCCAAGAATGCCATTCAGAACACGTTTGCTCTGGGCGATTTCCAGGTCTCGACGCTTCTGGCGGGAACCCGTCCGGTCGAGGACATGCAAACCATCTTCGGCATGAACGTCTCGGCGGAGGATTTCGCAAGCGTCAGCGCCGAGAACTTCATTCCGAGCGACAAGGCGCAATTCTTCTTCACGCCGACCGTTGTTCAGACCGGCGGCGAGACGATCCTGTTCGACGCGGGGCTCTCTGCGACGGGCACGACTGCGGCGCTGCAAGCGGCCGGGATTGCCGCTGACGACGTCGATGTCGTTGTCCTGACGCATATGCACGGCGATCACATTGGCGGGCTGACGGACGATGCGGGCACGCCCACCTATGCCAATGCGCGTTATGTCACCGGGCAAGTCGAGTACGATCACTGGGCCGCCGCCGAGAACGAACGGTTCGACGGCAAGGTCCGTCCTTTTGCCGACAAGATGAACTTTCTGGGCGATGGCGACAGCGTCGCTTCGGGGATCACGGCGGTTTCCGCATTTGGCCACACACCGGGGCACATGGCCTACCTGCTCGACTCCGGTGGCGAGCAGGTTCTGGTTATGGCCGACACGGCCAACCACTATGTCTGGTCGTTGGCCTATCCAGAATGGGAAGTGCGGTTCGACATGGACAAGGAAGCCGCAGCCGCCACGCGGAAGAAGATATTGGGCATGGTCGCGGCGGACCGCATCCCGCTGATCGGTTATCACATGCCGTTCCCGGGCATGGGTTTTGTCGAGCAAGTCAGCGAAGGCCGTTTCCGCTATGTGCCCGCGACCTACCAAATGATGCTCTGATCGGGGACATCCTGACGGAGGGCCGCCCTAAACGGGCGGCCTACACTATTTTTGTTGTTTGCCACCCGGCAACCTGAGGTCTTTCAGCAAGTCCTGATTGAATGCGCCGTGGGATCGACACCGGACGGTGCATCGCGACGAAAACAGCGCCGCGGCTATTGCTCCTTAACGTAAGGCTCTCCACCGGCGCGCGGCGGTATGGCCTTGCCGACAAAGCCAGCCAGAATGACGACCGTCAGGATATAGGGCAGCGCGTCCATCAACTGCCCTGGCACGTCGAACCGCATCACGGCTGCGACGACGTCCGGGCGGAAGGAGAGGGCCTGGAAGAAGCCAAAGAGCAGGCAGGCAAAGAGCGCATACCAGGGCCGCCACTTCGCGAAGATCAGGGCCGCCAGCGCGATGAAGCCCCGTCCCGAGGACATGTCCTTGACGAAGCCCGCCTGCAGGCCGGTGGCAAGGTAGACGCCTCCCAGCCCGCAAAGAATGCCGCAAATACCAACCGCCATGTAGCGGAGGCGCACGACCGGGATGCCGGCAGTATCAACGGCTGCCGGGTTTTCGCCCACTGCACGAAGGCGAAGGCCGAAACGCGTGCGAAAGAGCACCCACCAGACAAGCGGCACTGTCAAAAGCCCGACATAGACCAACAGGGAGTGACCCGAGATCAGTTCCTTGTAGATTGGACCGAAGATCGGCACGCCAGAGAGGCTTTCGGCAAAGGGCAGCGTGATTTCCTGGAACCGCGCGCCGCCGCTGAGCGATGGTGTGCGCCCGCCCTGCTGGAACCAGCTTTGGGCGATGAGCACGGTCAGGCCCGCGGCGAGGAAGTTGATCGCGACGCCAGAGATCAGCTGGTTGCCACGGAAGGTGATCGAGGCGACCCCATGGATGCCAGAGAGGGTGAGCGAGGCAGCGATGCCGGCCAGAAGGCCGAGCCAAACCGAGCCGGTCGCTGCTGCAACAGCCGCCGAGAAGAAAGCAGAGGCCAGGAGTTTGCCTTCGAGGCCGATGTCGAAGATACCCGCGCGTTCCGACACCAGCCCCGCGAGGCAGGCGAACAGAAGCGGCGTCGCGAGGCGCAGCGTGGTGTCGAGAATCTGCAGGACTGTCAGGAAATCGACCATTTCAGCCCTCTCGCTCGCTTCGGCGGAAGGCAAGGAAGATGCGCTCGAGCGGCATCCGAACCATGTTGTCGAGGGCGCCCGTGAAAAGGATCACGAGAGATTGGATCACAACGATCAGCTCGGTCGGAATGCTGGCCCAAAGGGCAAGTTCCGCTCCACCTTGGTAAAGAAAGCCGAAGAGAAGGGCCGCAAGGAACACACCAACGGGATGCGACCGCCCCATGAGCGCGACGGCGATCCCGATGAAGCCAGCGTTTTCAACCGAGTTGTTGATAAGCCGCCCCGCTCCCATGACGGCATTGACAGCCATCAATCCCGCCAGAGCGCCTGAAATGAGCATGGCAATAATAATGATCCTTGTCGCCGAGATACCGGCATAGGCGGCGGCGGTTTCGCTGTGGCCATAGGCGCGGATCTCGTACCCGAGCCGTGTGCGCCAGAGGAGGAGCCACACGAAATAACATGCCAGAATTGCCAGAAGGAAGCTGACATTGACGGGGGCTGCGGATGAGAACGGTATGCCCACAAGCCCGAGAACATCAGAAAGCCCCGGCAGCTCCGCGCCCGGCCCGAACCGGCGACTTTCAGGAGATTGCTGGCCGGCGGGTTTCAGAACTTCGACCAGAAGATAGGTCAGAAGTGCCCAGGCGATGTAGTTGAACATGATCGTCGTGATCACGATGTGGCTGCCGCGCTTGGCCTGCAAATAGGCGGGGATCAGCGCCCAGGCCGCACCGAAAAGCATCGCCCCCAGGATGGCGGCGGGAAGGGCGAGGCTCCAATGTGGCCAGGGGACGGCGAGAAGGACAAGAGCCACGCCGAGGCCGCCCAGTGTTGCCTGCCCCTCTCCGCCGATATTGAAGAGACGCGCATGGAAGGCGATGGCAACCGCCAAGCCGGTGAAGATGAAATTGGTCGTGTAATAGAGCGTGAAACCCCAGCCGTAAGACGACCCAAGCGCGCCAGTGACCATGATGCGGAAAGCTTCGATGGGGTCCTTGCCGATCGCCAGGATGACAAGACCAGAGATGGCGAAGGCGAGAAGGATCGAGATCAGCGGGATCAGGATCGCGTCGGCCCACTTTGGCATTACGTCCATGGCGTGCCTCGGTCAGTCGGTTTGCGCCCCGGGAAAATTTTTTCGCCAGAAAGAACAATCATGCGGCGCCTGCCGTTTCCGTGACACCGGCCATCAGAAGACCAAGCTCGCGTTCGTCTGTTTCGCTGGCCAGTCGCTCGCCCATGATCTGGCCGTCGAACATCACGACGATCCGGTCCGAGAGAGACAGGATCTCATCGAGTTCGACAGAGACCAGAAGGATGGCCTTGCCGCGGTCCCTTAGCGCCACGATCTGCTGGTGGATGAACTCGATGGCGCCGATGTCGACGCCGCGTGTGGGCTGACCCACCAAAAGAAGGTCGGGGTCGCGCTCGATCTCGCGAGCGAGGACGATCTTTTGCTGGTTGCCGCCCGAGAAACTCTTGGCGGTCAGACCCGGGATTGGCGGGCGGACGTCGAAACGCTCCATCTTCGCTTCCGTGTCGGCGCGGATGGCAGCGTTATCCATAAACCATCTGGATTTCTGGTATTCTGGCGCGTGGTGATAGCCAAATACCATGTTCTCCCAGGCGAAGAAATCGAGGATCAACCCCTCGCGTTGACGGTCCTCGGGCACATGCGCAATGCCGCGTGCGCGTCGGGTTTGCCCGTCAGATGCCTGCCCGGTCAGGTCGATCGGGGTACCGTTCACGCGAATGTTCCCCGTGGCGTAGTGATATCCACCCAGAACCTCCAGAAGCTCCGATTGCCCGTTTCCCGCAACCCCCGCGACGCCCAATATTTCGCCACCGCTGACTTCGAGCGAGATGCCTTTGACGCGTTCAACGCCGTCTTCATCGACGACGCGCAGATCCTCGACTTCCAAAACCTTGGCCTTCGGCTGGGCCGGGGCCTTGTCCACTTCCAAGAGAACCTTGCGCCCGACCATGAGTTCCGCCAACTCCTGCGGATTGGTTTCGGCCGTCTTGACTGTCGCCGTCATCTCACCGCGACGCATGACGCTGACGGTGTCAGTCACCTCCATGATCTCGCGCAGTTTGTGCGTGATAAGGATGATCGTTTTGCCTTCGTCACGAAGGCCCTTGAGAATGCGAAAAAGGTGATCGGCTTCGGAAGGCGTCAGCACGCCGGTCGGTTCATCGAGGATCAGGATATCGGCGTGCCGATAAAGCGCCTTCAGGATCTCGACCCGTTGCTGGTGGCCGACCGAAAGTTCTTCGATGGTTTCATCGGGATCGACGTTGAGCTCGTATTCCTCGGCCAGTTCCGTCAGCAGCGCGCGCGCCTTTGCGAGCGAAGGTTTGAGCATCGCGCCCTCTTCCGCACCGAGGACAACGTTTTCCAGAACACTGAAATTCTCAACCAGTTTGAAGTGCTGGAAAACCATGCCGATGCCGGAGGCGATGGCGGCCTGGCTATCAGGAATCTCGGTCTTTTTGCCGCCAATGAAGATCTCGCCTGCATCAGCTTTGTAAAAGCCGTAAAGGATCGACATCAACGTCGATTTCCCGGCGCCGTTTTCGCCGATGATGCCGTGAATTGTGCCTGGCATGACACGGATCGAAATGTCTTTGTTCGCCTGTACTGGACCGAAGGCCTTCGAGATGCCCTTCAACTCAATCGCCGGCGCGTCGCTCATTCAGGCGCTCCAGTGCCGACAAAGCCGGTCATGCGCTGGATGGGACCGTCGGCGGGCTCGACGAAGTACTGGCCCATTTGCTCCATTCCGTTTGGCATACGGAAGGCGACCGTGACGCGCGCCATGCCGTGGATGGTGTCGGATTTGATCACCAACGCTTCCGCCCCTGGGGCCGCCTGGCTGAACATGCCCACATACTCGGACAAGGCCTCCGGTCCGGTGACCGGCGCGTCCGTGCGGGGGTCGGCATAGGTCACATCCGGTGCAACGGCCGCGCTCAAAATCGACGCGCGTTCGGCGGCATCTGACTTGGCCCACGCGGAGAAAAACTCTTCGACAGCAGACATTTGAGTCCCTCTCAAATCGGCAAGGCCGCGCCGAAGCACGGCCTTGACTGTTGTCTTAGAATTCCAGCGCCGGACAACTGTCGTTGTCGTAGTAGCTGGTCACTGTCAGGTCGCCAGCGATGATCTTGGCGCGGGCTTCATCCACGGCCGCCTTCATTTCATCGGTAATGAGCGAGGCGTTGTTGTCATCGAGCGCATAGCCCACGCCGTCATCGGCCAGGCCCATGACGTGAACGCCGGTTTCCATTTCAGGCCCATCATTGAACGCATTGAACACGGCGTTGTCGACACGCTTGAGCATCGAGGTCAGGACCTTGCCTGGATGCAGGTGGTTCTGGTTGCTGTCGACACCAATCGACAGGATGTCCGCGTCAGCAGCAGCCTGGAGGACGCCCACGCCCGTGCCGCCGGCCGCGGCGTAGACCACATCGGCGCCCTGGCTAATCTGGGCCTTGGTCAACTCGCCGCCTTTCACGGGGTCGTTCCAGGCTGCGGGCGTGGTGCCGGTCATGTTGGCGATCACGTTGATGTCGGGGTTCACCGCCTTGGCGCCTTGGGCGTAGCCGCAGGCGAAGTGGCGTATGAGCGGTACGTCCATGCCGCCAATGAAACCGACAGTACCTGATTCAGAGGCCATCGCGGCCAGCATGCCGACCAGATACGATCCTTCGTGCTCCGTGAAAACGATTGAGCGGACATTCGGCAGATCGACGACCATGTCGACGAGGGCAAAGGTCGTGTCCGGGTACTTGGGTGCGACTTCTTCAAGCGTTGCGGCGTTCTGGAAACCCAAGACGACGATAGGGTTGAAGCCGCCTTCGGCGAGACGGGTGGCGAACTGAACGCGTTGGGCTTCGGCTGTCACCTCGATTTCGCGATAGGAATTGCCGGTTTCCTCGGCCCAGCGCTTGGCCCCGTTGTAGGCGGCTTCGTTGAAGGACTTGTCGAACTTGCCGCCAAGGTCGTACATCAATGCGGGTTCGGCAAGTGCTGCGCCTGCCATCATAGCAAGACCAGCCGCGCTGCCGAGAGCGAGTTTCATGTAGGACATAAGAGTCTCCCAGTTGGTAACCTCTGGGCGCCTTATGTGGGGCCAAGCCCCCGGCGCCCTTGATGAGAACGATTAAGGCCGCTTGGGATCGAAAGGGCAATAGGAGTCTTCGGGAATTGGCCGAAATTCCCGGACCTGACCTTGGGTTAGGCAGCGCCAAGCGGTTTAGACATCAAAATGGCATCGATCCGTCCGCTTGGAGTTGCATAATAGTTCTTGCGACGACCCGTTTCCTGCCAGCCGGCGCGTGCGTAAAGCGCTCGGGCCGCGGTATTGGTTTCCGCGACCTCGAGAAACGCCCGCTGCGCCCCGCGCTTTGTCGCTTCGTCTTCAAAGGCGCGGAGGCTGGACATGCCGAGCCCCTGTTTCTGATGGTCAGGATGAATGGCGATCGTCAATAATTCAGCCTCGTCCAATACAACCCGGCCGAGCGCGAAACCAAGGAGGTTTTGCGTCCGGCTGACGCCGGTCGCGCTGGGCGAGAGGGGCGCTGCCCCTCTCGCGCTCTCCCCGGGATATTTTTCAGTCGATGGAAACACACAGAAGGTTCCTGACTGAGTGAGGAGGTTTTCGAAGGCGGCGGCGTTCCAAGGGGAAGGAACGGTCATTGCGCGGCCGTGGATGCGCGCCATCTCGGACGGTGTCATGGCAGGATGACCGGCGGACGGTCGGACGCGGGAGCGGCATCCGGCGGACGGGCGTACAAGGGCGCAGGCGCAGCTGGCCACGCCGTCGATTGGAGGTACTTGTCCTCGGCCATTTCCGCCATCAAGCCGGGGTTTGGCCCAGTGTCGGTATCGTACCCGTTGGCATCAAAGGCCTTCGCGATCTCGGTGGCACGGTAACCGCAGACTTCCATCCCAAAGGACGGCCGTAAGTCGGCGGGAGGTCTCGCCGGGTCGATCAAGCGCGGGCCGCCAGCGGGTTCGGAGCCGATGAACCCCTGCAGATAGGCCTGCTCCCTTGGCGCAGGCAGAGAGATGAGCTTCCGCCCGCCCGGCCAACCGCGCACGATTTCGAAGGTGGAGATGCCAAACACCGGAATGCCGAGGCTGAGCCCCAGGCCGCGCGCGGCAGAGACCGCGATGCGTATACCTGTGAAGTTGCCCGGGCCGACGCCGACGCCAATCGCATCCACATCGCTCCAACTCCAAACTCCCGCCATGACTTCTTCCAGAAGGGGGAACAGCGCCTCTGCTTGCCCTTTCTGCATCGGCTCGACCCTTGCCGCGGAGTAACCTTCGGTTGTCGTTCCAATGGCGCAGAAGGGCCCCGACGTATCGAACGCCAGAACCTTGGGGTGTCGCTTCTTTTCTTCCGGAAAGAGCGCCTCAGGCTGCGACAGGGCGCACCTCGACCACTTCGGGGATGTAGTGACGGAGCAGGTTTTCAATGCCCATCTTCAGCGTAAGCGTCGAAGACGGACAGCCGGCGCAGGCGCCTTGCATGTGCAGGTAAACGATCCCGCGATCGAAACCGTGGAAGACGATGTCGCCACCGTCCTGCGCAACTGCTGGTCGCACACGCGTGTCCAGCAACTCTTTGATCTGGCCGACAATCTCGGCGTCTTCGCCATCATGCTCGGCATGGCCACCGTTTGCTTCGATTTCGCCGTCCATCACCGGTTGGCCGGATTGAAAATGCTCCATGATCGCGCCTAGGATCGGTGCTTTCACCACGTCCCAATCGGTGTCATCCGTCTTGGTAACCGTCACGAAGTCGTTGCCCAGGAACACACCGGTCACGCCCTCGATCCCGAAAATGCGTGTCGCAAGCGGTGACTTCGCCGCAGCGTCAGCGGTCGGGAAATCGGCGGTGCCTGTCCCCAGCACAGCCTGGCCAGGCAGGAACTTCAAGGTTGCAGGGTTCGGCGTCGCTTCGGTTTGAATGAACATCTCGGGATCCTTCGATAGAGAACAAGATATGCTGGCCAAACGCGCGTAAGTCAATAGTTTGGAATGATTCTAAAACGGGCGGCCACACGGACACATGTGGCCGCCAAAACATCAATACTCGTTACTGTAACCGGCAGTCGTGTCGCGACTGGCATAGCTGTCGCCATAGGCTGCCTCACAGGCCGACAGGGCGACAAAGGCGATCAGGGCAAGGAATGATCTTGTCATGGTTTCATCCTCCCTTCCGAACTGCATCCCAGACGCCGCCCACGCCGTCTCCATTGACGTCGCCACGCGCGCTGTCGCCCGCCCAGAAGTAAAGCGGCTTGCCGTTCAGGGCGTATTGGCGGGTACCGTCCTTGCGCTTGATCACGCCGAGTGCGCCGCTTGCCTTTGCTGACGAAGGTGCAAGGTAAGGCGGCCAGGCTGTGGCGCAGTCGCCATAGCAGTTCGAGCGGTTCTTCTTGTCCTTGCGAAAGGTGTAAAGTGTAAGCCCATTATTCGAAGCGGCGATGACCTTGCCGCCGTCTGCGTTGACAGTGATCAAAGCGCTTGCCATGGCGGAGGTGCCGGACACGGAAAGCGCAAGAAATGCGGTGATCAGAAAGCGTTTCATGGAGTTCATCCTTTGGGTTTGAGTTCAAGGCGGCGGGTCTTTGCCCCGTCCGCATGGGTTACGCGGCGAGCACCGGGTTTATTCCCGGTCGCGTGAATTTTTTGCTTGCAGGGAATTTTTTTGGCACCCCGCGCGTCATCTCTTTGAAACCAGGGGAAAGTACGCCACGTGTTGGATGGAACAGGCTTTGACTTCGAAGAACCGGTTTGCGTTGATCGGGCAATCGGCACAGGATCGGGCCGTGACTTTGTCGCCATGGGGCCATCCATGCCGGATATGAAAACGGAGCTCATTGGGCTCTTGCCGAGACTGCGTCGCTTTGCGCGCGCCCTAACGCGTTCCGTGCCGGAAGCGGATGATCTGGTACAAGAGGCTTGCGTGCGTGCGTTGGCACGGTCGGATCAATGGGACCCGAGCCTGCCTTTGGATCGTTGGATGTTCCGCGTCACGCGCAACCTTTGGATCAGCGAGATACGCAAACGCCAGGTTCGTATGGGCGAGGGGCAGGTTCCGGCAGAGGAAACGCCGGAGCTGAAGGACGTTCGCACGGGCGAGGCACAGGCGATGGCGGGAGATTTGCAGAAGCAGATCGCGGCGATGCCAAGCGAACTGGCGTCGGTGCTGCTGGCGGTTTCGGTCGAAGGCTATAGCTATGCCGAGGCGGCGGACTTGCTCGACATCCCTTTAGGCACCGTGATGAGCCGCGTGCACCGCGCCAGAAAGGCGCTGGCGCAGATGATCGCGGAAACGGAAAGTGTGGGTGCGTGATGACGAACGAAGAAAAACTTAGCGCCTATCTGGACGGAGAGCTTTCGGAAGCCGATGCACTGGCGATGGAGGCGGCGATTGCGGCTGACCCGGGCCTTCAAGAGGAACTGGAGGCTATCATGATGGCAGACGCCGTCGCGAAGGAGGCCTTTGCAGAGATGGTTCAGGAACCTGTGCCTGCTGCCTTGGCCAAGGCGGTGAAGAAGGCGCCCATGGCCGGTGTGGCCAATGCGCCGAGCGCGCCTTCCTGGTGGAGCACAATTGCCGCCAGCCTGGTGTTCTTGCTGATCGGCGGTGTCGGCGGGTACTTCGCCGGGCAGTCTACGGGCGACGTGCAGGTCGCGCGCGGATGGTTGAACGATATTGCCGATTACCACGCCGTTTATGCCAGCCAAGGGCGGCACTTGGTTGAGGTTTCCGCCGACGAGACCGACCATATTCAGACATGGTTGAGCAACACGGTGGGGGCCGACGTGCGCGTGCCCGATCTGAGCGGCAATGGCCTGACCTTCGAAGGCGCCCGGCTTTTGGTGGCTGTCGGGAAACCTGTCGCTCAACTGATGTTCCGCGATGGCGACGGCAAAGTCGTCGCACTGTGCCTGATCCAAAGCAATGCGCCGCAGGATGGGTTTGCCGAGCGTTCACTGAACGGCTTCGACATGGTCACCTGGGGCGGAACGCAGGCCAATTTCGTCGTCGTCGGCGACGAAGGGCGCGGCGATCTGGGTGAGATCGCCAAGAGCGCGGCAACCCAGGTCTGAGACTGTGCGGGCGATTACCTACTCCCGTTTCGGACCGGCGGCGAAAGTTCTTGAACTGAAGACGCTCGACACGCCAAGCCCCGCAGCGGGTGAGGTTCTGGTGCGGCTCAGGACGTCGGGCGTCAACCCGTCCGACATCCGGGCGCGTGCCGGGGGACGGCCCGGCGTGACCGAGCCGCCTTTTCCGGTCATCATCCCGCACAGCGATGGTGCTGGCATCATCGATGCCGTTGGCGCGGGTGTTTCGCAGGCCCGCATCAGTGAGCGCGTCTGGATCTGGAACGGTCAGTGGCAACGCGCGTTTGGGACCGCTGCCGAGTATATCGCGCTTCCGTCGGAACAGGCGGTGCCTTTGCCCGAGCATGTCTCCTTCGAGGAGGGCGCGGTGCTGGGCATTCCGGGACTGACCGCTGTTCACGCCGTGCTGGGCGGTGGCCCTGTCGAAGGGAAGACGGTGCTGGTTAGCGGCGGTGCGGGCACGGTCGGGCGATTGGCCGTGCAAGTCGCTCACGCCTCAGGTGCGCATGTTCTGGCCACTGCACGCGGTGAAGGTCTTGAGGTTGCCAAGGCGGCAGGGGCCGCTGAAGTCTTCGATTACACACGCGACGATCTGGCGGATGCGATTCTGGCGGCGAACGATGGTCGGTTGATCGAACGGATCGTCGAGGTCGAATTCGGCATGAACGCCGACACCAACGCAAAAGTCATCGCGGAACGTGGAACAATCGCCGCTTTCGGCTCGGCCCGCGACATGACGCCTGTCATGCCGTTCTATCCGCTGATGTTCAAAGCGGTCACCATTGACCTGCTGCTGATCTACCTGCTGTCGGACACCGAGCGCCGGGAAGCGACGGCGAACCTGACCGACCTGTTGGAACGCCGCACGCTTGACCTGAAGGTCGCCAAAGTGTTCGACCTGCCCGACTGCTCCGCCGCGCATGACATGGTGGCAGCGGGCGCAAGGGACGGCGCGGTTCTGCTGCGGCTCTGACGGCTACTCCGCCGCCTCTGCGTACTCTTCGAGCGGCGGGCAGATGCAGACGAGGTTTCGGTCACCGTAAGCATTGTCGACGCGATTGACCGGGGCCCAATACTTGTCCACGCGGAAGGCGCCCGGGGGATAGCAAGCCTCTTCACGGCTATAGGGGCGGTTCCAGTCGCCCACGAGATCTTCGACCGTGTGGGGCGCGCGTTTGAGCGGGTTGTTGTCGCGATCGGCCTTGCCTGCCTCGATGGCCGCGATTTCTTCGCGGATCGAGAGCATGGCGTCGCAGAAGCGATCCAGCTCGGCCTTGGTTTCGGACTCGGTCGGTTCGATCATCAGCGTGCCAGCCACCGGCCAGCTCATGGTCGGTGCGTGGAAGCCGTTGTCGATCAAGCGCTTAGCAATATCATCGACGGTCACGCCCGCGCTTTCGTCGAAGGGGCGCGTGTCAATGATGCATTCATGCGCGACCCGGCCCTGACTGCCCTTGAACAGGACGCCATAGGCCTGTTCCAACCGCTTGGCGATGTAGTTGGCGTTCAGGATCGCAACCTTCGTGGCCTGTGTCAGGCCGTCGCCCCCCATCAGAAGGAGATACGCATAAGAGATCACGAGGATACCGGGCGAGCCGAAGGGCGCAGCGGAAACGGGCCCTTCGCGACCGCCGGTTTCCGGGTGACCCGGCAGGAAGGGGACCAGATGCGCCTTGACGCCGATGGGTCCCATACCGGGGCCACCGCCGCCGTGGGGAATACAGAACGTCTTGTGCAGGTTCAGGTGGCTCACGTCGGAGCCGATCTCGCCCGGTTTCGAAATACCGACCATCGCATTCAGGTTGGCGCCGTCCAGATAGACCTGCCCGCCGTGGTCATGCGTGATCTGACAGACCTCACGCACGGTTTCCTCGAACACGCCATGGGTCGATGGATAGGTGATCATGCAGGCGGCAAGGCGCGGTCCAGCGGCTTCCGCCTTGGCGCGGAAGTCCTCTAGGTCGATGTCGCCGTTCTCGGTGCACTTGGTAACCACCACGTCCATCCCGCACATATGCGCGCTGGCCGGATTGGTGCCATGTGCGTTGATTGGAATGAGGCAAATGTCGCGTTGCGCGTCGCCGCGGGCACGGTGATAGGCCTGTATGGTCAAAAGTCCTGCGTATTCGCCCTGCGCGCCCGAGTTGGGCTGCATCGACATGGCGTCGTAACCGGTGATTTCGCACAGCCGACGCGAGAGATCCTCGATCATTGCCGTGTAGCCTTGGACCTGATCGGCGGGGGCGAAGGGATGGATGTTCGCGAACTCGGGCCATGTGACCGGCATCATCTCGACAGCCGCATTGAGTTTCATGGTGCAACTTCCAAGCGGGATCATCGCGCGGTCCAGCGCGAGGTCGCGGTCGGCGAGGCGGCGCATATAGCGCATCATCTCGGTTTCGGCCCGGTTCATGTGGAACACGGGATGCGTCATGAAATCGGAAGTGCGGTGATATTCGACCGGAAGCCGGGTGTAACCCGCTTCGAAATCGTCGCGGCTGAAGTTCAGGCCAAACGCGCGCCAGACGCCTTCCAGGACGGCGGGGCGCACGGTTTCGTCGACGGCGATGCCGATTTTCGTGTCGCCCACCTTGCGGAAGTTGATCCGCTCTTTCCGGCCCGCTTCCAGAATGACGCCCTGCAGCGCGCCGACGTCGACCGTAATCGTGTCGAAGAAGAGCTTGGGCTCAACGGTGAAGCCTCCTGCCTCCAGCCCCATGACAAGCCGTTCAGTCTTGCGGTGGATGCGCTGAGCGATGGCGCGAAGCCCATCGGGTCCGTGGAACACGCCATAGAAACTGGCCATGACGGCCAAAAGCGCCTGTGCGGTGCAGACGTTTGATGTCGCCTTTTCGCGGCGGATGTGTTGTTCGCGTGTCTGAAGCGACAGGCGGTACGCCTTGTTGCCGCGCGCATCGACGGACACGCCGACGATGCGTCCCGGCATGGCGCGCTTATAGCTGTCATTGCAGGCGATATAGGCCGCGTGCGGGCCACCCATGCCCATGGGCACGCCGAACCGCTGGGTCGAGCCGACGGCGATGTCGGCCCCCATTGCGCCCGGCTCTTTCAGAAGTGTCAGGGCCAGCGGATCGGCGATCACGATCCCGAGTGCCTTGGCATCGTGCAGCGCGGCGATCTGGTCGGTGAAGTCGCGCACGTGGCCGTAAGTGCCCGGGTATTGGAAGATCGCCGCGAAGACGGCTGATGGGTCCAGGTCCTTGGGCGCGCCGACGATGCACTCGATCCCCAACGGTCGGGCACGGGTCTGCATCACGGCAATGTTCTGCGGATGGCAATTTTCGTCGATGAATAATGCTTGCGCTTTCGACTTGGCCACGCGCTGGGCCATGGTCATCGCTTCCGCTGCCGCCGTCGCCTCGTCCAGAAGCGAGGCATTGGCGATTGGCAATCCTGTCAAGTCCGAGATCATCGTCTGGTAGTTCAGAAGCGCTTCCAGACGGCCCTGGCTGATTTCGGGCTGATAAGGCGTGTAGGCGGTGTACCAGGCCGGGTTCTCGAGAATGTTTCGCAGGATCGCGGGCGGTGTCGTTGTGCCATAGTACCCCTGCCCGATCATGGTCGTGAACACCTGGTTCTTTCCGGCGATCTGGCGCATTTCCCAAATGAGTTCGCGTTCCGAGCGGGGTTTTTCGAACGAGAGTGGCTCGTCTTGCCGGATGGACGCGGGCACGGTTTGATCGATCAATTCGTCGAGCGACCCCACACCCAGCGCCTTGAGCATCTGGGCCATTTCCGCGGGCGACGGCCCGATATGGCGACGGTTCGCGAAGTCATATGGCAAGTAATCGGTCGGTGTGAAGGTCATTTTTACGCTCCTTTGGCACGCGCCATGAACCGGGTTGCTACGATCAACTGATCATTTCTTGATATTCGTCTTCGGTCATGTAGCCGTCCAGCTGGCCCAGATCGTCGACCTTGATCTTGAAGAACCATGCGTTACCGGTCGGATCCTCGTTCACAAGGCCGGGGTTGTCGGCGAGGTCGGCGTTGACCGCGACAATCTCGCCATCGAGGGGCGCCACGATGTCTGAGGCCGCCTTCACGCTTTCGATCACAACGATGTCGTCGCCCTTGGCCACCTGCGTTTCCGCATCGGGCAGCTCTACGAAGACGACGTCGCCCAGTTGTTCGGCGGCGTGTTCGGTGATGCCGACGACGACGATATCGCCCTCGGCGCGCAGCCATTCATGATCTTCGGTGTACTTCATGGGTGTCTTCCCTGTTCAGCGTTTGTAATTGGAGGGGCGGAAGGGCAGGTCGGCGACGGTGACAGGCAGGCGTTTGCCGCGCACCTCGCCTTCCAGTTTCGTGCCGGTTTCGGCGTATTCGGTGGTGACGTAGCCCATCGACATCGGCGCTTCGAGCGAGGGTCCGTAAGCGCCTGAGGTAACGGTGCCGACGTGAGTTTCGCCGGCGTATAGCTCGGTACCGGCGCGCATCGGCGCGCGGCCTTCGGGCAGCAGGCCGACGCGGCGGCGGGGCGCGCCGTTTTCAAGTTGTTCGAAAATCACATCCGCGCCGGGAAAGCCGCCCTCGCGGTCGCCGCCCCGGCGACGCGCCTTTTGGATGGCCCACTCAAGCGCCGCTTCGACCGGTGTAGTTTCGGAGTCGATGTCGGAGCCGTAGAGGCAAAGCCCGGCTTCGAGGCGGAGCGAGTCGCGGGCGCCGAGGCCGATGGCTTCGACTTCGTCCATCGCGAGAAGGGCTTCGGCAAACTCGACAGACTTTGTGTTCGGAAGCGAAATCTCGTACCCGTCCTCGCCAGTGTAGCCTGAACGGGAGATCCAAAGCTCTGCGCCCTGCCAGTCGAAATCTGCGACATCCATGAAGCGCATGTCGGCGCCTCCGGGAACCAGCCGCGCCAGCGCGGTTTCGGCCTGCGGCCCCTGCAATGCCAGCAAGGCGCGGTCCGCCTGAGACTCGACGCTGCACCCGGCAAGCCCTGCCGTCATATGCGCAATGTCATCTTCCTTGCAGGCCGCGTTTACGACGGCCAGCAGGTGATCGCTGCGATTGGCGACCATCAGATCGTCCAGAATACCGCCGTGCGCATTGGTGAACATCGCATAGCGCTGACGCCCTTCTTTCAACCCAAGGATGCTGACGGGCACGAGAGTTTCGAAAGCACGTGCGGCATCGGAAATATCGCCTGATTTCGGGATGATACGCACCTGCCCCATATGACTCACATCGAAAAGCCCCGCATGCTCGCGCGTCCAAAGATGCTCTTTCATCACGCCCATGCCGTACTGCACGGGCATCTCATAGCCCGCGAAAGGCACCATCTTCGCGCCCAGCGCGACATGCAGGTCATAGAGCGGTGTTCGCTTCAATTCAGGCATCGGCACTCCTTCATCCGGCGACTGCCGGGGCGTGCCCCCTCTGTCCTTTTGCCTGAGATCGCTATCCCTTCGGCGCCTCATCCGAGGTCTCTCCAGAGTCTTTTGCCTGCGAGCGGTCCTTTGGCCTGAGAGTTTACCGGGGCGGTTGCTCCTTCGGCATCGGGCTTTGGGCCCGAATTCTCCCGCTGCTGACAGAATCGTCATAAGCCCGATACCCGGCATTTGGCAAGACCTTGTATTCCACGGAATACCAAGGCAAAGCGGGGACCATGCCTCAAGCTTTTGTTTTCGGATACGGAAGTCTGGTCAATCGTGCGACCCACGACTACGACCGGCCACACCCCGCGACGCTGTCGGGCTGGCGGCGGACGTGGCGTCATGTCACCGGACGCAGCGTTGCCTTTCTGACGGCTGTTCCCGACCCAGGTACAAGGATCGACGGGCTTGTCGCAGAGGTGCCCGAGCAGTCCTGGTCGGCGCTGGATCAGCGCGAGCGATCTTATATTTGCGAGCCTATTCAAGAGGTTGAACACCCCCTGGAACTTGAGGCCGACATCCGCATGTATCACGCGCCGGATCACTTGCATCAGCCGCATTCGGCGCATCATCCGATCCTCTTGAGCTACCTGGACGTGGTCGTTCAGGGCTTTCTGCGCGAGTTCGGCGAAGCGGGTGTCCACCGTTTCTTCGAGACGACGGACGGGTGGGACGCGCCGATTCTCAATGATCGTGCGGCGCCCCGTTATTCGCGGCATCAGCCTCTGAGCACGGACGAACGGTCGCTGACGGATGCATCGCTGGAACGCCTTGGTGCGGACATTTTCGCGGACGAGACGACCTGACCCACGACCAGAAGACAGGGCGTTTCCGCTCTGCACGCGGCGGCGCGCGACCCGGTTGGGGTTTGGTCAGGAATTTTGCGGAAGCGTTACCTGTACATTCGCACATTCCGGGGAAGTGGACGTTTTGTACAGAAGCTGCACCCCCCGAATTCACATTTGTACAGAAGCGCGTTCGGTGGGGTTAAGCACATATGATTTGGGCGTGCGGAGGATTTGACAAAAGCCTAACGCCGGAGATGGAACAGCGAGTGCAGGCGGCCTTGGCGGGCGAAGGGCTCGCGCGGGTCGGGGGCCCTGTCGGCTGTCTTGGCCATGACGCTGCGGGCCATGAGGAAAGCGATTGCCGCGAAAACCACCCCGCCGAAGGCCTGCCCGATCAAAACGCCTGGCGCTCCGAACAGGGCCGCACCAAGCATCACCGGGGGGATGGTTCCCAAGGTGTGACGGCCCCAGTTGGTCAGCGTCGAATAGAAAGGGTGGCCAAGGTTGTTGAACGCGGCGTTGGCGACGAAGATCAGGCCGTTGAAGAACCAGAGGAGCGACAGCGGCCCGGCGAAGAGGAACACAAGCGTCCGCGCGATGGTGCCTTCGTCCAGTTGGAAGACAACCGCCAAGGGCTCTCGCAGGGCGAAAAGGGCAACCGAGACGAGGACCGTGACACCGGCGGTGAACCACAGGGCTTCCGTGAACGCTCTTTGTACACGTTCGTTGTTCTTGGCGCCCGCGTTCTGCCCGATGATCGGGCCGACGGCGCCCGAGAGCGCGAAGATGATCGCAAAGGCCACCGGCGTCAGGCGCCCGACGATCGCCATGCCCGCCACGGCCTCTTCCCCGAACTCTGCCATGGCGCGGGTGACATAGGCCTGCCCAACGGGCGTTGCCAATTGGGTGAGAATGGCGGGGACAGCGATGGCGAACACGGGCCGGAAATCGACGGCTATATCCCTGAGTTTGGGATCGCCGAAACCGCCGTGGTGGCGTTGGATGGCTCGAAGCGCCAGATAGGCAATGGTGAAACGGGCGGCGACCGAGGCAAGTGCGGCACCGGTCAGTTCGAGGCCTACGCCGAAGATCAGGATGGGATCGAGGATAGCGTTCACCACGCCACCGTAGATCAGCACGTTCATCGAACGGCCTGCGTCGCCATGGGCGCGCAGGATCGCCCCGCCGACCATGCCGATCAGCAACAGGGGCAGGCTTGGCAAGATGACCTGCATGTATCCCACCGCGAGGTCCAGCGTTCTTCCAGACGCGCCCAGAAGGGACACCAACGTGCGCAGATTGAACCAGACGAGGGCGGCGAAAACGGCTCCGAAGAAAAACCCGATGATCAGGCTGGACGTCGCCCGCTGCCGCGCCAGATCCGTGTTGCCTTCGCCCAGCGCGCGCGCAACAAGGGCGCCGCAGGCGATGGCCATGCCGATCCCGAAGGATCCGGTGAAGAACAGGATCGCACCTGCGTATCCGATGGCGGCGGCCAGTTCGGCCTTGCCCAGCATCGAGATGAAGATCATGTCGACGAAATCGACCGCGAAGACGGCCATCAGCCCGACAGACGAGGTGATCGACATCACCGCGATATGCCGCAGCAGGTTGCCTTCGAGAAATTTCGCCTGTTCCGACATAGGTGCACGTTGGCAGCGCGTCCGTCGCTTGTCCATCGGCACGTTTAGGTGCCCCTGACGGGGCCTGTTCCGATTTGTCGCATCTGGACCGATGCCGCCTGGCGAATTGGTCGTTGAACCCGCCTTGGGGCCGGGCGTAAGAGCCAATCCATGCAAATCTATCTTCCGATCGCCGAAGTCTCGGTGAACGCGTTCTTGCTATTGGGACTTGGCGGTATGGTCGGCATTCTGTCGGGCATGTTCGGCGTGGGCGGTGGGTTTTTGATGACGCCATTGCTGTTCTTCATCGGCATTCCGCCGGCGGTGGCCGTGGCGACCGAGGCGAACCAGATCGTCGCGTCGTCCTTTTCCGGTGCCCTCGCCCACCTTCGGCGACGAACGGTGGACCTGAGGATGGGTGTCGTCCTGCTGATCGGGGGTCTGGTCGGCGCGGCGCTGGGGGTGCAGATATTCAACGCGCTGAAAGCGGTCGGGCAGGTCGATCTGCTGGTGCGGCTTTGCTATGTCGTCTTTCTGGGCATAATCGGCGGACTGATGTTCATCGAAAGCGTGAACGCGCTTCGGAAGACGCGCGCTGGCGGGGCGACCCGCAAACGCAGAAAGCACGGACTGGCACACTCCCTGCCCTTCAAGATGCGGTTCCGGACGTCGGGGCTTTATATTTCGGTCATTCCGCCGGTCGTGGTGGGTGTTTTCGTCGGCATCCTGGCGGCCATCATGGGCGTGGGCGGCGGGTTCATCATGGTGCCTGCGATGATCTATATCCTCGGCATGCCGACGAAGGTGGTGGTCGGCACGTCGCTCTTTCAGATCATTTTCGTCACCGGCTTCACGACGCTTCTGCACGCGACGACGAACTTCACGGTCGACATCGTGCTGGCCGTGTTGTTGCTGCTCGGTGGCGTGATCGGGGCGCAGGTTGGAACACAGATCGGGGCGCGGATGAAAGCTGAGTCGCTTCGCATCCTGCTTGCCGTGATGGTTCTGGCGGTTTGCGGCAAGCTGGCGCTGGACCTGTTGATCGAGCCAAGCGAGCTCTATTCGCTTGGACGTGCGGGGGGGCACTGATGATCCGCGCGCTTCTTGTCCTGTTCCTGACCACCCTGCCCGCTGTTGCCGAGGAAGTCGTCGCTGGTCTGAGCCAGAACCGGATTTCCATCACCACCAACTTCGATGGCTCCGAAATCCTGATCTTCGGGGCGGTCAAGCGGGAGGACGCCATCGTCGCGGACCCGCCGCTGGAGGTCGCGATTGCCGTGGCCGGGCCGTCGCAACCGATCACGGTTCGGCGCAAGGCGAAGCGGTTCGGCATCTGGATCAACACCGATGCCGTCGAGGTGGATGCGGCCCCGAGTTTCTATGCGGTTGCCACTTCGGCGCCATGGAACGAGGTGTTCAGCGACGTCGAGGACCTGCGCCACAAGGTGTCGATCCGCCGGGCCATCCGCTCGGTCGGCGCTACGGTTGAGGGAAGCGAGGCTTTTACCGATGCGTTGATCCGCATCCGCGAGGGGAACGGGCTTTATCAGACCAACATCGGTGCGGTCGAGTTGAATGAGCAGACGTTGTTCAGCACCTCGATCCGCTTGCCGGCCAACCTGACCGAGGGCGAGTATCACGCACGGTTCTACTTGACCCGGGACGGGCAAGTGCTGGACAGCCACGACAGCATTATCGACGTCAGAAAGGTCGGGCTGGAGCGGTTTCTATTCCGTCTGTCGCGCGACAACCCGCTGGTCTATGGCTTGATGTCGCTCGCGATTGCGATCTTTGCCGGTTGGGCGGCCTCGGCGGCGTTTCGGATGATCCGCACCTAACCCCGACCGATGAACGGCATCTTGTTGGCCATCACGGTGGCGAACAGCACGTTGGCCTCAAGCGGCAGGTTCGCCATGTGCAGCACCATGTTCGCGGCGTGTTTCACGTCCATCACCGGGTTCGGTTCCTTGCCCTCGGCCACCATACGCGCGTTGGTTTCGGCCACCATGTCGGTTTCGGCATTGCCGATGTCGATCTGGCTGCAGGCAATATCCAGATCGCGGCCATCGAGGCTAAGCGAGCGTGTCATGCCGGTCACGGCATGCTTTGTCGTGGTATAACAAAGGCTGGTTTCGCGTGGGACGTGAGCCGAGATCGATCCGTTGTTGATGATCCGCCCGCCGCGTGGGTCCTGTTTCCGCATTTGCGTGAAGGCCGCGCGGGCGGCCAGGAACATGCCGGTCAGGTTCAGGTTGACGACCGCCTGCCAATCGGCAAGCGCGATGTTGTCGATGGTCGTCGGTGGGCCGAACATGCCGGCGTTATTGAAAAGCGCGTCCAGTCGTCCGGTTTCCGAAATGAATTCGTTGAAGCGTGTCTCGACCGCCTCTTCGTGCGTGACGTCGGCCGGGAGAGGAATAGCGCGCGCGTGCCCGGCCGCGATGTCTTCCAGCAATTCCGCGCGCCGGGCCAGCAACCCGACGGTCCAGCCGTCGGCCAGGAAGACCTCTGCCGTGGCCTTGCCGATGCCCGACGAGGCTCCGGTTATGATAATGGATTTGCTCATGTCTCAAGCGCTCCTGTCAGTTCAAGCGGGGATGCGGATGTGTTCAGATCGGTGATGGTCAGCGGCTCGGTCGGTTTGGCCAGCCGATAACGGGTGACCCAATGCAGGCGGTCTTCGGCCCGCGTGATTGCCACATAGGCAAGACGTTTCCAGAGCGGGATGCCCGCCTCCATCCGTCCGGCGCGGGCGGCGGCATAGAGGTCGGGGGCAAAGACCTGAACGTCGGGCCATTGCGAGCCTTGGGCTTTGTGGATAGTTACCGCCGCGCCGTGCAGGAAAGCCGCGCCCATGTTTGCGGCGAAGGGAATGAAGGGCTCGTCTTCGTCCGGCATCTCGATCTTGACGATCGAGGCCGCCGAGACCTGCGGCTCTGGCGCGCCGATCACGTGGAGGCGCGAGAAGCCGGGCCGTCGCCCGGGACCAAGGTAGATCACCTGCGCGCCCTTGATGAGCCCGCGTGCCTCCAGATCGAGGCGCTTCTTGCGATGCTTGAGCGGCAGTTCGATGCCGTCGCAAATCAGCGGCTCACCCGGCAGAAGTGCATCAGCGGGCGCCTCGTAGGCCGCGCGAAAGGCATGGATCAGACGGATGCGCGTCGCGTTCCTCCAGACCAGTACCGGCGAACGCGCCATCATACCCGCTTCGACGCGTGGCGCGACGACGACCCGGTCGTCAGAGGCGGCGGCCTCTTCGACCATGCGCTCAAAGCCTTCGAACGTCAGGCTGTCGTCGCCCAACGCATGGGCAAGGTCGAGGATGGGGTTGTCCAGCTCTTGGCGGTGGACGCGGGACAGGGTCAGCTTGCGGGGTTCCGGAAGACCGTCGAAGACCATTTCACCCGACTGGTTGACGGGTGCGAGTTGCGCGGGATCTCCAAAGAGCAAGAGCGTGGGGAAGATCTCGGTCAGGTCCTCGTATTGGCGGGCATCGAGCATGGAAGCTTCATCGACCAGGCCGATATCGAGCGGGTCCTCGCGCCGCTTCCAGCCCAGGATGAAATCCGAGCCTTTCAACCCGGCGGCGGCCAGCGCGCCGGGGATCGACCGGTTCTGCTTGAAGAACGCTTCGGCCCGGTCGAGGGCGGCGTCGGTCAGGCCCTCGATTTCCGGCTTTTCGCCGTTGCCCATCAGCCATTCGGCGATCTTTTCGTACTCTGGATCGTAGACCGGGGTGTAGAGGATGCGGTGGATCGTCGTGGCGGGCACGCCCCGCGTGCGCAGGACGCTCGCCGCCTTGTTGGTCGGCGCAAGGATGGCGAGTGTGCGCTTGTCCTTGCGACGACGGCCTTCGTAGTCGCCGCTGATGGTTTCAACACCGGCATCGGTCAGCGCCTCGGCCAACCGTGCCAGCAGCATCGTCTTGCCGGACCCTGCCTTGCCGATCACGGCCAGCGCGTTTTGGGCGCCTTCCGACCTCGGGGTCGTCATGCTTGCCTCGATGTCGATGCCCGCGGACGTTAGGACCTCGGCCACGCGATCGAAGGCTTCTGCCTGATCTTCGGAAAAGGAAGTGACGGGAAGCAACATGGTGGCCGAAGCCTATCCGGTTCGTCGCTTGCCCACCAGTTCAGCGGGGCAGAATTTGCGCAAATTCTGCTGACGATTTCTGGGCAGAAATCGCTTTTAGGCGACAGCTTCGGCACCAGTGCCTGTCGGCGTACCGAAGGACCGGTCGTACCAATATGCCGACACCTCGCTTGTCACACCCGCTTTGGACAAAAGGCGCGGACGATAGTCGATCTCGCAGGGCCAGAGCCCGGCGCTGATTGCCTCGCGCCCCTCGCCGTCGGTGCCCAGAACGGTCGGACCCCAACCAACGCGCGCGTAGACGCGGATCATACGTGCATCAAAGACACCCGCCACATGGGTCAAACAGGCATTCAGACCCGTTTCAAGCACGCCCAGCATCAGGGCCGACGACACCTTTGCGTCCGCGCCGGGTGCCAGGCAAAACCGTGTGCATTCCCAGATGAACGGGCTTTGCAGGCGCACGCCGTCGGTCAAATGCAGGAAATGATCGCTGAGCATGGTGTCGCCGGTTGTCGGCAAGAGGCGAAGCGAGCCGCCGTGCGTGCCGTCCGGCTTTTCCCAGATGATATAGAGCGGGTTCTGGTCGTCGTATTGGTCGCGTTCGTGTCCGTCTTCGTTGACCGTGACGTCCCAGCCGAGACGTTCGCTGAACTGCGTCGCGCGGTCTTTGAACATCGTGTCGGCAAGTCGTGTGTGGTTTGAAAGCTGGTCGGCGTAGATATAGCGAAGCATGAAAGCCCCCTTCCGTTTCTGATGGGAAGGAGGCGTAAGGGCGCTTCTTTAAGTGGTTCGGAACTGCCCGTGCGAGCAGGTCAGGACGACTTAATTCCGGCGTACGGCAGCGTTGCTAAAGTCTTAACAAGCCCTGGTTCATCGCGCGCGCCACCGCATGCGTCGTGTTCATGGCAGCCAGTTTGAAACGCGCGCTTTCGATGTAGACGCGTAAGGTGTGCTCCGAGATTGACAGGCTGTCTGCGGCTTGCGCGCGGCTGAGACCGAGAGCCAATAGCGTCAGCGCATCGGTCTCGCGCGGGCTGAGGTTGACGATGTCGGCCTGATCCGTGCCGCGCTCGATCTCCAAAGCCTTTTGGTTTACATAGTGGGACGCAAGGATCAGCGCGCGCGTATTGTCGGCGGCGTATTTTTCCCAGTTCTCGTCCGTGTCCTTGTTGCTGACCGAGAACAGCGCGAATTGTCCGGACGGTCCACGGATCGGCACCGAGAACCCCTGGTTGCCGACGCCCGCGTCGATGGCTTCGTGCAGGAACCCCTTTGTTGTCTTGCCGCTCCAGTCCAGACGCTTCCAGTCCACCGGATGAAAGCGCCTGAGGCAGGCTTGCACGACAGGGTCGATGCGCGCGTAGTCGTTGCCCAGGTAGTGATCCACCCAGGTCGGCTGGTATGTCGTGACGGCATATTGGTCGCCGCTCGAACTGACCGAATGGTAAACCACGTGCTCGACGTTCAGTTCGCCTGACAGCGACAGGATTGCCTGATCTAAACCATCAAGTGTTCCGACCTTCTGCAATCGTTCTAGAAAACTCTCTAACATGGCCAATACGCGCCGTCCCTTGCGCTATCCCCCGTATGGACGATATCTCGTGAGCGACGCTGACCATTACCTGGTCAATCTGTTGCTCCGTCTCTCCGAGGCCATTTTTGTTGGCGAAATCCCGAAGATCCGTGAGTACGTCCAAGATCCAATCATGTACCATGCGTGTTCTCTTCCCGATTGGTTAACGAAACATTAACACAACTTTAGCATGTGCAGTCGGCCGGGAAAATTCGCTAATATCAACTCCCCAGATCTAGCGAGGGGCGCTATAGTTAACAGATTGTAAATAAACAATGTGTGGGCGGGCGGCTGTCTTTTTCGACAGGTGGTTGACCTGTCAAAGTTAACAGTCCGCCCTTTTGAAACAAATCGTTTCCTACTTGGAAACACTCGCCTCTAGCGTGTCTTCGAATGTCCTAAGACCGGTGTGCGGCGCTTGCACCAGCACTGCCATGTTGCCGGGCTTATGCTCGTTCCGCATCATCTTCATATGCGACTGTGGGATCTCTTCCCAAGGGAAGACTTCAGACATGCACGGATCAAGGCGCCGCTCCACCATCAGCCGGTTGGCCTGAGCGGCCTGCTTCAGGTGCGCAAAATGGCTGCCTTGAATGCGCTTTTGATGCATCCACACGTAGCGCGCATCCATGGTCAGGTTGTACCCGGTCGTACCGGCACAGATGACGACCATGCCGCCTTTCTTCACGACGAAGGTAGATACGGGGAAAGTCGCTTCGCCGGGGTGTTCGAACACCATATCGACGTTCACGCCCTTGCCGGTGATGTCCCAGATCGCCTTGCCGAACTTCCGAACCTCGGCGAACCACTCCTTATATTCGTCGGTATTCACCTTCGGAAGCTGGCCCCAGCAGTTGAAGTCTTTCCGATTGATGACGCCCTTTGCGCCCAGGCTCATCACGAAGTCGCGTTTGTCTTCGTCCGAAATCACGGCAATCGCATTCGCGCCTGCGGTGTTGATCAGCTGAATGGCGTAGGACCCAAGACCACCGGATGCCCCCCACACCAGGACGTTCTGGCCAGGCTTCAGCTCATGCGGATGGTGGCCAAACAACATGCGATATGCAGTGGCCAGCGTCAGTGTGTAGCACGCGCTTTCTTCCCAGGTCAGATGCTTTGGGCGCGGCATCAATTGCTGCGCCTGCACTGTAGTGAACTGCGCGAAGGAGCCGTCGGGCGTCTCGTACCCCCAGATCCGCTGACTTGGCGAGAACATTGGATCACCGCCGTTGCACTCTTCATCGTCGCCGTCGTCCTGGTTGCAGTGAATGACAACTTCGTCGCCGACCTTCCAGGTTTTGACCTTGTCACCGACGGCCCAGACGATGCCGGACGCATCGGAGCCGGCAATGTGATACTCGGCGCCATGGACGTCGAACGGGCTGATCGGCACGCCCTTGCCGGCCCAGACACCGTTGTAATTAACGCCCGCCGCCATGACGAGGACAACGACTTCGTGACTGTCGGGCTTTTTCACGTCGACCACTTCAAGCGCAAACGACTTGTCGGGATCGCCATGGCGTTCGCGCCGAATGGCCCAGGCATGCATCTTTTCAGGCAAGTGACCCAAAGGGGGTATCTCACCGATGTCATACAGGTCTTTCTTGCTATCCATCGCAGTTGCCTTGTCCAACGCCATATCCATACCTCTACTCTGTGCTGCATCGCAGAATCGTTACAAAAGCTCTAAAGCAGTATGAGTCGGCGCGCAACAATACAACCGAATTATTATTCGTTTTGAAATATTATGACCTTATCGCCACGCCTCACCAGATGTCTGTGAGGCTAAACACTTGCTTCAGGATTTCGCCTTATGCGCTTCGCAGACGCCAAGGACGGACGCCTGTGATGAGATTCTTAAACAACATCAGAATCCAAACCAAACTACCCATGGTCATGGCGACTATGGTCGCCGTGAACATCGCCGCGCTGAGCGTTGCCAGCTATCATAGCACGCGCAGTATTGTTGTTGAGAAGGCCTATGCCAAGCTGCGGGAAATCGGTGAGGTTCGATCTCAGCAGCTTGGGGAGCTTTTGCAGCGTATTGACGAAGGGTTGCTCGCGCAGTCTCGGGATCCAGCCGTCGCAGACGCCATTCTGAACTTCACAAAGGCATTCGGCACCCTTGTTGCGCCGCAGGAGGAATTGCAGCGGGCGTATATTATCGAGAACGCATTTCCCATCGGAAAGAAGGACCAGCTGGCGGGCTCTGACGCCAACACGACATATGACTTTGTCCATCGACGTTTTCATCCCATGTTTTCCACCCTCAAGAACTCGATGGGGTATTACGACGTCCTCCTTTTCGATACCGAGGGAAACCTTGTCTATAGCGTCTACAAGGAACTCGATTTCGCGACCAACCTGGTGACCGGCGAATGGAACGAGTCCGGGCTGGGGGTCGTATTCCAAGCAGCCAATAAACTCGCAGCCGGTGACGCGGCTGCGTTCGACGACTTCGCACCGTACGGGCCAAGCGGTGATGCACCTGCGGCATTCATTGCGCGACCGGTTTTTGCCTCGGACGGTGAGCGGTTGGGCGTGATTGCATACCAAATACCGATCAGCGAGATGAACCGGGCTTCCAGCACCAGAATGGGCGCGACCGGTCATACATTCCTTGTCGGCTCTGATGGCATCTATCGCTCGGATTCGGCGTTGACGGACGGCGACGATGTTCTGACGAACTCTGTCGCACAGGCTCTTGTGAACCAAGTCGAACAACGCGCGGAGGGCCACGTCACGTATGAGAACTCGGACCGGCAAACCATGGTCGGCTTCGTGCACCCAATCGACTTTAACGGAGCATCTTGGGCTATGGTGAGCGAAATCGGCCAAGCCGAGATGTTCGCCGAGCTGCCTGGACTTATTCAGTTGCAGGCTATGATCGGCGCAGCAGTGCTGATCTTCGCGATTGCATGCACCTATCTGCTGTCGCGCGGCGTAAGCAGACCATTGGACCGGGTCGCGAACGGCGTGAAGCGTGTTGCTGCGAAGAAGTACAACACACAAATCACCGACACGGAGCGTGGCGACGAGATTGGTGACATTGCCAAATCCCTCGAAAGCTTCCGAATTGCCCTGTCAGAAGCCGAAGAAGACGCCGTTGACGCTGCATTCAAGGGCGCAGCCTTCGAAGCCACAGGCGGGCCGATGCTTCTTTGTGGGCTCGACTTCAAGATCACGGGCACGAACCAGGCCCTTCTCCAGTTGATCAATGAGAACATCTCGGACTTCAGTTTCACCGACGAGAAGATCGATGGAGACACACTCACAGGACGCCACTTGTCCGAGTTGAACCTTCTGCCGAAGGACATCGAAGCCGCCATGACGGATCACCCCTCGCTTCCAATCAAACGGAAGTTGCGCGTTGGGGGTACATTTCTTGGCCTTCTTATCGAC
>JASJDQ010000220.1 GCA_030065075.1 Paracoccaceae bacterium | reverse complement strand
CAACCAGAGAGTAACTCGCGTCGAGGCATTGCATGAGCCCCGGCATGTCATTGCCGGGGTCACCGTTGGCCACGTTACCACCAACAGTGCCCATATAGCGGACCTGCGGATCGGGGCCATGGTCACTCAGCACGAAATCATCGACAGCGCGGCATTGTCAGAGGCGGCACCCATCCTGCGCGAGGCCGCGCTTCAGATTGCCGACCCGCAGGTCCGCTATATGGGCACTGTTGGTGGTAACGTGGCCAACGGTGACCCCGGCAATGACATGCCGGGGCTCATGCAATGCCTCGACGCGAGTTACTCTCTGGTTGGCCCCGATGGCGAGCGCGACGTCAAGGCGCGCGACTTTTACGAAGCGGCCTATATGACCGACCGCGACGATGCCGAAGTTTTGACAGCCATCAATTTTCCGGCCACCTCCGGCGGGTACGCCTACGAAAAGCAGAAACGCAAGATCGGTGACTATGCCACGGCCGCCGCTGCCGTCCTACTGACGAAAGAAGGCGGGAGCTGTGCCAGCGCGTCCATCGCAATGACGAATCTGAGTGACACGCCTGTCTGGTCCGAGGCAGCAGGTACCGCGCTTGTCGGCACTGCCGTCGATATAGATGCTGTCGAAGCTGCGGTCGACGCCATGCTCGGCGACATCGATCCATCCCAGGACAACCGCGGTCCGGTTGAATTCAAGCGCCACGCAGCGGCAGTCATCCTGCGCCGAGCCATCGCGTCGGCATGGGCGCGCGCGTGAGGAGGTAATCAGAAATGTCCAATAAGAAACACATCACAATGACTGTAAACGGTGAAGAACAGGAATTTCTCGCCGAACCCCGCGAACTTCTGATTCACACGCTGCGCGAGCGGCTGGGGATCACCGGGCCGCACATCGGCTGTGAAACATCGCATTGCGGAGCCTGCACCGTCACGATGAACGGCAAGTCTGTTAAATCCTGCACCGTCTTCGTGGCGCAGGCTGACGGGGCCGACGTCACTACCATTGAGGGGCTCGGCACACCGGATAGCCTTCACGTGCTGCAAAACGCGTTCAAGGAACATCACGGGCTGCAGTGCGGCTACTGCACGCCGGGCATGATCACGCGGGCCTCCAAGCTGTTGGAGGAAAACCCTAATCCGACCGAGGAAGAAGTCCGCTTCGGCATGGCCGGCAACCTCTGCCGCTGCACAGGGTACCAGAATATCGTCAAATCCATCCTCGCCGCTGCGGCCGAGATGAATGCATCCAAGGAGGCCGCAGAATGAAGGACGAAGTGACCACCCGCGAAGATCGCGTCGAAGCTCTGGGCGGCATGGGATGCAAGCGCAAGCGCGTAGAAGATGCCCGCTTCACCCAAGGCAAGGGCAACTATGTCGACGACATCAAGTTGCCCGGCATGCTTTTTGGCGACTTCGTACGCTCGCCCTATGCCCATGCCCGCGTAAAGTCGATTAACACCGAGGTTGCGATGGCTCTGGACGGGGTGATCGCGGTTTTGACAGCTGCGGACCTCGAGCCGCTCGGGCTCCACTGGATGCCGACACTGGCGGGCGACAAGCAGATGGTGCTGGCGGACGGCAAAGTCCTCTTCCAAGGGCAGGAAGTGGCCTACGTAGTGGCCAAAGATCGCTATATCGCCGCGGATGCCGTGGAATTGGTCGAAGTGGAATACGAGGAACTCCCTGTTCTGACTGACCCTTTCGAGGCGCTTCAGTCGGATGTGGTGCTTCGGGAGGACTTGGAACTGGGCGCTGATGGCGCACATGGCCCAAGGAAGCACCACAACCACATCTTCACTTGGGAGGCCGGCGACAAGGACGCCACCGAACAGGTTTTGGGCGAGGCCGAGGTCGTGGCCGAGGAGATGGTCTATTACCACCGCACCCATCCTTGCCCGCTGGAAACCTGCGGCTGCGTGGCCAGCATGGACAAGGTCAACGGCAAGCTGACGCTCTACGGCACGTTCCAGGCGCCCCATGCCATCCGAACCGTGGTCAGCCTTATCTCTGGCCTAGAGGAGCACAACATCCGTGTAGTCTCGCCCGACATTGGCGGTGGCTTCGGCAACAAGGTAGGTGCCTATGCAGGCTATGTCTGCTCGGTCGTCGCTTCGATTGTCACCGGCGTGCCGGTGAAGTGGGTCGAAGACCGGATGGAAAACCTGATGACCACGGCCTTCGCTCGAGACTACTGGATGAAAGGCAAGATCAGCGCCACAAAGGACGGCAAGATCACAGGTCTGTGGTGTCACACTACGGCAGACCATGGCGGCTTCGACGCCTGCGCCGATCCAACGAAGTTTCCGGCGGGGTTCATGAACATTTGCACGGGGTCGTATGACATCCCGACCGCCTATCTCGCGGTTGACGGGGTCTATACCAACAAGGCCCCGGGCGGTGTCGCCTACCGCTGTTCGTTCCGGGTGACAGAGGCGGCCTATTTCATCGAACGCATGATCGAAGTGTTGGCCATCGAGTTGAACATGGATGCAGCCGAACTGCGGCGGATCAACTTCATCAAAAAAGAGCAGTTCCCCTATAACTCGGCGCTTGGCTGGGAATATGACTCGGGCGACTATCATACTGCTTGGGAAAGGGCTTTGACCGCCGTAGGCTACGACGATCTCCGCAATGAGCAAGCGCAAAGGGTCGAAGATTTCAAAGCAGGCAAGACGCGGAAACTTCTCGGCATCGGGCTGACGCATTTCACCGAAATCGTCGGCGCCGGACCTGTGAAGAACTGCGATATCCTTGGCCTCGGTATGTTCGACAGTTGCGAGATTCGCATTCATCCTACGGGCAGCGCGATTGCCCGGTTGGGAACCATTTCTCAGGGACAGGGACACGCGACGACTTTTGCGCAAATCCTGGCCACTGAGATCGGCCTGCCCGCCGACTCTATCACTATCGAGGAAGGCGATACCGACACTGCGCCCTATGGATTGGGGACCTACGGGTCGCGGTCAACGCCGGTCGCCGGGGCTGCCACTGCGATGGCTGGCCGGAAAATTCGCGCCAAGGCGCAGATGATCGCGGCCTATCTGCTGGAGGTCCATGACGACGACGTTGAGTTCGACGTGGATCGGTTCGTCGTTAAGGGCGCCCCCGAGAAGTTCAAGACGATGAAGGAAATCGCCTTCGCTGCGTACAATCAGGCGATCCCGGGCATCGAACCAGGTCTGGAAGCGGTCAGCTACTACGATCCACCGAACATGACCTATCCCTTCGGCGCTTACATTTGCGTGATGGAGATCGACGTGGATACCGGCGAGCACGAAATCCGGCAGTTCTATGCGCTGGACGATTGCGGCACCCGGATCAACCCGATGATCATCGAAGGCCAGGTGCATGGCGGCCTGACGGAAGCTCTGGCCATCGCAATGGGTCAGGAAATTGCCTATGATGAGATGGGCAACGTGAAGACCGGAACGCTGATGGACTTTTTCCTGCCCACGGCTTGGGAGACGCCTAACTACACGACCGACCACACCGTGACACCTTCACCGCATCATCCGATCGGAGCCAAGGGCGTCGGCGAAAGCCCGAATGTGGGCGGGGTGCCGGCGTTCTCGAACGCGGTGCATGACGCCTTCCGGGCCTTTGGCCTTCGCCAGAGTCATATGCCACACGATCACTGGCGCATTTGGAAGATCGCAAACGATCTGGGCTTGCACGGGTAATGGTTTCGAACTTCGCTTCGCGAGATCCGACCAATTGGGGAGGGCAAAGCCCTCCCCGGACCCTACCCAGGGCATTTTGACAAGGAATAGGAGCATGAGCGGGTGAGCCAAACGAAGGTGCAATCAGACCTAGCGGGCGAGGGCTATGTGGCTTCGAACGAACTCGCGATGGCCGTGCATCTGGCATTGGCCTTGGAGCGGCCCTTGCTTTTGGAGGGCTCAGCGGGTGTCGGCAAGACCGAGGTCGCGCGAGCCTTGGCCGAAGTATTGGACACCAAACTGATCCGGCTCCAATGCTACGAGGGACTCGACGCGGCTCAGGCGATCTACGAATGGAATTACCAACGCCAGTTGCTCGCCATCCGCACGGCGTCGGAAGGCGGAGAAACCGGCAAGACCGTTGAAGATCGTATCTTTTCCCGCGACTACCTTCTGGAACGGCCTCTCTTGCAGGCCATCACCCAGGACAAATCGCCGGTCCTGCTGATCGATGAGATCGACCGGGCCGACGAGGAGTTCGAAGCTTTCCTTCTGGAAATCCTTGCTGACTACGCGATCACTGTTCCTGAACTTGGCACTGTCTCGGCGACGACGCGCCCGCACGTCATACTGACCTCAAACGGGACGCGTGATCTCAGCGACGCGCTCCGTCGTCGCTGTCTCTATGCTTATGTGGATTATCCCGACCGCGAAACCGAGCTTGCCATTCTGCGGGCGCGGAGTCCCGACATCGAGGCACGACTGGCGGAACAGGTTATCGGTTTCGTCCAGACGCTTCGTAAGGAAGAGCTGGAAAAGGTACCGGGTATCGCCGAAACGCTCGATTTTGCCGCCGCGCTAATGGGGCTGGGGATTGCCGATCTGACCAGTGATCCAGTAGCACTCCAGGCCTCGCTGACGACATTGCTCAAGACCCAATCCGACCGCGCTAGTGTTACCACGGAAGTCGCTCAGCGCATTGCCGGACGCGCCGCATGACCCGCGTGACCCGTTTTGCCGGGCGCGACCCTGGACCGGCCGCACGTATGGCGGGCTTTTTGGCCCATCTACGCGAGAACGGATGGCGCCTTGGGGTTCAGGAAACAGACGCGGCACTCACCGCGCTTTCTCATGTCTGTGCCGCCGACCATGGCGAGACGCGACTTGCGCTGAAAGCCATCTGCGCTGGCTGTCGGGAAGAGGCCGAACGCTTTGACGCGCTGTTCGACAGCTATTGGATGGACGCAGGTCGCGTGCGGACAAAGGTGGTTCCAAAGAAAGCCTCTACAACAAGTGACAACGTTCATTCTTCGCGGGACGGTGATGGTCAGGATGCAAGTGGCAGCGGCCAGTTGACGGCGCCCGACGGGGGCGAAGGGAATGTCGAGAGCGACGGCGAAGGCAAGTTGATCCCGTCTGAGGTGCGCAATCTCAATCGGCGCGATCTGCGCGATCTCGTTCGGGCAGAAGAGATCGCCACGGCCGAAGGGGTTGCGCGACAGCTTGGGGAAGCGCTGCGCGACCGTCGTTCACGTCGCAGGATCGCGGCGCGAAAGGGCGACCGGTTACATTTCCGCAGAACTATTCGCCGCAGTCTCGCGACGGGCGGCGAGCCATTGCGCCTTTACCGAAAGAAACGCCCGGACCGCGACCGAAAAATCGTGGCTCTTTGCGATGTGTCTGGCTCGATGAGTGTCTACGCAAAGGTCTTTCTGGCGTTTCTTGCCGGATTGATGCGCGGCGACGCAACGGCTGACGCCTACCTGTTCCACACGCGCCTTGTACGGATCACCGGAGCTTTAAGGGACAAGGACGCTATGCGGGCCATCGGGCGGATGTCTCTGATTGCAGACGGCTTTGGTGGCGGCTCGAAGATCGGAGAATCTCTTCAACGCTTCGGCGACACCTACGCACGCCGCTTCGTCGATGGCCGAACGGTCGTGATGATCCTCTCGGACGGCTACGATACCTCGCCGCCCGTCCATCTGGACGCCGCACTTGCCAAGCTTCGCAAGCGCGGTTGCCGTATCATCTGGTTGAATCCGCTCAAGGGCTGGCGCGACTACGAACCGGTCACTTCGGGAATGGCAGCAGCTCTGCCTCATCTCGACCTCTTTGCGGCAGCGAATACACTTGAAGATTTGGCAAATCTGAAAGGGGAGTTTGCCCGTCTATGACGCCCGCGGAAATCGTCTCGACCGAGTTGGCTGATGCCGCGACGGAGCTTCGTGCCCGCGACGAACCTTTCGTCTTTGCCACCATCGTGCGAACCGCTGGCGCAACATCGGCGCGGCCGGGCGCGAAAGCACTGATCGGTGCCGATGGCACGATACTGCACGGGTTCCTTGGTGGTGGCTGCACACGCGGCGCGGTCAAACGTGCAGCCCTTGCCGCAATTGAAAGCGGCGAGCCTCAGCTTGTCTCGGTCGCACCTGAGGACTTGTTGACCGAAATGGGGGTTGCCCCGGGTGCGGAAGCAGACGGTGTGACCTACGCGCGCAATGGATGTCCGTCACGTGGGACCATCGACATTTTCATCGAACCCTGTCTGCCGATGCCACAACTTTTTGTCCTTGGCGCCTCACCCGTGGCCGAGGCACTAGCCGAACTTGCGCCTCATTTCCACTGGTCGGTCAGCCAGGACATGTCCGACGCCGCATCTGCGGAGCCTCGCGCGATAATTGTGGCGACACAAGGCAATGGCGACCTTGACGCGCTACGCTCGGCCCTGAAACGAAACCCTGCCCACGTCGCATTTGTCGGTAGCAAAAGGAAGTTTGAGACCTTGGCCATCAAGCTGACCAAAGAAGGATTTGCGGCCGAAGTATCGGCGCGGGTTTCCGCCCCGGCAGGATTGGACATCGGCGCAGTGACGCCAGAAGAAATCGCCCTCTCGATCCTTGCCGAATTGATCATGGTGAGACGAAAGGGCGCTGCAGACCGCGAGGCGCCCGCATGAAGCAGCGCTGGAAATGGGAATCGACCCGGCTGCGGTTTACCCCCGACGAGCCTGAGTCCCTCGCACGCATCAATTTCAACAGTTGAGAAAGGACGCGCCATGGAGATGGCTGACGAAATCCGGATAGCGGCGCCGAAAGTCAAAGTTTACGCCGCGCTAAATGATCCGGAGGTGCTGAAGCAATGCATCCCTGGATGCGAAGAATTAATCAAGCACTCAGACACCGAGCTGGAAGCCAAGGTGTTGTTGAAAGTTGGACCGGTCAAGGCGCGGTTCGGTGGCAATGTCGAATTGAACACCGATGGCGCTCCCGACTCGTTTTCGCTCGCTGGGCAAGGCA
>JASJDQ010000219.1 GCA_030065075.1 Paracoccaceae bacterium | reverse complement strand
CGGGCGATCTTTTGGGCCATCGTCTGGTTCGCCATCGGTGCGTTGACGCTTGCTCTAAGCGCGGTCGGCATCGGGCCCGAGTTCGTCTTTGCCGGTCTCATCGGTGCCGCGTTCCTGATCGGCGTTTTCGGCTACCTCCAACGCACCCGCATGTCGCGCTTCTGGGATGTGGTTGGGTCCCATTGGGACAAGGCGGGCAAGACAAAGGCGATCTTCGGCCCGGAGGGTATAACGCTGACCGACGACGTCTCCCACCGCCAGATGCGCTGGGCCGCGGTGGACGCCATAAAGCGACAGAAAGGCGTCACCGTCATCCGTTCAGGCATCTCGATGATCGCCGTGCCGGATAGCGCTTTGCCTGAAGGCATGACAACCAAAGCCTTCAGCGCGCAATTGGCAGGCTGGAAACGGGCATGACCGCCCCCCTTGGCGTCATTCTGGCCGGTGGGCAGGCAACCCGGATGGGCGGCGGTGACAAGGGGCTTCTACCGCTTGGCTCGGGGACGGTGCTGAGCCATGTGATCGACCGGCTGTCGCCCCAGGTCGCCGACCTTGCCCTGAACGCAAATGGCAATCCGGCACGTTTTGCGCACCTCGGCTTGCCTGTTCTACCCGACTCGATCGAGGGGTTTGCAGGCCCGTTGGCCGGAGTTCTCGCCGGCCTCGACTGGGCGGCAGAACAAGGGGCGACCCACATTGTGACCGCCGCCGCCGACACGCCGTTCTTCCCGGGCGATCTGGTGCCGCAACTCCTGGCCGCTTCTGAAGACGCGCCCATCGCGCTCGCGCGCACCGAAAATGGTCGCCATCCGACTTTCGGGTTATGGCCAGCCGCTTTGCGAGATGATCTGCGCCGCGCCTTGCAAGGCGGCGTCCGAAAGGTTGTGCAATGGACCGACACCCATGGTACGGCCTATGCTGACTTCCCGTCTAACACCTTCGATCCCTTTTTCAACGTGAACACGCCGGAAGACCTTGCCGAGGCCCGGAGGTTACTGGGGGCGTCATGAACCTTTGGGGCATCACGGGCCGGAACAACTCTGGAAAGACGAGACTGATAGATCGGCTTGTGACCGAGTTCGCATCGCGCGGGCTTGTGGTCTCGACTGTGAAGCAAGTCCATCACGCCTTTGACGTGGACCGCTCAGGAACGGACAGTATTCGGCATCGGCAGGCAGGCGCGAGCGAGGTCTTTTTGTCCAGCCGCAAGCGCTGGGCGTTGATGCATGAAAACCGTAGTGAAGGTGAAGCGGCGCTGGGCGATTTGCTTGCCAAGCTTTCACCGGTCGATCTGGTGCTGATCGAGGGGTTTGAGCGCGAGGATCACCCTAAGATCGAAGCGCACCGGGGCGAGACGGGCCAGCCACTGACGGCCCACGACAACAACACGATCAAGGCCATCGCCTCGGACAGCGGGGCACAGGTGTCTGGACGGCCAACCTTTGATCTGAACGACACAGCGGCGATTGCAGATTTCATCCAACGCGATTTGAACTTGTGACCGGTTTCGCAAGCTTCGCCGTCGTCGACTGGTCGTCAGGGAACGACCGGGGGACCAAACCCAAGAGAGACGCAATCTGGATCGGAAGCGTGCTGGGCGGTGTCGCGCAAGATGCGGTGTATTGCCGTAATAGGGATGTCGCACATATCCTGTTGAAGAATTTGATCAAAGGCGAACTGGCCGCAGGCCGCCGCCTAATGATCGGGTTCGATTTTCCATTCGGTTACCCGAGGGGCTTCGCTGCGGCGGTGACCGGTTCGTCTGATCCGCTGGCGCTTTGGCAGTGGATTGCCAAGGAACTTCAGGACACACCCAAGGCGAATAACCGTTTTGCTTTGGCGGCAAAGCTCAATTCGTTTTTCCCCGGTGTTGGCCCGTTCTGGTTCAACGGCACGCGCACCGATTTGCCGGATCTGCCGCGCAAGGGACGCGACCGATACGGGCACGGATTGCCCGAACGTCGCGAGGTCGAGGCACGCGCCAAAGGATCCTTCACCTGCTGGCAAATGGGCGGCGCGGGTTCTGTTGGCGGACAGGTTATGACCGGCCTCGCAGCTCTGCATCGTTTAAGAAAGGAATTCCCGGAAAAGATCGCCGTTTGGCCGTTCGAATGCGATTCCAAGCCGGTTCATTTCGTCGAAATCTGGCCGTCGCTTATCGACCCCGTTGTCAAAGCAGCGGACGATCCGATCCGGGATCGCGCGCAGGTTCGTTCGCTCTCACGCGCCCTCCACGCATTGCCCCCCGCGCGACTTCAGGCGATGCTGGACGTGGAGGCTCCGGAAGAAGGCTGGATCCTGGGACTGGGGCACGAGAAGGAACTGGAGGAGGCCGCATGTCAAAGCTGACGCCACCGCGATTGAAGAACGACTGCTTTGCGCTGCCTCCGGGCGTTGATTGGACGCCGGTGGATGACGCCCTTGACCGTCTCCGTGCCCGCCTTTCACCGATCGTGGGAACCGAGATTGTCCCTGCGCAGGATGCCTTGGGCCGCGTTCTGGCCGCGGTCCCTGTTGCCGCTCGTTCGAATCCTCCGGCTGCAAATTCGGCTGTCGATGGCTACGGGCTTCAACACGCAAGCACAGGCACTGGCGATCAGATACTGCCTTTGTCCGCTGGTCGTGCCGCTGCCGGTGACCCCTTCGACGGCGAGGTGCCCGCTGGTCACGCCATTCGTATCCTGACGGGGGCGATGCTGCCCAGGGGAGTCGATACCGTCGTTCTGGAAGAGGACACGACGACCGACGGTGATCGGATCGCCTTTGAGGGGCCGATCAAGCCCGGTGCCAACACACGCAAGGCAGGCGAAGACGTGGGCGCAGGGGACACGCTCTTTGCCGCGGGCACGCGGGTCGGACCCGCTGAACTGGCTTTACTTGCTGCAACCGGTGTGGGCGAAATCCAGGTGTTCAAGCCGCTGCGCGTCGGTGTGCTGTCGACCGGCGATGAGGTCGTTGCCGCGGGCAGCACCACAGACCCCGCGCGGACATTCGACGCCAATAGGCCCATGCTGCTCGCCCTTCTTGAGGACTGGCGGATGGTGCCGGTCGATCTGGGGCATGTGCCGGATGATCGTACACAGCTGAAAGCGCGGCTGGACCAAGCCGCTGTGGTGTGCGACGCCGTGCTGACTTCGGGCGGTGCCTCGGCTGGCGACGAAGATCATGTCTCGGCGCTTCTAGGCGAAAGCGGCAGCCGCGCCGATTGGCGGATTGCGCTGAAGCCGGGCCGCCCCTTGGCTCTGGGCGTTTGGGACGGTGTCCCCATCTTCGGTTTGCCAGGCAATCCGGTGGCCGCACTGGTTTGCGCGCTTATCTTTGCGCGTCCGGCTTTTGCGGCCCTAGGCGGTGAGGGCTGGATGAGCCCACAGGGGTTCCTGGTGCCGGCAGCCTTCGAGAAGAACAAGAAACCGGGCCGCCGGGAGTACCTGCGTGCCCGCATGGCATCCGATGGCAGGGTCGAGGTCTTCAAGTCGGAAGGATCGGGCCGCATCTCGGGGCTTTCATGGGCCGATGGGCTTGTCGAATTGCCAGATGGCGCGGCGCAGATCTGCCCGGGCGATATGGTCCGCTACATACCGTACAGTAGCTTCCGCTAGAGGGTTTGCACTCTCATTGGGGTGCCGCGCTTCTGCACTCGACATCAGTTGGTATACCTGTGCATTCTGAACGTATCAGGGATGCGGGGAAGACGTTTCAGGAATGGTACGAGTACTATGGAAGACCGCGCTTGTTTTGGCGGTCGTGTCGGTGGTGGGGCTTTGGCTCAACTGGCAATTCAGCGCGCCGTCGCATGACCGCAGTTGGCAACCGCTCTATGCACGCCTGCCGATGGTCGAAAAGGTGGGCGACGGCTATCGCCTGACCGATATCCGCAACTGGAGTTACCAGGAAACCGGGACGGGGTCGCCGGCTTGGGTGGAGACCGTTATCGACCCCAAGTCGCTGAAGTCCGTGTATTTCGTTGTGGAGCCGTTTGGCGAGAACCCGGCGGTGGCGCATACGATGCTGTCTTTCGAGTTCGTTGACGGTTCGGCCTATGTCGCCTCGGTCGAAGCGCGGCGGGAGGAGGGGGAGGTCTACGGCGGGCTGAAGGCGGGTGTCTGGCCGATGCACGAGTACATGTTCGTCTGGACGACCGAGCGGGACATGTACGCCAATACCACCTTCGTGGCGGGGGATGATCTTTACGTCTATGAACTGGACCTGAGCCCGCAGGCGGCGGAGGCGGTGCTGGTCGCGATGCTGGAAGAGACGGCGGATGTCGCGGCCAAACCCCGGTGGTACAACACGTTTTTCTCGAATTGCACGAACGTTCTGGCCCGGGCCGTCAACGCCCAGACCCCGGATGCCGTGCCCTGGAACATCGCGTGGTACCTGCCGGGGTATGCGGCGGAATTCCTGTACGATCAGGGGTTTATCAAGGGCGCGGGCCCCTTCGCCGAGCTGCAGGCAAAGGCCTATCTGACACCCCGCGTGGCCGCGGCCTATGCCAACGTGGACCCCATCGCGTTTTCGAAAGCGCTGAGGGAGTGAATCCTTAGCGAGCCTAGCGCCCGTTGGGCGTTGCGTGGTGCGGAGGGGGCCGTTTACGCCTTGAAATGCGGGGTTTCGGCGGAAAACGCGACGTCGGTATTGCGTCGGTGGCGGGGTCGGCGGTGCTAAGCGGGCGGCCGGTTGGAGTGGTGGGTGTTAAGGGAGGTTAACGGGGAGCAAAAAACGTGGTCTACTACTCGTCTTTACGCTTTCTCAGCTTTGCAAGGTCCCTGATCACAACGAGAATCGCGTACAAAAGAAATGCGGCCTCGTAAAAAGAAGTGAAAGACACGCCTTGCGCGCCCACTGCTACTTCCTGGAGTCCTAGGCACTTAATTGTACCGAGGAAAAGGTATGCGCGAAAAGATGTTTCGCGTATGCAGTTAAATATTTGCTCAATAGTCATCTTCGCCCCTTTCGGATCATGGTGGAAGCAACGATGGCCGCCTCTCAAGTGGTAATGCCGAGAGTTCTTGAGCGTTTTGCGCGTCAAAAAAATTTTTGCCGTAGATGCAAAAAGTGCCAAGCTGGTCGGCATATACTAGCAAAGGGGAACCTGCGGGCTAGGAGTGGAGGCGTAAGAGGATGGCGTTTACCGGATCATGCGGTACGACCTTATCTGAAGAAGCGTGGATAGATATCCAAGAAAGAGCCAGGATCTTCGGAAAGCAACGGCTTAGACGCGGCGGATTGTATGGTGAAGACTTAAGTGCGACAGCTGACGACATCTTGCAGGAAGCTGTATTTAAGATTCAGTCTGGAGAACGATATTGGAACGGCGTTCTGACTGATCTCCCAACGTACTTGCTTGGTGCGGTTAGAAGTCTAGTGAGCCACGAACTCACACGCCGAAGAAACGTTCTTGATCGCCGCGATGAATTGGAATTCCAAATAACGACGCATTCCTCGAAGACGTTTGGAACATCGCCACAAGAATATGAGTACGAGCAATATGACTATGTATACAAAGCGCTAAAAATCTTAGAGGCCAAGGATCCATTGCTCGCAAAGTCGTTTCTCAGGATTTCGCGGGCTATAATAAGTCAAAGAATGTCAACCGACAGGGAGGTCGAAAATGCACTTAGTCTCAAAAAGGGAGAAGTGGGTAGAATACGGAGGAGAGCAGAAAGAGTCGTCGAGGCAATTTTAAATTCGCACAAGGAGACAACCAGATGACCGGAGAAGCAAGAGAGAACGGTGTGCAAAGGCCGTATCGGTGCGAGTTTAAAGATGATCTATCGGTTAATGAGTTTTGGGGTATCGATCTAGACCAGTTCGAAGATGGTGACCTGACTGAACTCGAAATTTTGACGTTGCCCATGGAAGAGCTAAAGCGGCGCGCGAATGAGGAGTTTGGCGAGGATGTTGTCAGTGAAGCGGTTTTTATGTCTAGGCGTCTGGTCGATCCAAGTAAGAAATCCGACCCGGCCGCAGTGACAATTATGAATGAAAAAGGGGGGTTGGTCGTTGCTGGGCTTACAGCTTTGGCAGCAACATTGGTAATCGGGTTTTTCTCAGGAGTTCTGTTCGATAGATCTCTGGGCAGCGAAGATACGGCTGAGTTTTTGGAGCGCGGCAAGGCAACTTGGATTTTGGAGGGAAGCGAGGCTGATATCCAGACGGTGAATCCGATGTCTGTTGATTCGTTTCTTTTTCCAGCCAATGGTTTGCCGGAGTTGCCAGCAGACTATCATAGTGTTGATAGCAGAACGCTAAGTGTATCTCGCATCAACCCTTTACCTATTGTTGAGGTCGGCGTGGCGCCAGCTTTTGATACAAGCTCGCCACAAACGAGAAGCACGATAGTTGGGGTTAGGCCAAAGGCTAGACCGTATGTACTCGTCAGCAGCTATCTTTCAAATCTAACGGATGTTGACGGTTTTGCTTTGAGTACTGATTCCGTCGTGGCGTCAAATTCAACCGATTGGCAACTTCCTGATCTATATTGAGAATTGGCCTCGCGTTGTGTGAGGTCAATTATCTCGGATGCGCTCTTGACGGGTTCGTCTATCATTCAGCGTAAACGGTGTTCCTCTCTTCGTATGATGCGAATTGCTTAGTGGAGGTCGGTCAAATTCCCCCTTCCCAAACCCACCACTCTCCTCTATAGACCCGCTGTCCCGGGGCTTCCCCCGGGGCATTTCGTCCGAGACGGTGGGTTTGGCGCGAGCCAGATAAATCCTGCCTGAGACGGGAACATCAGGATCGTTTCCCGGAACGTGCGCGTTCCGAGGCACAGTTCGCGACGGACCCGTAAGGACTCGTGGGGTGGCAACACCTCGACTTGAGCCGGGAGGGTCCCCCTCCCATACTTGGAGTGAAACTGTGGATAGAGCCCAGAAAGAAAAAGTGGTCGAGGAACTCGGCCAGATCTTCGAAAGCTCTGGCGTTGTGGTCGTTGCCCATTACGCAGGTCT
>JASJDQ010000029.1 GCA_030065075.1 Paracoccaceae bacterium | reverse complement strand
TATGACATCGACATGACGAAGTGCATCTATTGCGGCTTCTGTCAGGAGGCTTGTCCGGTCGATGCCATAGTCGAAGGCCCGAATTTCGAGTTCTCGACCGAGACACGCGAAGAGCTTTTCTATGACAAGGAGAAGCTTCTGGCGAACGGCGAGCGCTGGGAAGCCGAGATTGCCCGGAACCTCGAAATGGACGCGCCGTACCGATGACCGATCCCGCGAACCCCTTTGCCGCCATGATGGCGATGGGCCAGGAGTGGGCCAAGGCGATCAATCCCGCCTTGACCAATTTCACGCCGGAGGGGTTCGAGGCGCTCTGGCCGACCATGCCGCGCGATCTGATGGAAACGATGATGGGCAAGACCTTCAACCCCGAAGGTCTGGATGCCAAGACCCGGCTACTGCTGACGCTGGGCGCGCTGACAATCCTTGGCGCGCAGGCCGAGGCTCAGATCCGGCTGACCGTGCGCCATGCGCTGGAAGCAGGCGCCACCAAGCAGGAGATCGCGGAGACCATCGCCATGATGGGCGTCTTCGGTGGCGTGCCCGCGATGTCGAAGGCGATGGAGCTTGCCAGCTCGGTCATGGAAGCAGTCGAAGACGCCGCTTCGGAGGAGGATGAGGAATGACACCGGTCGTGCTGACCTTCTATCTCTTTGCGATTGCTTGTATTGCGGGTGGCCTCTTTACCGTGATCAGCCGGAACCCGGTCCATTCAGTGCTGTGGTTGATCCTGTCGTTTCTGTCGGCGGCGGGGCTTTTCGTGCTTCTGGGCGCCGAGTTCGTCGCGATGCTACTGATCATCGTCTATGTGGGCGCGGTCGCGGTGCTGTTTCTGTTCGTCGTGATGATGCTGGACGTCGACTTCGCCGAGCTGAAGGCAGAAATGGCACGGTATATGCCGCTGGCTTTGCTCATTGGCGTGGTGATCCTGATGCAACTCGCCATGGCGTTCGGCGTCTGGACAACGGCAGACGGCGTGGCCATGGCCGATCGCCCGGATGCGGTGGCGGGCCTGGGCGATCACAACACCGATGCGCTGGGCCGCGTGCTGTACGACAAGTACTTCCTGCTCTTCCAACTGGCGGGCCTGATCCTGCTGGTGGCCATGGTCGGGGCCATCGTGCTGACGCTGCGGCACCGGACGTATGTCAAGCGGCAGGATGTGCTGGCGCAAATGTACCGCGATCCGGCCAAGGCGATGGAACTGAAAGACATCAAGCCGGGGCAGGGCCTGTGAAGACACTTGCGTTCGTCATCATCGGGCTCTCTTTCGTCGGTGCCGTGGGCACGGGGTCGCTTTCGGACCCAGCCTTGGGCGGCGGCGCGGCACCTGGACTCATGGGGCCGGGCGTGGTGACCTGCACTCTTGGGGAGAGCTGTTGATCCGGCCCGTCGCCATATGTCTTGCGTTGGGTGCCGTGCCGGCTCATGCGCTTACGCTGGCCGAGTGCGAGCGGGTGACGCACGTCAGTCACGGCGGCGAATCCGGCCACGTCGATTTCGGCGCGGGCCGTGTTGGCTGGGACGACTGGTGGAGCCAGGAGGGTGTCTATCTGGACCTGCTTGTCGCGCACTGTGAAACCGGCGATGTCCTGAGAACACGGGTGCTGGAAGAACGCATTTCCCCGCGACCGCCCTTTGATCGAACAAACATCGTACGCAAGATCATCGCGACCGAAATGGCGGCGGCGCCTGCGCTGTTCAGTTTCGAGCGTTTGGCCGAGGCGATCCACCCCAAGGGCCGCGACATCAAGCTGGCCCGGCTCGACGCCGAACCCTGCGCCTGCGCCGCGCTTTACCCGGACCTGCAGGGCGACAAGACCCCTTACGAGGCAAGCCAATGATCGGACTGGAACACTATCTAATCGTTGCGGCGACGCTGTTCGTCATCGGCATCTTCGGGATCTTCCTGAACCGGAAGAACGTGATCATCCTGCTTATGAGCATAGAGTTGATGCTTTTGGCGGTGAACATCAACCTGGTCGCCTTCTCGGCCTATCTAGGGGACATCACGGGCCAGGTCTTCACACTCTTCGTCCTGACGGTCGCCGCGGCCGAGGCAGCAATCGGCCTGGCCATCCTCGTCTGTTTCTTCCGCAACCGTGGCACCATCGATGTCGAAGACGTCAATGTGATGAAGGGGTGAGGATTTGCGTATTTTTGGCAAGATGAATAAGGCGCGCGTCTGATGGAAACGATCATCCTCTTTGCCCCCCTGGTAGGCGCGCTGATCTGCGGGTTTGGCTGGCGGATCATTGGTGAGGTGGCCGCGCAGTGGACAGCCACGGGTCTGTTGTTCCTCGCGGCACTTCTGAGCTGGGTCATTTTTCTGACCTTCGATCCCTTCGCGCATGAGAATGGTCGTTACACGGTGACCGTGCTGCGTTGGATCGAAAGCGGCTCGCTTGCCACCGACTGGGCCATTCGGATGGACCGGCTGACGGCAGTGATGCTGATCGTGATCACCACGGTCTCGGCACTCGTCCACCTCTACAGCTTCGGCTACATGGCGCATGACGATAATTTCAACGAGGAGGCAGAGAGTTACCGCCCCCGGTTCTTCGCCTACCTGTCGTTCTTCACCTTCGCGATGCTGATGCTGGTGACAGCGGACAACCTCGTGCAGCTCTTCTTTGGCTGGGAGGGCGTGGGTCTGGCGTCCTATTTGCTGATCGGGTTCTATTTCCGGAAGCCTTCCGCCAACGCGGCCGCGATCAAGGCGTTTGTCGTCAACCGCGTCGGCGACTTCGGGCTGGCGCTGGGCGTCTTTGCTGTTTTCCTGATGGTCGACAGCATCAACTTCGACGACATCTTCGCCGCAGCACCTGAACTGGCAGAGGCGCAGATCACTTTCCTTTGGACGGATTGGCCCGCGATCGAGCTGATCTGCTTCCTGCTGTTCATCGGCGCGATGGGCAAGTCGGCGCAGTTCCTGCTGCACACCTGGTTGCCGGACGCGATGGAGGGCCCGACGCCAGTGTCAGCGCTCATTCACGCGGCGACGATGGTCACCGCCGGCGTGTTCCTTGTCTGCCGCATGTCGCCGTTGATGGAATACGCCGAGTGGACGCAAAGCTTTATCGTCTGGATCGGGCTGATCACCGCGTTCTTCGCGGCGACCGTGGGCCTTGTGCAGAACGACATCAAGCGCGTGATCGCCTATTCGACCTGTTCGCAGTTGGGATACATGTTCGTGGCCGCGGGCGTCGGCGTGTACTCGGTCGCGATGTTCCACCTTCTGACGCACGCGTTTTTCAAGGCAATGCTTTTCCTTGGCGCCGGTTCGGTCATCCACGGGATGCATCACGAGCAGGACATGCGGAACTATGGCGGGCTGAAGGACAAGCTGCCCTATACCTTCTGGGCGATGATGATCGGAACGCTGGCGATCACCGGCGTCGGTATCCCGCTCTTGTACATTGGATTCCCGGTGGGCTTCGCGGGCTTCGTCTCGAAGGACGCGATAATCGAAAGCGCCTTTGCGGGCGGCACCGATGCCTCGATCGTCGCGTTCTGGTGGCTGGTCATTGCCGCTTGTTTCACCAGCTTCTATAGCTGGCGGCTGATGTTCCTGACGTTCTACGGCGAGCCACGGGGCGATCATCACACCCATGAGCACGCCCATGAAAGCCCGATGACCATGGTGGCACCCTTGGGTGTTCTGGCAGTCGGCGCGATCTTTGCCGGTATGATCTGGTACAAGCCGTTCTTTGGCTCTCAGGAGAGCGTCGACAAGTTCTTTGGCATGGCGAAGGGCGAGGAGAAGCAGGCCGTTTTGATGATCGGCGCAGCCCATGCGGCGGAAGAGAAGTCCGACGAGGCCCACGCTGAGCGGCACACCGAGCCGGGTCAGGGCGCGCTCTATATCGCCGATGACAACCACGTGCTGCACGAGGCGCATCTGGTGCCGAAGTGGGTGAAACTGTCGCCGTTCATCGCAATGCTTCTGGGCTTCCTCACTGCGTATCAATTCTATATCCGCCGTCCAGACTGGCCCGAGCGGTTGGCCGAGAACCAGCCGATCCTGTACCAGTTCCTGCTGAACAAGTGGTACGTGGACGAGATTTACGACTTCCTGTTCGTGAAGCCGGCGATGTGGGTCGGCCGCTTCCTGTGGAAGCAGGGCGATGGGGCGACGATCGACGGCGGCTTGAACGGGCTGGCCATGGGGATCATTCCGTTCTTCACCCGGCTCGCTGGGCGCGCGCAGTCGGGCTACATCTTCACCTACGCGTTTGCGATGGTCCTTGGCATCCTGGTGCTGGTCACCTGGATGACGCTGGCGGGGGGCTGAGACCATGTTTCTAGACAATCCGCTGTCGATGATGACCTTCATCCCGTTGATCGCGGCGGCGATTCTGGGGGTGTTCCTGCGCGGCTCGGGCGACGCAGTTGACCGCAACGCCAAGTACGTGGCGCTGGTCGCGACCGCGCTGACGTTTCTTGTTTCGCTCTTCATCCTCGCGGGCTTCGACCCGCAAGACACGGGCTTTCAATTTGTGGAAGAGGGCGAGTGGATCCTCGGCCTGACCTACAAGATGGGGGTCGACGGCATATCGGTCCTGTTCGTGATGCTGACGACCTTCCTGATGCCGATCACCATCCTGGCGTGCTGGGACGTGAAGGACCGCGTGAAGGAATACATGATCGCGTTCCTGGTGCTGGAAACGCTGATGCTGGGCGTTTTCTGCGCGTTGGACCTTGTGCTGTTCTACCTGTTCTTCGAAGGCGGCCTGATCCCGATGTTCCTGATCATCGGCATCTGGGGCGGCAAGGACCGCATCTATGCGGCGTTCAAGTTCTTCCTCTACACCTTCTTCGGGTCGGTCCTGATGTTGGTCGCGATGGTCGCGATGTATGTGGATTCGGGCACGACGGATATCACCGCTCTACTCAATCACAACTTCGGGTCGGAAACGATGGACATCTGGGGCTTCCAGATCATCGGCGGTCTGCAGACGCTTCTGTGGCTGGCGTTCTTCGCATCGTTCGCCGTGAAGATGCCGATGTGGCCGGTGCACACCTGGTTGCCGGATGCGCACGTGCAGGCGCCGACGGCAGGCTCGGTCGTTCTGGCAGCGATCCTGTTGAAGCTGGGCGGCTACGGGTTCCTGCGTTTCAACCTGCCCATGTTCCCGGTCGCATCCGATCTTCTGGCGGACTTCGTGCTTTGGCTTTCGGCCATCGCCATCGTCTATACTTCGCTGGTGGCGCTGATGCAGGAGGACATGAAGAAGCTGATCGCCTATTCCTCGGTCGCGCACATGGGGTACGTGACCGCAGGCATTTTCGCGGCGAACCAGCAAGGCGTCGACGGTGCGATCTTCCAGATGATCAGCCATGGCTTCATCTCCGGCGCGCTCTTCCTTTGCGTGGGTGTGATTTATGACCGGATGCACACGCGTGAGATCGACGCCTACGGCGGCCTTGTGAACCGGATGCCGGCCTATGCGGCGGTGTTCATGCTGTTCACCATGGCGAATGTCGGTCTGCCGGGCACGAGCGGATTCGTGGGCGAATTTCTGACGTTGATGGGCATGTTCCAGGCCAACACCTGGGTCGCCGCCGTGGCCGCGACGGGCGTAATCCTGTCGGCGGCTTACGCGCTCTGGCTCTATCGCCGGGTGGTGATGGGCGACCTGATCAAGGAAAGCCTGAAGTCGATCACCGACATGACGGCACGCGAGAGGAGCATATTCGCGCCGCTGATCGTCATGACGATCCTGCTTGGCGTTTATCCCAGCCTGATCACGGATGTAATCGGGCCGTCGGTGGCCAACATGCTGTCGGGTTATGAAACCGCCGTTGCCGAATTCAACGCGACATCCCAGGTCGCAGATGCGGGAGGCAATTGATGTCCGCTGATCTGAATATCATCCTGCCGGAGATCTTCCTGAGCGTCTTTGCCATGCTGGGCCTGCTGTTTGGCGCCTATGGAGGGAAGGACCGGCTTGCGTCGGTGTTCGTCTGGGCAACCAGCGCGGTGCTGGTTGCTGTCGCCGCCTGGATCGGTTTCCAGGGCGCAGGTACCGGAAGCGCCTTTGGCGGTATGTTCGTCGATGACGGCTTCGCGCGTTTCGCCAAGGTGACGATCCTTCTTTCCGCCGCCGCCATCCTTTTGATGAGCGAAAACTACATGGCGCGCCGCGACCTGTTGCGGTTCGAGTATCCGATGCTGATCGCGCTGGCCTGCGTCGGCATGATGGTGATGGTCAGTGCGGGCGACCTGATCGCGCTTTACATGGGGCTCGAACTGCAGTCGCTCTCGCTTTATGTGGTCGCCGCCCTTCGCCGGGACAGCGTGAAGTCCACCGAGGCGGGGCTGAAGTACTTTGTCCTTGGCGCACTTTCGTCAGGCTTGCTGCTTTACGGCGCGTCGTTGGTTTATGGCTATACCGGCAGCACGCTCTTCGCCGATGTCATTGCGGCCGCGAAAGGTGAGGCGTCTGTCGGGCTCTTGTTCGGTCTGGCCTTCATCGCCGCGGGCCTTGCCTTCAAGGTAAGTGCAGCGCCGTTCCATATGTGGACGCCAGATGTCTACGAAGGGTCGCCCACGCCGGTGACGGCCTTCTTCGCAACGGCCCCAAAAGTCGCGGCCATGGGGCTTTTCGCCCGCGTGGTGCATGATGCCTTCGGCGGGATCGTGGGCGATTGGCAGCAGATCCTGGCGGTGCTTTCGGTGGCCTCGATGTTCCTCGGCGCGATCGCGGCAATCGGGCAGACAAACATCAAACGCCTGATGGCCTATTCCTCGATCGCGCATATGGGCTACGCGCTGATGGGGCTGGCGGCGGGGACCGCGCAGGGCGTCGAGAGTATGCTGCTTTACATGGCGATTTACGTCACGATGAACGTCGGTACCTTTGCCTTCATCCTGTCGATGGAGAAAGACGGCCAACCCGTTGTCGAGATCAACGCTTTGTCGCTGTATTCCAAACGCGAACCGCTGATGGCGCTGGCGATGCTCTTGTTGCTCTTTTCGCTTGCCGGTGTGCCGCCGCTTGTCGGGTTCTTTGCCAAGTACTCGGTCCTCTTGGCGGCTGTGGATGCGGGAATGGCCTGGCTGGCGATCCTTGGCGTGGTTGCGAGTGTAATCGGGGCGTTCTATTACCTGCGGATCGTCTACCTGATGTATTTCGGCGCTGAGGAAAGCGAGCTGGATCAGGGGGGCTCGGGCATTCTTTGGGGTTTTCTGGTGGCAAGTGCTGCCGCGATGGTCTTTGGCGTCGTGAACCTCTTTGGCGTCGAGGGCGCGGCAGCGGCGGCGGCAGCGACACTTGTCAACTAGGCAGCATTTTCTGAGGCAGAAAATGCCGCGGAAAATGGTGAATTTTCCGCTGCAAAATCCGTGTCAGATTTTTCCATGCTGAACTGGCCCGAGGGGATCGGTCGGATCGTCCTCGATGAGGTCGACAGCACCATGGCCGAGGCTGCGCGCCGCGCACCGACGCTCGACAAGCCCACGTGGATCATGGCGCGCCGCCAGACGGCGGCGCGGGGGCGGCGGGGCCGCACTTGGGTTGAACCCGAAGGCAATTTCGCCGCCACGTACCTGCTAAAGCCGGGTGGTACACCGGGGGAAGCGGCGCTCAGGTCGTTTTCCGCCGCGAATGCGCTGTACGAGGCGCTGGCGCTTCGGATCGAGCGCACCCGCCTGGCGCTGAAATGGCCGAACGACGTGCTGCTGAATGGTGGCAAGGTCGCGGGCATCCTGCTCGAAAGCCTTGGGACATCGAGGGGCGTCGATTGGCTGGCCATTGGCATCGGCGTCAACTTGGCCGCAGCCCCGGACGCATTGGACGACACCGACTTCCCGCCGGTCAGCCTGGAAGGCGAAGGGGGCACGCCGACCTCGCCGGACGAGATGCTTGAGCTTCTGGCCTCGACCATGGCGACGGAAGAGCGGCTGTTCACCCAATTTGGCTTTTCGCGAATACGCGAGAAATGGCTGCGCCGCGCCGCTCGGCTAGGCGAACCGATCACCGCGCGCACCGGCAATGAGACCGTCACGGGCACATTCGAGACGGTGGACGAAGACGGCCAGCTTGTGCTTCGGACGCCGAAAGGGCAGGTTCGGATCGCAGCGGCAGACGTCTATTTCTGAAGGAAAACATGCTTCTTTGCATCGATACGGGCAACACGAACACCGAGTTCGCGATCTGGGACGGTGAAAGCTTCATCGGTACCTGGCGCGCCTCGACTGAGCACCAGCGCACGGCGGACCAGTACTTCGTCTGGCTATCCACTCTTATGGGCGCACAGGGCCTGAAGGATGTGACCATCGACGAAGTGGTCATCTCTTCGACCGTGCCGCGCGTCGTCTTCAACCTGCGCGTCCTTTGCGACCGCTATTTCAATTGCCGCCCGCTGGTCGTCGGCAAGCCCGAATGCCGTTTGCCCGTGCCGTACCGCGTCGACGAGGGCGTTCGCCCGGGGCCAGATCGGCTGGCCAACGCGGCAGGCGCCTTTGACCGTTACGGCGGCAACGTCGTTGTCATCGACTTCGGCACCGCGACCAACTTCGATGTCGTGGCCGACGATGGCGCCTATGTTGGCGGCGTTATTTCACCCGGCGTGAACCTTTCGCTCGAGGCGCTTGCCGCGGGCGCGGCAGCACTCCCGCACGTCGATATCTCGCAGCCCGCCAAGGTCATCGGCACCGATACGGTGGGCGCGATCCAGTCCGGGGTCTTCTGGGGCTACAGCGGATTGATCGAGGGGCTGGTGGCCCGGATCAAGGCCGAGTACGGCCACGACATGAAGACCGTGGCAACAGGCGGCCTTGCCCCGCTTTTTGCACAAGGCGACATCCGCTTCGACACCATCGACGGTGATCTGACGATGCACGGGCTGACCGTTATCAACGCGTTCAACAAGGAAAATACATGAGCAGCGAACGGCTGATTTACCTCGCCCTCGGCGGCGCGGGCGAGATCGGGATGAACACCTATGTCTACGGTTGGGGCGCGCCGGGCAAGGAACGGCTGATCCTCGCAGACGTCGGTGTGACCTTCCCGGATATGGACAGCTCGCCCGGCGTCGACATCATTTTCGCCGACATCGAATGGCTGGCTGAACGCGCCGACCGGATCGAGGGCATCTTCATCACCCACGCCCACGAGGACCACGTGGGCGCTGTCGGGCATCTTTGGGACAGGCTGAAAGCGCCAGTCTATGCGCGCGCCTTCACCGGGCATCATGCGCGCCGCAAGATCGAGGAATACGGCCACGACCCGGAAACCGTGAACATCGTGGCCCCTTGGCCCGAGCAGATTGAAGTGGGCCCGTTCAAGGTCGGCTTTGCGCCGATCAGCCATTCGATCCCCGAAAGCTCGGCGCTGATCATCGACACGCCCGGTGGTCGGATCGTCCACACAGGGGACTTCAAGCTGGACGCAACGCCGATCGTTGGAGAGCCCTTCGACGAAGCCTTCTGGGCCGACATTGGCAAGGGCGGTGTTCACGCACTCGTTTGCGACAGCACCAATGTCTTTTCGCCGAAACCGGGCCGTTCGGAAGCGACCGTGGGGCCGGAAATCGTGAAGCTCGTCGAAAACGCGCCCGGTATGGTGGTGGCCACCACGTTTGCGTCGAACGTCGCGCGGGTGAAAACGCTGGCTGAGGCCGGGGAAGCCGCCGGGCGCTCGATCTGCCTGTTGGGCCGCGCGATGCGGCGGATGATCGAAGCGTCGGTGCTGACAGGGGTGGTCACGGACTTCCCCAAAACCATCTCGCCGGAAGAGGCCGAGGACATCCCGCGCCAGAACCTGATGCTTCTGGTGACCGGCAGCCAGGGCGAGAGGCGGGCTGCCAGCGCGGCGCTGTCGCGGGGCAAGTACCTGGGGCTTGAACTGGCGGAGGGCGACACCTTCCTCTTTTCGTCCAAGACCATCCCCGGCAATGAAAAGGGCGTGATCCGCGTGATGAACGCGCTGTCCGAAAAGGGTGTCGATGTCGTCGATGACGGCACCGACATCTATCACGTTTCGGGCCACGCGAACCGGCCCGATCTGGACCGCATGCACAAACTCATTGACCCCAAGATGGTGGTCCCCATGCACGGTGAGCATCGGCACCTGCGGGAACACGCCAAACTGGCCGAAACCAACGGCGCGGCCTCTGTCGTGGCCGTCAACGGGTCGATGGTTGATCTGACGGGCGATGCACCCAAAATCGTCGAGTATATCGAGGCGGGCCGCACCTATCTTGATGGAAGCGTGCAGATCGGTGCGCTCGATGGCATCGTCCGCAATCGGCTTCGCATGGCGATGAACGGGCATGTCATCGTCTCCGTCATCATGGAGGACGACGAGCTAGTGGGCGAGCCTTGGGTCGATCTGATGGGGTTGCCCGAGACGGGATCGTCCAACGCACCCCTTCAGGATGTGCTGGAAGAGGACCTCAGCCAGTTGATTGGGCGCGCCTCGCGCACCACGCGCGCGGACGATGACGATCTGGAAGACGATATACGGAAAGCGGTTCGGAAATCGGCGGATGACGAGATCGGCAAGAAGCCGGAAGTCACCGTCGTTATCAGCCGGCTGGCATGACCGCCGTTCTGTTCGATCTGGACGGCACGCTAATCGACAGCCTGCCCAACGTGCGCGATGCGGCGAATGCGGTTCTGGCGAAGCGCGATTTACCCCCATTGCCGTCCGAGATCGTTGCCGGGTTCGTGGGCCTCGGCGAAGAGGTCTTCGTCGACCGCCTGATCGAGGCCACCGATCTTGACGCTGGCGAGCGCGACTGGGTGATGACGACGTTCATCCGTCACTACAAGGAAGAAGCAAAGAAGACCAAGCTGTTTCACGGCGTTGAAAAGGCGCTCACGGTCCTTCAGGGCGAAGGTCTGCCGCTTGGCCTTGTCACGAACAAACCACGTGGGCCGCTGGGGCCGACCCTGGAGGCTGCCGGACTGACGCGGTTCTTCGGGGCGGTCGTTGCGGGCGACGAGCTGCCCAAAAGGAAGCCCGATCCGCTGCCGATAGCCCACGCAACGAAACTGCTGGGCCAAACCCGGGCGATCTACGTCGGCGATAGCGAAACGGATGCCGCAACGGCGCTAAATGCCGGCGTCCCTTTTGTCCTTTTCACCGAAGGCATCCGTCTGACACCGGTCCACGACTTGCCGCATGAAGTGGCTTTCAGCGACTTCGGCATGCTGCCCGAAATCGTCCGGCACATGATAGACGCTTAGTCGGTCAAGCAGACTTCGCCTGTTCGAAAATATCCCGAGGGGCGCGCGCGAAGCGCGCGGGGAGCAGAGATCCCCTTACCGCGACTTGGCGAAGCCAAGGCACAAAACCTCAGCTTGCTTTGCGTTCTGCAAAGCTCATTGCAATGAAGCTTGGCATGTGATCGCCCATGCCGACGACCTTCTTGCCGTTGTCGCGACCGCCACGACGTCCGCGGCTCGGTTTTGCGGGCAGCTCTTCGGCCGCCTCGGCCGTCTCTTCCAGAACAGGTTCCGACGTCTTGCGGCTCCGGCTGCGCTTCGGTTTTTCGTCTGTTGCTTCGGCGGTCGGTTTTGCGGGGGTCTCGGCGCGCGGAATCTCCTTGTCGATCAGCTTCTCGATGGCGGCCAGGTTCTTTTCATCCACAGGGGCGGAAATCATGATCGCCTTGCCGTCGCGCCCGGCACGGCCCGTGCGTCCGATACGGTGCACGTAGTCCTCGGAATGGGACGGCACGTCATAGTTGAACACATGACTAACGCTTGGAATGTCCAGCCCGCGCGCGGCCACGTCAGAGGCCACAAGGAACCGCAATTCGCCGTCGCGGAAGGCGTCCAGTGTTTTCATTCGTTGTGACTGCTCCAGGTCGCCATGAATGGCGGCGGCGTTCAGCCCGTGTTTCTTCAGCGATTTCGAGACGATATCCACATCGACCTTGCGGTTGCAGAAGACGATAGCGTTCGTGCAGGCGTCGCCCTCGCGCTCGATCAGGGCGCGCAACATTTCGCGCTTTTCCTTGGCCGCCCGGTCGCGGCGGGACGGTTTGATCAGAACTACTTCCTGTGCGATCGTCTCGGACGCCGTGGCCTGGCGCGCAACTTCGACGCGTGCGGGGTTCGACAGGAATGTATTGGTGATCCGCTCGATCTCGGGCGCCATGGTTGCGCTGAAGAAAAGCGTCTGTCTCGTGAACGGGGTCAGCGAGAAAATGCGTTCAATATCAGGGATAAAGCCCATATCCAGCATGCGGTCGGCTTCGTCGACGACCATGATCTGAACGCCCGTCAGCAGCAGTTTCCCGCGCTCGAAGTGATCCAAGAGACGTCCGGGCGTGGCGATCAGAACATCGACGCCCCGGTCGATCAGCGCGTCCTGCTCCTTGAAGCTGACACCGCCGATCAGAAGCGCCTTGGTCAGCTTCACATTCTGCGCGTAGGTGTCGAAATTCTCGGCCACCTGCGCGGCCAATTCGCGTGTCGGGCAGAGCACCAGGCTTCGCGGCATGCGCGCCCGTGCGCGGCCGCGTGCCAGCATCGAGATCATTGGCAGCGTGAAGCTGGCGGTTTTGCCGGTGCCCGTCTGGGCGATGCCCAGAACGTCACGGCCTTCAAGCGCCGGGGGAATGGCACCTGCTTGAATGGGGGTTGGTGTTTCGTAACCAGCGGCCTCGACGGCCTTCAAAACTTTTGGCGATAACGCCAGATCAGCAAACTTCGTCATATCGGTCCATTTTATGTACGGACCAATTTGCGGCCCGTCGGCTGTGCAGAGGGGGTCCGGATGACCACAGACTTATCCACAAGTCTTCTGCAATTGCTTTGTCATTTATGACATAGCGCCTGCGGCGTCAATGTCGCCCAAGAAAACTTGAACGATTTCAGCAGTTTTCAACCAATGTGTCGTATCTGGAAACAGATTGTTGCGCGGCGCGCCTGCGGTCCGTGGAAACGGCGCCGGCCTAAACCTGCATTTCCTTGGTCGCCGAGAGCGTCAATTCGGGATGATCGCGCTCGATCCGGTCGATGTCCCATTGGAGCCGCGTCAGATAAACCACGTCTCCGTCGTTGTCGTGCGCGATATGGCCCTTGTTTGCGTTGACGAAGGCTTCCAACTTGTCCTTCGGCCCGGTGACCCACCTTGCAGAGGTGAACTGCGTCGGCTCGAAGCGGACGGGCAGCCCGTATTCCATCTCGATCCGGCTGGCGAGCACTTCGAACTGTAGCTGCCCAACCACGCCAACGATGAAGCCAGAGCCAATCGTCGGCTTGAAGACCTTGGCGGCCCCTTCTTCGGCAAACTGCATCAGAGCCTTGTCCAGGTGCTTGGCTTTCAATGGGTCGGCAGCCCGCACACCTTGCAGGAGTTCCGGCGCAAAGCTGGGAATGCCGGTCACGCGCAGCGCTTCACCTTCGGTCAGAGTATCGCCGATGCGTAATTGCCCGTGGTTGGGGATGCCGATGATGTCTCCCGCCCAGGCTTCCTCGGCCAGTTCACGGTCAGACGCCAGGAAAAGCACCGGATTCGAGATCGCCATCGCCTTTTTCGAGCGGACATGATGCAATTTCATGCCGCGCTTGAAATGACCCGACGCCAGGCGGACAAACGCCACGCGGTCGCGGTGCTTTGGGTCCATGTTGGCCTGCACCTTGAAGACGAAGCCCGCCACCGTTTTTTCATCCGGACTGATCTGCCGGGGTTCGGCCGACTGCGGCTGGGGTAGGGGGCCGAAATCACCGATCCCGTCCATCAGGTCCTTCACACCGAACGAATTGATGGCACTGCCAAACCAGATCGGCGTCAAAGTCCCGTCAAGAAACGCCTGCGTATCGAAACGCGGCAGCAATTCGCGGGCCATTTCGACCTCTTCGCGAAGCTGTTCCAGCAGCGCCTCTGGCACGTGTTCGGCCAGTTTGGGGTCGTCTAACCCGTCGATCTTGATCGATTCCGCTACCTTATTGCGGTCGGCGCGTTCCATCAGCTCCAGCCGGTCGTTCAGCATATCGTACGAGCCAAGGAAGTCGCGGCCCATGCCGATGGGCCAAGAGGCCGGTGTGACGTCGATCGCAAGGTTTTCTTGGATTTCATCAATAATTTCGAAGGTTTCCCGACTTTCACGATCCATTTTGTTGCAAAAGGTCAAGATCGGAAGGTCGCGCAGGCGGCAGACTTCAAAGAGTTTCTGCGTCTGGCTTTCGACGCCCTTGGCACCGTCGATCACCATAATCGCCGCGTCGACGGCGGTCAGTGTGCGATAGGTATCTTCCGAGAAATCGCTATGGCCCGGCGTATCTACCAAATTGAAGCGAAAATCCCTGTAATCAAAGGACATGGCAGATGCGCTGACCGAAATACCGCGGTCTTTTTCCATCTGCATGAAGTCCGAACGTGTCCGCCGCGCCTCGCCTTTGGCGCGGACCTGACCGGCCATCTGGATGGCACCGCCATAGAGCAGAAACTTTTCCGTCAGTGTTGTTTTTCCGGCGTCTGGGTGACTGATGATGGCAAAAGTGCGACGGCGGGCAATTTCCTTTGGTAAGGAAATTGCGTTGGATTTACGATCAAGCACGGCGTCATGCGACCTTTTTTGGAAACAATCGGGTTCGGCGGTGGGTACTGGTCGTTAACCCCGAGCGCAACATAATAAAGAAAAACAAAGGCTGTGGCTGGCGGAATTGTAAACGTTATGTTAATTCAAGGGCGCTGCATGGTGCAGCGTGTTAGTGAGTGGGGAGCAATGACTACTCTAAAAACCCTGGCGACCGCCGCAGCCTTCGTTGTTGGCTCGGTTGTCGCTGCTTCGGCAGCAACATTCAACTTCGCAGGCTCGGGCGGCTACGGTTCTTCGTTTTCGTTCAGCGATAGCGGCGTGAATGTTGATGTCACCGCTACTACCTATCAAGACAACGGCGCGGTTACTGGTAACTTTGCCTATGTCGGCCAGTGGGGCAGCGGTCTGGGTGTCTACTCTCACAGTGGCGACAGCCACCAGGTCGATGGCGCGAACCGGAATGACCTTCTGCAATTCGTCTTTGACCAGACTGTCCGCATTGTGTCGGTGACATTCAGCTACGTTGATTGGAACGACGACTTCACCTTGCATCTCGACAATTCCTACGTCGGTTCTGCCGATATTCCGAATTCGGGAACGTACACGTTCCAGAGTTCTTGGATTGGCACGTCGTTCGGCATCGGTGCTTATGGCTACCACGACAACTTCAAGGTGCTCGGCATGACCGTTGCACCTTCGGCAGTTCCGTTGCCTGCTTCGGCTCTGCTGCTTGGCGCTGGCCTTCTGGGCTTTGCCGGGCTGCGTCGCCGCAAGTCGTAACAACGTCAGTGAGGCCATTTCGGCCTAACAACTAAGAAACGGAAACGCGCGGCATTCGTCGGGCGTTTCTTTTTTTTGTCCCGCGTGACCAAGGGCTCGCCCTTGACGATACGACGGGAACCTGAGATGTATGGAACATAACAAGAACAAAGATCGGGCAGCGCGTTCTGCAATTTTCCAGGGAGAACCCCAATGAATACTCAGGAAATCGCCACCCGCCTTCATCAGCACTGCCAAAACCATACCGAGGCCGAGGGGCTGAAAGAGCTTTACGCCCCCGATGCCATGTCCATCGAACCAATGGCCCCTGAAGGAATGGACCCGGTATCGAAAGGCGTCGAGGCTATTCAAGCCAAGCACGACTGGTGGAATGGCGCCTTCGAAGTGCACGAAGTCAACATGGAAGGCCCTTTCATCAACGGTGACCGCTTCACGATGATCTTCGATATGGATTGCACCGAGAAATCCAGTGGCAACCGCTGGCAAGGCAAAGAGGTGGCACTTTACGAGGTCGAGAACGGCAAGATCGCCCGCGAGACATTCATGATGATGCCGATGCCTGGCTAGGCGCTTCGAATGAAGTCGGCCAGGGTCTGGTATTCGATCGCATGTCCCTGGCCGCCGAAACTCGTGCCTGCCTGCCGATCCCAATAGGCCGCGTTGTGCGTATCCCCTTCGATCCGGTGGCAGAACGCGTGGATGGCATCGAAGACGTGGTCTCCTTCGTGCGCCTGCGCAATCTCATGTGCGCGTTCCCAATGTGCGTTCGGCTCGAAGCCGCTCTCTTTCAGGGCGGCAAGGGCCGTGTCTGCGTCTGAACGCTCTGGCATCCGGGTCATCCTTGGTGGTAACCGATGAATGTTTATCAGGGAGGAGCATCATGGATCTGGGCATCAAAGGCAAACGCGCACTGGTCTGCGCCTCATCGAAAGGTTTGGGGCGCGGGTGCGCCGAGGCGCTGGCCGAGGCCGGCGTCAATCTGATCATGAACGCTCGGGGTGCCGAGGCGCTGGCAGAAACCGCGGACGCCATTCGCGCGGCGCACGGCGTCGAGGTGACAGAAGTCGCGGCCGACGTGACGACGGAAAATGGTCGCGCTGCCGTGCTGGAGGCCGCAGGCGATCTGGACATTCTGGTCAACAATGCAGGCGGGCCGCCGCCGGGGATGTGGACCGACTGGGACCGCGACGATTTCATTGCCGCGCTGGATGCCAATATGCTGACGCCAATTGCGCTGATGAAGGCCGTTTTGCCTGGCATGATGGAACGCGGCTGGGGCCGGGTGGTCAACATCACGTCGCAATCCGTGAAGTCACCGATCCCGGTCTTGGGCTTGTCAAATTCGGCGCGCGCCGGGCTGACAGGCTATGTTGCCGGAACCTCGCGCCAGGTCGCGCCGTCGGGGGTGACGATCAACAACCTGCTTCCCGGTATCCACGCCACCGATCGCGCAGTATCGCTGGACAGCGGTGTGTCGCAAGCCCAAGGCATTTCCATCGACGAAGCGCGGGCGGCACGCGAAGCGACCATTCCGGCGCGGCGCTATGGCACGCCCGAGGAGTTCGGCCAGACCTGCGCATTCCTCTGCTCGCAACACGCCGGTTTCATTGTTGGTCAGAACATTTTGCTGGATGGCGGCGCGGTGAATACCACGCTCTGATCCGCTTGCAGACATGCCGGTCGATTGGTATGCCGCCTTGGTTTCCGAGCTAATCGGTCAGGATTGAGAGGCGGCGCGGGTTTGAGCGTATCTGACGAAGGACTGACAGTCACCAACTTGACGCGCCGCGTCGGCGGCCGGGATTTGGTCTCGGGCGTATCTTTGCGCGTGCTTCCTGGGCAAGTGACCTGCCTTCTGGGGCCTTCGGGCTGCGGGAAATCGACGACGCTGCGCATGATTGCAGGCGTCGAGCGTCAGCAGGCCGGCAGTGTCATGCTGGACGGCAAGGTGCTGTCGGACGACAGCATTCACCTGCCGCCCGAACGGCGCGCCATTGGGCTGATCTTTCAGGACTTCGCCCTGTTCCCCCATATGACGGTGGCCCAGAACGTCGGGTTCGGCCTGAGTGGCAGCAAGGCCAGCCAGGCCAGCCGTATCGACGAGATACTGGAGCGCGTGCACCTTTCCGGGTATGAAAAAGCGCTTCCGCATGAATTGTCGGGCGGCGAACAGCAACGCGTGGCACTGGCCCGTGCCATTGCGCCCAAGCCCCGTGTGATGTTGATGGACGAGCCGTTTTCCGGGCTCGACAACCGGTTGCGCGACGGCATCCGTGACGAAACGCTGGACATCCTGAAGGACGAGGGCACTGCCGTCGTGTTGGTCACGCACGAGCCGGAAGAGGCGATGCGCATGGCCGATGAAATCGCGCTTATGCGGGAAGGAAAGATCATCCAGCAAGGTGCGCCCTACAACGTCTATAATGCGCCCGTAGATCGACTCGCCGCTGCTTTTTTCAGTGATATCAATGTGATCCGGGGCACGGTTCAAGGCGCACTGACGGAAACGCCCTTCGGGCAGTTCCTGGTCCCCGGCGTGCCGGACGGGACAGAGGTTGAGATCGTCATTCGTCCGCAGCACTTGCGGATCGACTTTGACCGCGGTGGGCGCGGCCCGGACCCGACGCCCGAAGACGGCGTTCCGGCGCGCGGTGTCGTCACTCGGGCGCGTTTCATGGGCAACGAAAGCCTGATCGAGTTCCGCATGGACTATGACGGGTCCGTGCTGAAGGCCAGCGTGCCCTCGGTCTTCCTGCCGAAGCCCGGAACACCGCTTTGGCTGATGTTCCGGCGCGGTCGCTGCCTTGTGCTTCCCGTGAACCGAGCGTGAGAGGGCGTTGCAAGCGCCCATAGCGGGTGGCTAGGCTCAAAGGCGTATTTTGATGCCTTTTATTGAGCCATGGCTTTTCAGAAGCAGACAATTTCGCCCTGGGCACTGGCCATCATGGCCATTCCGCTGCTGGTCCTGACGGGCACCGAGCTTATCCTTGGGTTCTGGGGGGACAGCGGCGTCTCGGTGCCGACAGAACTGATCGAGAACCCGGCGCGAGTTGAGCTGGCGGCGCGGTATAACGCCATGGCCGCCTTCGTCTTTTTCACAACGGTCGCTCTCGCGGTCACGGCCATCTTTGTCTGGGATGTATATTGGAGGTTCTCGAACGGATCGAAAGTGCGGGTGGTGGTCACCCTTCTTTTGGTCGTTTTGGTGACGTTGGTTTTCTCGGTCCTGGAACCCGAGGAGATGAAAAGCTTCGAAACCTACCAACTGCTTGGCGAAGACCTCTTTCGCGAGGCCTTGGGGGCGGCCAAGACGGGCGCCTGCCTGCCGGATCGCGCGACCTGCAGCACAGGCAGCGGCTTTGATGCCATGGTGCATCTTGTCGATTTGTCGAACCATATCGTTTCGCTGGCGGCCGCCTGTTCGCTTTTGGGCATTGTGCTGGCGCTTGGCCAGATGCCAGGCGCTTCGGACGACGTCGAAGACCTGGCAGACCAATTGCGGGACGCGCGCCGTGTCTCGAAGCGCTATCTGTATTGTTCCGGCACGCTTCTGACGGCGGGGATGCTTTGGGTGCAGTCCTGGATGTCCTGGCCCACGACGCTGATTGCCGATGACGCAGCCCGCGCAGAATTTGCGGGGCTCGTGAACGCCTTCTCGCTCTTTCGCGGAACGACTTTCAGTCTGCTGATCCTGTCGGTGTACCTGCCGGTACACCTGGGCCTGGCACACCGCTTCGACAGCTTTTGGGACGAAGTGCCGCGTGACGCCGACATGGCCAAGGACGAAAGCCTGGCACGGATCAATTACGTCGATAGCCTGAAAGCGATCACCGCGATTGTCGCACCTATTCTGATGGGTGTGATCGGCTCAAGCTGGAGCGTCTCACTTGGCTTCTGAGGGCTCTACGCGGTTCAGATAGTCCGCCAGCGTCTTTCCCGGTTCCTCTTCGAAGGTCTCGAAAGAGATGTCGAGGGTCTGGATACGGTCGACCCGGAACACGCGGAAATCATTGCGCAATTCGCACCAACTGGTGACTGTCCAGACGCGGCCCCAGTATTCCATCTGCAGGGGTCGTACGGTGCGTTTCGTCTCGTCCCCATCAGGGCTTGCATAGACGATGTCGATCTTGCGCCGGGACCGGATGGCCGCGCGCAAGGGCGCCATATGGACGAAGCCGCGAGCCGCTTCGGCAAAAGGGTAGACGGCGAAGCCCCAGCCCGAACTCGGCGCGGCGCGGTCTTCGGGCAGGACGGCGTCCACCTTGTCCGAGAGGGTCTGCGCGGCTTTCTGAAGTTCTTTGTCAGCGGCCTTGGACACGACTGCGAGACCGAGATGCAACGCTTCGAGCTCGGTCAGGGTGAGGTTGAGGGGCGGGAGCGTGATGGGCGCGGTCATCATGTAACCCAACCCGCGTTCGCCTTCGACGGGGATGCCCGAGGCAATGAGCGTGTCCATGTCGCGATAGAGCGTGCGGACCGACACGCCCAGTTCTTCGGCCAAATCCTTGCCACGGTGCAACCGCCCGTCGCGCAGAAGCTGGATCAGTTCGAAGAGGCGGTCGGTCCGACGCATGGTGCTAGTCCATCCGCCAGCGAATATGAGCGTGACGCATGTTGACAGAGGCGCCGTCGATCATGGCGCCGAAGGGTGCGAAGTCCGGGTGATGCGTCACGGCCTCTGCAGCTGTCAGCGCGGCCTCCATCGAAGTCCATTCGACGACGTCCGTCCAAAGGCCGTCCGTATCGATCGTGAGGACGCGGCGCACCAGCGCGCCCTGGTTCCTCAGCACGGTTTCGGTTCCGGCGGCGGCTTCAAGGAAGCGCTTCGTGTCCGTGCCGTCGACCAGCCGGAAGGTCACGATCTCCAGCACCGGGTCGGATGTGTTGCTGCGGGCGGTTTCTGCCTGCGCGAAGGCGACGTTTGCGGTCAAGGAAAACAGGTCTTTGGTCATGGGTCATCTTTCTGATTCGATTGGGTGATGCCCTTGGATAACGGACCCCAACTGACATTAACCTGTCAGTTGTGTTCATGCACGCTGAATTTCATGGCGTTTCCGGGCTTGCGCGCCTGTCCGATCTTTTCGGGCTGCCATAGGGCCCCTAAATGACTGTCAGGAAATGTCAGCCCATTTGCAAAGGGAACAAAAGATATGGGTATTGGAAATATTGGACTGCCCGGCATCCTGCTGATCGCAATCGTCGTGCTGGTGCTGTTTGGCCGGGGCAAGATCTCGTCCCTGATGGGCGAGGTCGGCAAGGGCATCACGGCCTTCAAGAAGGGCGTGGATGACGGCAAGAAAGAGATCGAGGACGAAGCGGCCGAGGTTGCGCGCGACGTGACGCCGGACGAGGAAAAAGACAAGGTCTGACGGGCTAACCCCATGTTCGATTTAGGCTTTGCCGAACTTCTGGTCATCGGCATCGTAGCATTGATATTCATTGGTCCGTCGGATTTGCCGGGGGTTTTCCGATCCATGGGCAAATTCACGGGCAAGATCCGCCGGATGGCGCGCGAGTTCTCACGCGCCATGGAAGAGGCCGCCGACGAGGCTGGTGTTAAAGACGTGGCGAAAACCGTCAGGGGTGCAGCGAACCCGACCAAGATGGGTCTAAATTCGCTCAATGAGGCCGCCGAGAAATTCGAGAACTGGGATCCCGTCAAATCGACGAAAGAGGCGGCGTCTAAGGGGCCGAAGACGGCTGAGCTTAGCGAAGAGCGCGCCGAGCAAGCACAAAAGATCCGCGACAACGCCGCCAAGAAGGCGAACGAACGGGTAGCGGCTGAAAAGGCCGAGGCCGACGCAGAAGCCGCACCCAAGGACGATGCATGAGCGACGACGACGAGATCGAGGACAGCTCGGCCCCGCTGATCGAGCATCTGGCCGAGTTGCGGACGCGGCTGATCCGGTCGATCATCGCGCTTCTGGTCGGTATTACGGTGATGTTCGTGCCCATCCAGGGCGAGTTCATCGCGGTCCATATCCTTGAGTTTCTGCTGAAGCCCATCGAGGAAACGCTGCGCGCGTTGGGGGATCCGTCGCCGACGCTTCAGTTCACCGCGCCGCAGGAGTATCTCTTCACGCTGTTCCGGATCTCGCTTGTTTTCGGTTTCGCGCTGGCCTTCCCGGTTATCGCATTTCAGATGTGGCGGTTCGTGGCGCCCGGGCTTTACCGGTCTGAAAAGTCGGCCTTTCTGCCCTTCATTATCGCCTCGCCCATGATGTTCCTTCTGGGCGCGAGCTTCGCGCACTTCGTGGTCACACCACTGGCGATGTCGTTCTTTCTTGGGTTTGCCGATGTCTCCTCGGTGTTCGCCAACCTGCTTGGGCAAGGCGTTGACGAATTGCCTGAAGGCGCTGCCATCGTGCCGGAAAGCGAAACCGGGCTGAAAGTAACTTTCTTCGGTAAGGTCAATGAATCGCTGGGTATTTCCCTTACCTTCATCATGGCATTTGGGCTGTGTTTTCAACTGCCGGTGTTGCTGACGCTAATGGGCAAGGCGGGGCTTGTTTCAGCGCGCGGTCTGGCGAGCGTACGCAAATACGCGATGGTCGGTATCCTGGTGCTGGCCGCCCTGGTGACGCCGCCCGACGTTGTTACCCAGCTGATCCTGTTCACCGCCGTCTATGGGCTTTACGAAATCTCGATCCAACTGGTGCGGATGGTCGAAAAGAAGAAGGTTCAGAAGCTGCGCGAAGAGGGCATTCTTGGTGAGGACGAAGACCTTTATTCCGAGTTCGAGGATGACGAGGGCGAGGCGGACGGCGAAGAGGACGCCAAGGCGTGAGTGATCCGATGGAACGGATCGCTGCCGCGCTGGAGCGGATGTCGCCCGCACCGATGGCCGCGCCGGATTTCAGCGTGGCGGACGCCTTTGTCTGGCACGTGAGCCCCGACAGGCTGGAACCGGTAAGCCGCGTCAATCGCATCGACATCAAGTTGCTGATCGGCATCGACCGGTCGCGCGATACGCTTCTGGAAAACACCCGCCAGTTCGCGCGCGGTTTGCCCGCCAACAATGCGCTGTTGTGGGGTGCCCGGGGCATGGGAAAATCGAGCCTGGTTAAGGCAGCCCATGCTACCGTCTGCGCCGAAGGGGCGGACCTGAAAATCGTTGAAATTCAACGCGAAGATCTGCCGTCTGTAGGGCGTTTGCTGAACGCTCTGCGTGGTGTAAAGGCGCGGTTTCTGCTCTTTTGCGATGATCTGTCCTTCAGCCATGACGATCAGCACTACAAGTCGCTAAAGGCCGTTCTGGACGGCGGCATCGAAGGGCGTCCGGACAATGTGATTTTCTATGCGACGTCGAACCGGCGGCACCTGATGCCGCGGGATATGATCGAGAACGAGCGCTCTTCCGCCATCAATCCGTCCGAAGCGGTGGAGGAAAAGGTTTCGCTGTCCGATCGGTTCGGGCTGTGGCTGGGCTTTCATCCCTGCACTCAGGACGAATACCTGGCGATGATCCGGGGCTATTGCGAGGCCCATGGGGTCGTGATCGACGACGATACGCTTCGCGCAGAGGCCATCGAATGGCAGGCGACGCGGGGTGCACGCTCGGGCCGCGTGGCATGGCAGTATTTCACGGATCTGGCGGGTCGGAAGGGCGTGACGCTTTAGTCCATGAAGCGTCGGTTGTGCAGGTGCCGAAGGATCCCGATCATCGAAACGGTGATGAAAAACACCTGAATGATCGCCGAGGCCAGGTTGAAATTCTGCGCCAGACTAATCAGGACCATCGCGGCCGCCACGAGTTTCGAGACATAGTAGTACGGCGATTGGCTGGGCAAGCGGTCGTAGGCCGCAAGCAGATAGCTGATCGAATAAAGGAGCGCGCCTGCCAGTCCGATGGTTTCGGAGATCGAGATCTGAATGAAGTCACCGTACGGCATCGTGGTCGGCCTGCTATTGGACACCTGTAGCAATAGCGTTGGGCAGCGCGCCATGCATCACCTGGAAACCGGCAATCACGTGGCCTTCACGGTCGGATAACAGAGCGTGAATTACTTGCGGAATTTGTCGAGGCTGACGATTTCGGCGTCCCCGGCGGGTTCTTCCGAATTCTCCACCTCTTCAACCTTCAATGGCGCAGGCGTCTCGTCTTCGTCGTCGTCTTCCTGCGTTTCGAAACGCAGGCCGAATTCAACAGACGGATCGACGAAGGTCCGGATGGCGTCATAAGGCACATAGAGCGGTTCTGGGGCATCGCCGAAGTTTAGCGTTACGGCAAAGCCTTCGTCCGTCACATCCAGGTTTTCAAACCAGTGCTGCATGACGATTGTCATTTCTTGCGGGTACCGGTCCGAAAGCCAGTCGGCCATTTCGACGTCCGGGTGCATCGTGTCGAAGGTGATGAAGAAATGATGTTGTCCGGGCAGACCATTCTTGGCGACATCGATCAGAACCTCTTGGATGAGGCTCCGCATCGCGCGATGCATCAGATTGCCATAGTCAATGGTCGCGGTCATGCGCACTCCGTCATCGGACGCACCCAACATAAGCGAATTCCGAGCGAAGGAAAGCCAGCTTAGTTGAGATCATGTTAACGGAAGAAGCGAAATCATGCCCATTGCCGCTCCGGCCAACAAAACCCATCCGATGCCAAGGTGGCGGTGCAAAAGCAGGTAAGCCGCCACGCAGGCGATCGCGGCCGCCAACGGGTCAAGCGAGGAGAGAACGGGGCGAATTGTCTGAACGGGACCGGCGGAAAGGACATCGATTTCTCGAAAGAACACATGTGCGCTGAACCAAAGGGACAGGTTCAGGATGACGCCAACGACGGCGGCGGTGATGGCATGGAGCGCCCCTGAAAGGCGTGGCATGTGGATCAGGCGCTCGACATAAGGGGCGCCCGCGAAAATCCATAGAAAACAAGGCGTAAAGGTGACCCAGAGCGTGACAAATGCGGCGAGGAAGGCCAGCGGCAGTCCGCCTTCGCGGAACCCGGCCAGAAATCCCACGAACTGGGTGACGAGGATGAGGGGGCCGGGTGTCGTTTCTGCGAGTCCCAGACCATCCATCATCTCGGGCGTGGTGATCCAGCCGAACTCGCTGACCACGGTTTGCGTCATATAGGCCAGCACCGCATACGCCCCACCAAATGTGACGACGGCAAGGCGCGAGAAGAAAAGCGCGATTTCGGTCAGCAGTGTTTGGTTCAGAAGGGCCAGCAGCAGGATGGGAAGAAGCCAGATGGCAAGCCAGATCAGAACGGTCCGCAGGGTGTTCGCCAAGGCCACGGGTCGCGGCGGTGGCGCCCAATCGGTGCTGCGTCGGGTGGTCAGGTAGCCGACGAGGCCAGCCGTTGCCACGATGAGCGGGAATGGCAAGGCAAAGCCGAAGATCGCGACGAAGGCAAGCCCGGCGACTATCCAGTCGCCGGGGCGTTTGATGGCCTTTCGGGAGACCTTGATCAGCGCTTCGATCACAATGGCGACGACCGTGGCTTGCACGCCCAGAAAGAGCGCGTCGATCAGGGGCACATTGCCGAATAACGCGTAGATGGACGCGAGAATCGCCATGACGATGGCGCCCGGCAGAACAAACAGTCCGCCCGCCAAAAGACCGCCCGGCACGCCCCCTTTTTGCCAGCCTGCATAGGTGGCGAGTTGCATTGCCTCGGGGCCCGGAAGAAGCATGGTGAACGAGAGCGCGTTCAGGAACTCTTGCTCTGTCAGCCAACGCTTCTCGTCGACCAGAACGCGGTGCATCAGGGCGATCTGCGCGGCCGGACCGCCGAAGGAGTAGATCCCGATCCGTCCGAAAGTGCTTAACATTTCGTTCATGGGTGCCCGTGTCCTTCGTCCGATCCGTCCCGCGCCCATCGATAGAGCGCATCATAGATCGGCAAGCCTGCCATGAGTTGCTGGGTATCGTCGCGGTACTGCCGCGACAATCCCACCGAAAGCGCCAAGAGGCCTGCGGCTTCTGGGGCCAAGTCGTGACGGTTCGTGTCGGCGGCGCGGATGACTTGGGCCAAACGGTCGAGCGCGGGCGTGTGCAGGCAGAAAGCATCCAGAAGGGCGTCAAAGGTGCATCGGTCGCCGTCGTGGGCAAAGGGCGCGTCTTCGACGTCGAACGGTGTCGCGCCGAAGCGGTCGGCGACGCCTGCCACTTCGTCTGACGAGACAAACAGAAACCGCGCATCTGCATCGACAAAGCGCCGGATCAGCCACGGGCAGGCAATGCGGTCGATCTTGGGTCGCTGCCGGGTGACCCAAAGCGTGCTGCCGCCCACCGGCTTCGGGAGCGTCTTGGCTGGGATGCGTTCCGTTTCGGGGTCGTCCCGCCAGCCGTACATGCCGCCTTGAAGGTACTCGGCATCCACCCCTTCGCTTTGAAGCCAGGCGGTCACACCCTGGCTAAGCTTCTTGCCCTTCTGACAGACAATCACCGTCCTTCGGCGCTGAAGTCGTTCGGTCAATGCGTCGACTTCGGTATGGGGATGGCGAAACGAGCCTGGAATTAGGAAAGGGTCCTCGGCGAAGTCGGGATCGATGCAGACATCGACGATGGCCGGGCAATCTGGCGTGCCGATCAGGCGATTCAATTGTTTCACGGTGATTTCGTTGGGCGCAGGCATGAGGCATCCTCTCAGGGCGAGATCAAAAGGATGCGAACCTTGGGCCAAAGCCTCACGGGGCGGTCGCGAGCCCCTTGAAGATTCAGTATCGTCTGGACACGCGCGCGGCAAGTGCGGACACATCGATAGGTCCGAAAGCAGCGAGTTGGGTTGAAATAAAAGTGCAGGCTTCTGTTGCCAGGTGCCTGCGAACCCCGCCTAACGCTGCTAGGCGCTAGGGCTTAGATTTCGGCGTTACGCACTGCATTAAGCAGCGAGTGCAACCGGAGCTTTGTTGTCATTTGCAACTAGCTTATGTGCGCCGATAACGGTGGCTTCCAGCCGAGACAAAGCAAACCCCTTTAGACGTCCGTCGATCCTATTTCGGCCCCATGATCCCCAAATGAAGGATTTTTGGTGGAGCCGCCGGGTACCGCCCCCGGGTCCGATCCGCTTATTGCGAGCGCGTTTATGTCCATAGTTCCCGAGGGAACAGACAGTATTTAAGCGAAACCAGCGTTCCGTTCAAGGAAATGGATCAAATCTGATTGTATTCGTGGCGGGACTTTTGCGCGCCCGCATCTTTCCTTCGTCCGCTGATGCGTCTACGTCTTTCCCGGAATTCAGGGAGAAACTCATGCGTGCATTGCTCGTCGAAAAAGAAGAACAAGGCCAAACCTCAGCCGCTGTAGTGGACATTGACGAAGACCGTTTGCCGGAGGGCGATGTGACGGTGGCGGTCGAATATTCGACGGTGAATTATAAGGACGGGCTTTGTATCGGACCGGGCGGCGGGTTGGTGCGGAACTATCCGCATGTGCCGGGGATCGATTTTGCGGGCACGGTCGAAGCGTCCGATGACGATCGCTACAAACCGGGCGACAAGGTCGTGCTGACCGGCTGGCGTGTGGGCGAGGCGCATTGGGGCGGTTATGCCGAGAAGGCGCGCGTCAAGGCCGACTGGCTGGTGCCGCTGCCGGATGGGCTGACCACCCGGGCTGCGATGGCGGTGGGGACGGCCGGTTTCACGTCGATGCTGGCGGTGATGGCGCTGGAAGATCATGGGATGGAGCCCGCGCAAGGCGAAGTGCTGGTCACCGGCGCTGCAGGTGGCGTGGGTTCGGTTGCGACGGCGATCCTGGCCAATCTTGGCTATGAGGTGGCTGGTGTGACGGGGCGGCCAGAGCAGGAGGATTACCTTAAAGGTCTGGGAGCCAAGCGGATCGTGGCGCGGGACGAAATCAATGAGACCGTCAAGCGCCCACTTGAAACCGAAACCTGGGCCGGTTGCGTCGATGCCGTGGGTGGAGCCATGCTGGCGCGTGTGCTGGGGCAGATGAAGTACGGTGCCTCGGTGGCCGCTGTGGGGCTTGCCGGTGGTGCCGGTTTGCCGGCGACGGTCATTCCGTTCCTGCTGCGCGGCGTGAACCTTCTGGGCATCGACAGCGTGATGCAGCCCTATGACAACCGTGTACGGGCCTGGAAGCGCATCGCGAGCGACCTGCCGATGGACAAGCTTGAGGCGATGGTGGTCGAAGCAGGCCTGGGCGATCTGCCCAAGCTGGGTGCCGACATCCTGAAGGGTCAAGTCCGGGGCCGCGTTGTGGTCGATGTGCGCACCTGATAGGCGCACGCTGCGAACAGCGAGGAGGGGCAGATGAGCAAGGCATTCGTATTTCCCGGGCAGGGCGCCCAGACCATCGGGATGGGGCAGGACCTGGCCCAGACTTATCCGGCGGCGCAGGCAGTTTTCGACGAGGTCGATGATGCGCTGGGGGAGAAGCTTTCGGACCTGATCTGGAACGGCGAGGCCGAGACGCTGACGCTGACTGAGAACGCCCAACCTGCTTTGATGGCGACCTCCATGGCGGCGATGCGTGCCTTGGAGACCGAAGGCGTGACGGTGGGCGATGCGGCTTTTGTTGCGGGGCATTCCTTGGGCGAGTACTCGGCGCTTTGCGCGGCCGGATCGCTGGGCTTGGCGGATACGGCGCGTCTGCTGCGGCTGAGAGGCCGAGCGATGCAATCAGCGGTGCCCGTGGGCGAAGGCGCGATGGCGGCTGTTCTGGGGCTGGCAACCGACGCCGTGGAGGCATTGGCCGAAGAGGCCGCTCAAGGCGAGGTCTGTCAGGTCGCAAATGAGAACGATCCCGCGCAAACCGTTGTTTCCGGGAGTAAATCCGCGATCGAGCGGGTTGTCGAGATGGCCAAGGACAAAGGCGCGAAACGCGCGCTTTTGCTGCCCGTGTCTGCCCCCTTCCATTGTGCCTTGATGGAGCCTGCTGCGGTGGAGATGGCGGAAGCTCTGGCAGGGGTCGATATCGCCGCGCCCAAGGTGCCGGTGGTGGCCAATGTGCGGGCCGAGGGCGTGACGGACCCAGATACTATCCGGTCCTTGCTGGTCGAGCAGGTCTCGGGCCGGGTCCGGTGGCGTGCTTCTGTGGCATGGATGGCCGAGCAAGGCGTGACCGAATTCTGGGAAATCGGTGCTGGCAAGGCGTTGTCGGGCATGATCCGGCGCATCGCGAAAGACGCCGCGACGAAAGCGGTGGGGACATCTGGGGATGTCGCGGCTGCCGTCGGGTGAAGTAAGAGGAACAAGCAAATGTTTGATCTGACAGGAAAAGCGGCGTTGATCACCGGCGCTTCGGGCGGAATCGGGGCCGAGATTGCGCGGGTTTTGCATGCCGCAGGCGCGACTGTAGGCATCTCGGGGACGCGCGTTGAGCCTTTGGAGGCGCTGGCGGGTAAATTGGGCGAGCGGGTGCATGTGCTGCCCTGCAACCTTGGCGACGCAGATGCGGTGGAGGCACTGCCGAAAACAGCAATCGAAGCCATGGGATCGGTCGATATCCTGGTCAATAACGCCGGGATCACGCGGGACAATCTGTTCATGCGCATGTCTGCCGAAGAATGGGATGAAGTTCTGACGGTAAACTTGCGCAGCGCAATGATTTTATCCAAGGGCGTCTTGCGTGGCATGATGAAGGCGCGTTGGGGGCGGATCGTCAATATCTCGTCCGTTGTGGGCGCGACGGGAAATCCTGGACAGGCAAACTATGCCGCGTCGAAGGCGGGTCTTGTGGGCATGTCGAAGTCACTGGCCTATGAGGTGGCGAGCCGCGGGATCACGGTGAATGCCGTGGCGCCCGGGTTCATTACCACGGCGATGACCGACAAGCTGACGGATGACCAGAAGACCGCCATTCTTGCACAGGTGCCCGCGGGGCGAATGGGCGACCCGCGCGAGATCGCCTCGGCCGTTCTTTACCTGGCAAGCCCGGAAGCGGGATATGTCACGGGAACAACGTTGCATATCAATGGTGGCATGGCCATGTTGTAAGGCGCATCTTGCCCGTTGCGATACCATTTGCCTTTCGTGGCGGGACGGTATATGCGGCGGCTGATCTGGGCCTTTTGGGCGGTTTTCGCCCCAAGTGGCGAAGTAATTTGTCGGGAATGCCCCGAGGAAACGTGAGGACTAAGACATGAGCGACATCGAAGAGCGCACAAAGAAGATCGTCGTCGAGCATTTGGGTGTTGAGGAAGACAAGGTCAGCGAGAACGCGTCTTTCATCGATGACCTTGGCGCAGACAGCCTGGACACCGTCGAACTGGTGATGGCATTCGAGGAAGAGTTCGGGATCGAAATTCCGGATGACGCTGCCGAGACGATCCAAACGTTCGGCGATGCCGTGAAGTTCATCAAGGACGCCGCTTAATCCACGCGGTTTGAATTTGGAAAAGCGGCGCATCCTGCGCCGCTTTTCTTTTTTGGATCAATCTTTCCCTGTTTTTCGTATGCCGTTGAGTTCAGCGGTAGACAAAGCATCGTCGAGCATGACGCCAGCGTAGTACTGGTTTGACCAGGCGACCCGGCCTAACCGGCTGCCGACGGGCAATTCAAGTGTCATGACGGTCCCGTCGGGTGGGGGATTGTCCCAACTCAGTTTCAGCCCACCACTTGAGACATCGAGTGCGGTGACCTCTGTTTGTTTCATATGCCCATCCTGGTCGGTATAGGTGAGTTGAAAGGTCAGCGAAATCGGGCTGCGTGGCAGTCGCTCCAACCGTTTGCGCCGCATGTAAACGGATGTCCAAAGGCGGTAGAGACCATAGCCCAGCGCCGAAACGGCAAGCATGATCATGCCAACGACAATGTAGAACTGCCCCTTTGGCAGTTTTTTCACGAATGCCGCAATTGATCCGCTGGACGATGCGCTTTTTACCTTGCCCGATGCTGACGCTGGTGCGAGACGCGGTGCCGTGGTTGCCGTGACGTCGCTGCTGGCGCAGCCTGATTGTTGCACCAGTTCGGCGACCCATTCGATGTGCGGTGCGTGGATGTTGCGAGATTCGGGCAACCCGCCATCTGCGACGATTTCTGCGACCCTGATGGCGTTTTCCACGGCGGCTTGCATGCGTTCGACACTGACGTTCAGCCCCGCACGCTCGACCTGTTCCACCAGGCGCGGCACATCCTGCCCGCCAAGCGTGAAAAGCAGTGTCAGGGCCGCTTGTTTGCGAAGCGTTCCCTGCTCGTAGATCACCGCACGATAAGAATTGTGAAAGCCAACAAGCATAACGGCGCCCTGGCAGCGTGCGAAGGCGACATTGCTCGAAAGCATTAACCAAATTGCAATGGCGATCAGTCTGGTCATCTTCGTCTAGCGGTCAAACGTTCTTGGCAGATGGTATGCGAGCCGATTTTCGCTTTGGTTAACGACCTTGGCGATCGGGCCAGATTGCACCCTTCATGTGCGCCGTGTATGTGATTCAACAAACGTGAGGACAGGAGCAGTGCGGCATGCGACGGGTGGTGGTTACAGGCCTTGGAATGGTGTCCCCTTTGGCGTCCGGGGTGGAGGAGACGTGGTCTCGCTTGCTGAGCGGCCAGTCGGCTGCCGGGACGATTACGCGGTTTGATGCGAGCCATCTGGCGACGACCTATGCCTGCGAGGTGCCACGTGGCGATGGCTCGGACGGCACGTTCAATCCAGACGACTGGATGGAGCCGAAAGAGCAGCGCAAGGTGGATGAATTCATCCTTTACGGTCTTGCTGCGGCCGAGCAGGCGGTAACGGACGCGGGCTGGCGCCCGAGGGATACCGAGAGCCTGGAGCGGACGGGTGTCATGATCGGCTCTGGTATCGGCGGCTTGCAGACGATTGCCGAAACCGCCGTGCTGCTGAAAGAACGCGGGCCGCGCCGGGTGTCGCCCTTCTTTATTCCGAGTGCGCTGATCAATCTGGTGTCTGGGCAGGTGTCGATCCGATTTGGGTTCAAGGGTCCGAACCATGCGGCCGTGACGGCCTGTTCGACAGGCGCGCATGCCATTGGCGATGCCGCGCGGATGATCATGCTGGACGATGCGGACGTGATGATAGCAGGCGGTGCAGAGAGCCCGATCTGCGAGATTGGCATTGCCGGGTTCAATGCGTGCAAGGCCTTGTCGACCAAGCGTGGCAATGATCCCGAAAAGGCAAGCCGCCCTTATGACGCGGACCGGGACGGGTTCGTCATGGGCGAGGGCGCGGGCATCGTGGTGCTCGAGGAATACGAGCACGCCAAGGCGCGGGGTGCGAAGATCTATGCCGAGATCCTGGGCTATGGGTTGTCGGGCGACGCCTATCACATCACTGCGCCGTCCGAGGACGGAGAGGGCGGTGAGCGCTCGATGCGGAACGCGTTGCGCTCGGCCGGACTGACGGGGGCGGATGTGCACTACATCAATGCGCACGGCACCTCGACCATGGCGGACACGATCGAGTTGGGCGCGGTGGAGCGCGTTATGGGCGATGCGGCCAAAGGTGCGACGATGACCTCGACCAAGTCCTCAATCGGACATTTGTTGGGGGCGGCTGGCGCCGTCGAGGCGATCTTCTGCATCCTCGCGCTGCGCGATCAGGTGGCGCCACCGACAATCAATCTGGATAATCCGGCAATAGAGCCGATGCTGGATTTGGCCCCGAATGCAAAGCGCGAACGCGAGATCGGGGTAGCCCTGTCGAACAGCTTCGGCTTCGGCGGCACGAACGCGACGTTGGTCATGGGGCGGATGGATCGCTGATGTGGCGTAACCTTGCCTCGAACATGATGACGATCCTGATCGTCGCTCTGGTCGCTTTGGTCGGGCTGATCGGGTGGGGGCAGTCGCAGTATGTGGCACAAGGCCCGCTGGAAGAATCGATTTGCCTGCAGGTGCCTCGCGGTGGATCGATGGCGCGGGTGGCCGAGGATCTGGAGGCCCAGGGCGCGATTACGAACGCGACCATTTATCGACTCGGTGCGGATTACGCAGGGCTCTCGCCGGATTTGAAAGCAGGCTCGTTCCTGATCGAGCCGAGGTCGTCGATGTCGGAAATCGTGGATGTCATCACCGGCGACGGGCGGTCCACCTGTGGGACGCAGGTTATCTATCTGGTCGGGGTTGCGCGGCAGGAGCTGCGTATACGTGTGCTGGACACCGAGCGGCAGGAGTTTGAAACGGTTGCGGAGTTCGATCCGGCCGAAGAGGGTCTGGAATGGCCCGAGGTCTATGCCGAGGTGTTGGATGACGCGGGCACGGAATTCGCAGTTTCGATCGCCGAGGGCGTGACGAGCTGGCAGATTGTCAATGCGCTGAACGCCTGGGACCTGTTCGAGGGCGAGGTTGCTGCAATCCCCGAGGAGGGTACGCTGGCGCCCGATAGCTACGAGGTGCGACCCGGCACCGACAGAAACGAATTTCTTGCCGAGCTTGAAAGGGCCCAGGTCGCGCGCTTGGCAGCGGCCTGGGAGGCGCGCGCGCCGGATGCGCCGGTGGAGACGCAGGAGGAGGCGTTGATCCTGGCGTCGATTATCGAAAAGGAAACTGCCGAGCCAGAGGAGCGCCCGTTGGTGGCGAGCGTCTTTGCCAACCGGCTGCGCCAGGGCATCAAACTGCAGACCGACCCGACCGTCATTTACGGCATCACAGAGGGCAAAAGCATTCTGGGCCGTGGATTGCGGCGTCCGCGCCCGCAGTTCGCTCCGCCGCAATCCACGGCCCAGAATGCTTTTGCCCTCTGTGATGCCGTAAATGACGGTCGGGTCGGTCTGCAGTTTGATGCCCTGGCGCAGCCGGTTGGCAAAGACGCTCG
>JASJDQ010000028.1 GCA_030065075.1 Paracoccaceae bacterium | reverse complement strand
GGTGAGGTCGTGACCGCCCGCATTGGCTGGATGCCCGAGCTTGGACTGAACTTCACACTGATGCTCGACGGGCTCGGCTTTTTCTTCGCCTTCCTCATCCTCGGCATCGGCCTTTTGATCATCACATATGCGCGGCACTACCTCAGCCGGGACGATCACATGGGGGAGTTCTTCACTTATTTGCTTCTGTTTCAGGGCGCGATGGTGGGAATCGTTCTAAGCGACAACATCCTGCTTTTGCTGGTTTTCTGGGAATTGACCTCGCTCTCTTCCTTCCTGCTGATCGGCTATTGGAAGCACCTGCCCGAAGGCCGCGAAGGCGCGCGGATGGCACTGGCAGTGACTGGCATGGGCGGGCTCGCGATGATCGGCGGCATGCTGATCCTGGGCCAGATCGTGGGCAGCTATGATCTGAGCGTCATTCTGCAGAACCGCGAGTTGATCCAGGCCGATCCGCTCTATGTGCCTGCTTTGATCCTGATCCTTCTGGGCTGCTTCACCAAATCGGCGCAGTTTCCATTCCACTTTTGGCTGCCGCATGCGATGGCCGCACCAACGCCTGTCAGTGCCTATCTGCACTCGGCCACGATGGTGAAGGCGGGTATCTTCCTGATGGCGCGCATGTGGCCCGTGTTGTCGGGGACGCCCGAGTGGTTCGTCATCGTTACGACCGCCGGGCTGGTGACTATGGTGCTGGGCGCGGTGATCGCGCTTTTCAAGCACGATCTGAAGGCGCTTTTGGCCTTTTCGACGGTCAGCCACTTGGGGCTGATCACCATGCTTCTGGGCACCGGCACAGCCTTTGGCGCCATGGCGGCGGTGTTTCACATCCTGAACCACGCGACTTTCAAGGCAGCCCTCTTCATGAGTGCGGGCATTGTCGATCACGAGGCGAAGACCCGCGACATCCGGCGGCTGGGCGGGCTTCGCACCCTGATGCCCGTGACGTTCGTGATCGCCACGCTGGCCGCCTTGTCGATGGCGGGCATCCCACTTCTGAACGGCTTTTTGTCAAAGGAAATGATGCTGGAGCAGTCGACGAAGACGGTTCTCTTCGGCAGCCCGATGCTGGTACCCGCGCTGGCGACCATCGGCTCGCTCATCTCGGCGGCCTATTGCTTCCGCTTTATCGGGCACACCTTCCTTGGCCCTGTTCGCGAGGACTATCCAGCGCACCCGCATGATCCGGGTTCGGGGATGTGGATGCCGCCCGCAATTCTTGTGGTGCTGGTGGTGGTCATCGGGGTCGCGCCGTTCCTGGCAGAGCCCTTCGTGAAGCTCGTGACCTCGTCGGTACTGGGCACCGCGGCCGAGGTGCCGGACAAGCACATCAAGATTTGGCACGGGCTGATCCCGGCGCTTTACATGTCGGTCGCGGCGGTCGTGGGCGGTTTGGCTCTTATGATGGTATACAGGCCGCTTTTGAGGATTTGGGAGACGACGCCCCGCCCCGAGGCCAAGGTCATTTTCGAAGCGATCGTCGAAGCTGCGGCGACTATTGCGCGGGGCCTGACCAATACGCTCCATAATGGCGCTTTCACACGCTACGCCATGATCGGCGTCGTCGCGATTGTGGCCGCGGGGTACCACGCTTGGGTCACAGGCACGGTCGGCGAGGCGACGCGCTCGGTACAGGCTGCAGGACCCGTCGCCATTGCCGGTTGGGCGATGCTGGTCGCAGCAACGGGCGGGCTGGTGCTGATGCACCGGAACCGCTTCCTGGCGCTGATCCTGATTGGCATCGTGGGGCTCATGGTCTCGATCGGGTTTGTGTTCCTCAGCGCGCCCGATCTTGCGATGACGCAGTTCACGGTCGAGGTCGTAACGATCATCCTGCTGCTTCTGGCGCTCAACTTTCTGCCGAACCGGACGCCGGTGGAAAGCACCGCACTTCGGCGCGTGCGCGATGCCGGCGTGGCGATTGCAGGCGGGCTAGCGGCATTCGCGCTCGCTTATCACTACATGCTGCGCGATGCAGTCACTACGCCGATTTCCGAGTTCCATCTGGCGAACTCTTACAAGGGCGGCGGCGGCACCAACGTGGTGAACGTGATCCTCGTCGATTTCCGGGGCTTCGATACTTATGGCGAGATCATCGTGCTGGGGATCGCCGCGCTTCTGATCTATGCGTTGACCGAGACGCTGCTGGACGGACCGGTGCGTCGGCGCTTGTTGAACCGCATCCCCTATCAGCCGCGTGCGGGCGACATGCACCCGATGATGATGGTGGTGTTGACGCGCGTAATCATGCCCGTGGTGCTGCTGGTGGGCTTCTACATCTTCCTGCGCGGACACAACGAACCAGGCGGCGGCTTCATCTCGGGTCTGATCGTCTCGATTGCGGTCGTGATGCAGTACATGGCGAGCGGCTTTTCCTGGGCCTCGGCCCGGCTGCACTATCCGTATCACGGGGTGATCGGTGCGGGCGTGCTGATCGCGGGGCTGACCGGCATCGGGTCGTGGTTCTTCACGAAGCCTTTCCTGACGTCGGACTTCACCTATGTGCGCATCCCGCCCTTCAACGAGTTCGAATTGGCGACGGCGGCCCTGTTCGACCTGGGCGTCTTCCTGGCGGTCGTGGGCGCGGTGATGTTGTCGCTCGAAAGCTTTTCGCGCCTCGCCCGCCGCGCCGACAGTGAAGACAGCGAGTATCCAATGGATATCGACCCCTCGCGGGAAGAGGTGCCGGCGACCATGATCGATCCGTCGAAGGGAGAGGTGTGACATGGAATTGCTCGTCGCCTCGGCCATTGGTGTGATGACAGCAGCAGGGATTTATCTGGTGCTGCGCCTCAGGACGTTTCCTGTGATCCTTGGCATGTCGCTTTTGACCTATGCCGTGAACGTCTTCCTCTTCACCTCCGGTCGACTGAAAATCGGCGCGCCGCCGGTTTTGAGAGACGACGTGACCGTGTATACCGACCCGCTGCCGCAGGCGCTGGTGCTGACGGCCATCGTGATCTCTTTCGGGATGACGGCCGTTGTCGTAATGATCGGTCTAGGCGCCTTCCTCGGTTCGGATGACGATCATATCGACGACCAGCCGGATACGGGCGAGACCGGGGGACAGTCATGACACACTGGATCGTCGCCCCGATCATCCTTCCTGCACTTCTGGCGCCCTTCATCGTGCTAGCTGCGCGCTATCACATTGGCATCCAACGCGTTTTCTCGGTCACCGGCGTGATCGCATTGATCGCGCTGGCGGCGGGCCTGGCGTGGTCCGTCTCGGACGGATCGGTCATCTATTATCGCCTTGGTGACTGGGCCGCGCCTTTCGGAATCGTCGTCGTGGGTGACCGTCTTTCGACGCTGATGGTGCTTTTGACATCAGTGCTGGCACTTTTCGTTCTGCTGTATGCCATCGGGTCGGGTTGGGACAATCGCGGAAGGCACTTCCACGCGCTTTTCCAGTTCCAACTGATGGGCATTCTGGGCGCGTTTCTGACAGGTGACCTTTTCAACCTCTTCGTCTTTTTCGAGGTGCTGCTGATCGCATCCTACGGTCTGATGATCCACGCGGGCGGCAATACGCGATTGCGTGCGGGCGTGCAGTATGTGCTGTTCAACCTGATAGGGTCGACGCTGTTCCTGTTCGCGCTGGGGGCGATCTATGCCGAGACCGGCACGCTCAACATGGCCGATCTGGCCGAGCGGGTGAAACTGATTGCCCCGGAAGAGACCGTGGGCATTCGGGTCGCTGCCGTCCTGCTGCTTCTTGTGTTCGCGATCAAGGCCGCGCTGGTGCCTCTGCATTTCTGGTTACCGTCGAGCTATGCCGAGGCCCCTGCCCCCGTCGCAGCCCTGTTCGCGATCATGACCAAGGTGGGTGCCTATGCGATCATCCGGGTCTATACGATGATCTTCCCGCCCGAGTTGGAGGTGACCTCGGGCCTGCATGACCTATGGCTTTTACCCGCCGCGTTGGTCTCGCTCGCCATCGGGATGATCGGGGTTCTGGCGGCGAAGAAGCTTGACCGGCTTGTCGCCTATTCGATCATCGGATCGATGGGCATGGTGATGGTCGCGATTTCGCTGTTCAGCCCGGCAGGCATCGCGGCAGCGCTTTACTACATCGTGCATTCGACGCTGGCGGGCGCAGTGCTGTTCCTGATCTCGGACCTTGTGCGAACGGGGCGCGGTAGCGTCGATCTGTCGACAGAGCCGCCGATGCTGGGGACGGCACTGACGGCGGGCATGTTCTTTGCAGGCGCTATCGCCATGGCGGGCCTGCCACCCTTGTCGGGCTTTCTGGGCAAATTGCTGGTGCTGGACGCGGCCTACGGCAACACGCTGATGGTCTGGATCTGGGCCGTTGTCCTGTCATCAAGCCTGATCAGCGTTGTCGGCTTTGCCCGCGCCGGCAGTGTGGTCTTCTGGAAGTCCCATGGCGCGGTGGCGGCGGAGCCGGATGAGGACAGGTTGCGGCCCTCGGTGCTATCCTACGCGGCGGTCGGCGGGCTTTTCGCGCTTCTGGCTCTGCACACTGTCTTTGCCGGTCAGGTCCATGGCTATACGACCTCCATGGCCAAGGAGCTTTTTGCGCCGGAGGTTTACAAATCGACTGTTCTCGAAACGCCCGGCAAGTTGAGCAAACCCAAGGAGAAGGAGGACTGACATGGCCCGTGCCGCGTATCGATGGTTACTGCCGCATCCGCTCTTGACCCTGATCCTGGCGGTCGTCTGGATCCTTTTGCAGAACGAATTGACGGCGGGGATGGCCGTTTTCGGACTGATCCTTGGCATTCTGATCCCATGGGCCACCTCGATCTGGTGGCCGGACACGCCCCAAGGGTTCCGGATGGGCAAGATGGTTGCCTATAGCTTCCTGGTGGTCTGGGATATCATCCTGGCCAATATCCAGGTGGCGTGGATCGTGCTGACGGTGCCAAACGGCAACCTAAAGCCCCATTGGATCGTAGTGCCGCTGGAGTTGAAACAGCCCGAGGCGATCACCCTTCTTGCCGGCACCATCACACTTACTCCGGGCACCGTTTCGGCAGACCTGTCGGACGAAGGGCACAGCCTCTTGGTGCACGTTTTGCACACCGACGATCCCGATGGTGTCCGGGACGAGATCAAAGACCGCTATGAACGCCGGTTGATGGAGATTTTCGCATGAGCGCCGAAAACATCATGGAGATTGCCTTGATCATCGCCTTTCTGGCTTTGGCCGTTGGCCAGATACTGTCGATGGTGCGCCTTGTGATGGGGCCCACGTCGGGCGACCGCATTCTGGCGCTGGACACGATGGTCATCAACGCACTTGGGCTGGTCATTGTCCTCGGCATCCATCAGGGCGTGAAGGTCTATTTCGAGGTGGCCTTGCTGATCGCAATGCTTGGCTTCGTGTCTACGGTGGCGCTGGCGCGCTTCATCCTGAGGGGGGACATCATCGAATGACGTTGGAGGTCCTCGCCACCTATGCCGCTGCGCTGTCCCTGCTGATCGGGTCCGCGTTCATTGCCGTGGGCGTCATAGGGCTTTTGAAGTTCAACGATCCGATGACGCGGCTTCACGCACCCACGAAGGTCGGGACGCTCGGGATCGGAATGCTGCTTCTGGCGTCGATTCTGAACGCCTTCGCGCAGGGCGATCCGTCGATGCACGAGTTGTTGATCATGGCGTTTCTATTCGTGACGGCACCGGTTTCGGCAAACTTCATCGCCAAGGTCGCCATTCACCGCCGCGATTGCGCGGTTCCACCCTCGCCGCCCCGCGACGACACGTGGTCGACGCTGAACTCGCCCGATGGCGCGGAAGGGCAAGGGGCGGATTGAGGGGCCAGCCCCTCAAACTCCCCGGGATATTTTCCCAAGAAGAAAGACAGGGCTACTCGATCTGGTCGTTCCGGAAAGTCGCCTTGACCTGGTCCCATGCGGCGTCGAGGTGCGCGCGCATGGCGGCTTCTGCGGCATCCGCATCACGCTTGGAGATAGCGTTCAGGATTGCCTTGTGTGCTTTGTAATTCCGTTGGTTGCGGTCTGGCAGCCGCGGCATTTTTGACCACTGTGGCGCGAGCCACGTCGAATAGGCCTTGTGGACCGAGACCATGACCGGGTTGCGGCTGATCGCGAACAGTGTGGCATGAAACGCCTGATCGGTTTCGTAGAATGCCGTGCTGTCGTGGATTGCCGCCTCGTTGGCGTCGAGCGCCTCTTTCATGGTCGCAACCTCGTCTTCGGTCGCGTGGCTGGCGGCCTGCCGGGCAAGACTGGTTTCCACAAGCACACGGGTCTCGAATAGCGCACGCACACCGTCGGGTTCGTCCAGAAGCCGCATCATGACCGAGCCGACCGCTTCCATCGCCGCGTCATAGCTTGGGCGGCGCACGATGGGACGAAAACGTGGTCTTGCCTCCACGAAACCGCGATTGGCAAGGGCTTGCACCGCCTCGCGCGCGACGGTTCGGCTGACGCCATAGGTGCCAACGATCTCGCGTTCGGGCGGTAATGGGTCGCCTTCCTTCAGGGTGCCGTTGCTGATCATCTCCGCAAAGGTTCGGAACAAGGTATCGGCCGCCCGTTCGGCGGCACCCGCTTGATCCGCGCGCTCGGCCCTCTTTTCCATTGACAAATCCCGCTGCGTTTGGTCGTACCAAAACAGGTTGGAGGTCACCTGGCAAGCGTGACCCGAGGGAGGATCACGGATCATGGCGCTCATCGCGGGTATAGACACGCAAAGGTTTGCGGTGCCGCTGGCGGAAGTGCTGGTGGATGCGAAACACGGCGATCACACGCATTTCGAACTGATCACGACGACGGTCACGACCGACGACGGACTTTCGGGCACGGGCTATACCTATACCGGTGGCAAGGGCGGGCATGCGATCAAGGCCATGCTCGACCACGACCTCGCACCGTTCCTTATTGGGCAAGAGACGCAGGACATCGACGCGCTTTACGATGCGATGGGCTGGCATATCCATTATGTGGGACGCGGTGGTGTGGCGAGTTTTGCGATCTCCGCGATCGACATCGCGCTTTGGGACTTGCGCGGCAAAAGGACAGGGCAATCGCTTCGCCGGATGGCGGGTGGTGCTTCGGACCGGTGCAAGGCCTATGCGGGCGGGATCGATCTGAACTTCCCACTGCCGAAGCTGCTGAACTCGATCCAAGGTTATCTGGACCGCGGCTTCAACGCCGTAAAGATCAAGATCGGGCAACCGACGCTGGCCGAGGATATCGCGCGGATCAAGGCCGTGCGCGAGATGATCGGGCCGGACGTTACCTTCATGGTGGATGCAAATTATTCGATGAGCGTCGAGAAGGCCGGCGTTGCCGCCGAGGCGATGAAGCCCTATGACATCTTCTGGTTCGAAGAGCCGACAATTCCCGATGATTACAAGGGCTTCGGGCGCATTGCGGATGAGACCGGCATGCCGCTTGCAATGGGGGAAAACCTGCACACCATCCACGAGTTCGAGTATGCTTTTGCCGATGCGAAGCTGTCGTTCGTACAACCGGATGCCTCGAACTGCGGCGGCATCACGGGCTGGCTTCGGGTGGCGGAGCTTGCGCGTCAACATGGGCTTCCGGTCTGCAGCCACGGGATGCAGGAGCTGCATGTGAGCCTTGTCTCGGCCCAACCGAACGCGGGCTGGCTGGAGGTGCACAGCTTCCCGATCGACGAATACACGACCCGTCCGCTTGTCGTCGAAGATCACCTGGCCGTAGCCCCGGATGTGCCGGGCACGGGGGTCACCTTCGACTGGGACAAACTGGAAGCTGCCGTCAAGGAGGCCGCATGACCGAACAGATCACCGCCGCGTTTTACCGGGGCAACAAGAGCTTTGCCGTCGAGACGAAGGACGCCCCTGCCCCCGGGCCGGGCGAAGCCTCGATCCGGGTGGCGTACTGCGGCATCTGCGGGACGGACATGCATGTCTATCACGGCAATATGGATGCGCGCGTGGGCCTGAACCGGGTGATCGGGCACGAGATGTCGGGCACGATCAGTGCTGTGGGCGACGGCGTGACGAATATGGCCGTGGGCCAGAAGGTTGTCGTAAGGCCCTTGGATCATTGCGGAATATGTCCGGCCTGCAAGGCGGGACACCAGCACATTTGCCATAAGCTGACATTCCTTGGGCTCGACACCGATGGCGCCATGCAAGAGGTCTGGACGGTGCCGGCGCATACGCTCCATGTGCTACCGGACGAAATTGATATGTCGCATGCTGCCCTGATCGAACCGGTGGCGGTAGCATGTCATGATGTTCGGCTTTCGGAGCTCAAGGCTGGCGAGGATGTGGTGGTGATCGGCGGCGGGCCGATTGGCATACTGGTCGCAATGGTGGCACGCGATGCGGGCGGTAATGTCGTCGTCTCGGAAGTAAATCCGAACCGCTTGGCGATTGCCGAAAAGCTCGGGTTTTCAACGGTGAACCCGGCGGAAGCGGACCTGGTGGCCGAGATCAACGCGCGCACGGGCGACAAGGGCGCTGATGTGGTCTTCGAAGTTTCCGGCACGCAACCCGGGGTCGATGCGATGACCGCCGTGGCGGCAACACGGGCGCGGATCGTGATGGTGGCCATTCATGCCCAGAAACCTGCGATCGACCTGTTCCAGTTCTTCTGGCGCGAGCTGAGGCTGATCGGCGCGCGGGTCTATGAGCCGGAAGACTATGAAAAGGCGATAGAAATCGTCACCTCCGGCGGTGTCGATGCCGAGACTGTTATCACCGATGTCGCGCCGCTTGCGGACATTCAGACCGCCTTCGAAGCGCTGGATCGCAGCCCGACTGCGCTGAAGAGCCTTATCAAAGTGAGCGAGTAACCAAATGAAAATGTTCGATCTTTCCGGAAGAACCGCGCTGGTTACCGGCGCGAAACGCGGCATCGGGCGCGGCATGGCCGAGGCGCTGGCCGCGGCGGGGGCAGACATCGTCGGCGTCAGTGCGACGCTGGAAGCGGGTTCCGAGGTCGAGGCAGCGGTGACGGGGATGGGCCGAAGGTTCAGCGCCTATTCCTGCGATTTTTCAGACAGATCAGCGCTTTATGAGTTCATCGAGAAGTTGAGGGCAGACGGAGTCGAGCCGGATATTCTGGTCAACAACGCCGGCACCATCCTGCGGACGCCTGCCGCCGAACACCCGGACGAAGACTGGGACAAGGTGATCGAGGTCAATCTGAGCGCACAGTTCATCCTGACCCGCGAAATCGGCAAGGGCATGATCGCGCGGGGGTCGGGCAAGGTGATCTTCACCGCCTCGCTTCTGACGTTCCAGGGGGGTATCACGGTGCCCGGCTACTCGGCCTCGAAGGGCGGTATTGGTCAACTGACAAAGGCTTTTGCGAATGAGTGGGCCTCGAAAGGCGTGAACGTGAACGCCATTGCGCCGGGGTATATCGCGACCGACAACACGGAGGCGCTCAGGAACGATCCGGACCGCTACAAGGCCATTCTGGAGCGCATACCGGCTGGGCGTTGGGGGGAGCCGGAGGACTTTGCGGGGCCGGTGGTATTCCTCGCGTCGGACGCTGCGCGGTACGTCCATGGCGAGATCCTGACGGTCGACGGCGGGTGGATGGGACGGTGAACGAAGCGTTACATGTACGTTCGCGAAACCGGGAGAGACGTACGTTTTGTACAGCTCCGGCATACCCGGAATTCAGAATTGTACAGACGGCAGACCGCTGGAGTTGCCAAAATCATAACGGGGCGCGCGCAAAAATTCATGTAGACGCCCCATAGCGCGGTTGCTAGCTTGGTCTGACCAAAGGGAGCAATCCATAACATACCGGCGAAGCCGGACCATCAGGACTAGGGAGGACTAAATGGACCTGATCAAGAAACTGAGCGCGGGCGCTTGCGCCGTCGCTCTGACAGCGACGGTTGCGTCGGCTCAGACGAACCTGCGCATTCAGACCCACTTCAGCCAGGAGACGCTGTCCGGCCAGCTCGCCGAGCAGTACATCAACGACATTCAGGAAATGTCGAATGGCGAGATCACGGTCGAGATGTTCTATGCCTCGTCCGTCGTGAAGTCGGCCGAGACCTTCGACGCGGCCGCAACCGGCATTCTCGACTGCGACATGACCGGCGGCGCCTACCAGACAGGTAAGAACCCCGCGTTCCAGTTCACCGGCGACCTGATGGGTGGCTATTCGAACCCCTACCAGCAGATGGCCTGGCTTCTGCACGGCGGCGGCCGCGCCGCTGTTGACGAGCTTTACAAGCAGCACGGCATGAGCTTCGTCGGCTGGTGGATCCCCGGTCCGGAATCGCTGACTTCGACCCGTCCGATCCGCGGTGTGGCAGATTTCAAGGACTGGAAGTTCCGCTCGCCTCCGGGTCTGGCCACGGAAGTGTTCGCCGAATTGGGCGCCTCGCCCATCGTGATGGACTTCAACGAGATCTTCACCGCGCTGGAAACCGGCATCATCGACGGTGCTGACGCTGCCAACCTGACCAACAACATCGGTCTGGGTCTTTACGACATCGGCAAGCACACCAACTTCCCGGGCTTCCACTCGATGCCGGCCGACCACCTGGCCTGCCGCACCGACGTTTGGGAAGCAATGCCGGCGCATCACCGCAAGATCATGGAAGTCGCCATGGACAGCCTGGCGCTGCACAATGCGACGATCAACGAGGTGAAGAACGCCCAGAACGCGGTGAAGCTGCGGGCCGAAGGTGTGAACCTCTATGAATGGTCGCCTGAAGAGCTGGCCAAGTTCCGCGTGGCCGTGAAGGCTGGCTGGGAGAAGTTCGCAACCACACCGGAGGCGAAGGCCCTGCTGGAAAGCCACGTGAACTTCCTGACCGATATCGGCGCGATGCAGTAATCACTCGAACCGGTGGGACTTTGACGGGGCCCTTTCGGGCCCCGTTTTTTCTAGAGAGGTTTCGCCGGGGAGGCTCTGCCTCCCCGGGCCCCTCCGGGATATTTCTGCCAAGAAGAACGTCCAGGCATTGCATTGAAGATCACGCGCATCAAATCCCACCTGCTGGAATATGACCTGCCCGAGGTGCTGGGCTATTCGCAGCAGTATTACACCAAGCGGTCTGCCCATCTGGTGGAAGTGGAAACGGATGAGGGCGTGACCGGTTGGGGCGAATGCTTCGGTCCGGGCGCCATTGCGCGGGCCAACAAGGGCATCGTCGAAGGGGTGATCCAGCCGATGGTGCTGGGGATGGACCCGATGGCGCGCGATGTAATCTGGCACAAGGTTTACAACCTGATGCGGGATCATGGGCAGAAGGGGATGCCGTTGCAGTCCTTGTCCGGTGTCGACATCGCGCTTTGGGACATTGCGGGCAAGGCGACGGGGCAGCCGGTTTACAATCTTTTGGGTGGTGCGCATCGGAGCGATGTGCCGGTTTACGGCTATGGCATGATGCTGCGCCCCGAGCCGGTCGCCGATCTGGCGGCCAGGTTTGTGGATGAGGCGGCGGCGATCCGGGAGGCGGGCTTTGCCGCGACCAAGATGAAGGTCGGACTTGGCCCGAAGGACGACATACGCCTGGCCGAGGCCGTGCGCCGCGGCGTGGGCGATGACTTCCGGTTCATGGTGGATGCCAACCATTGCTACACAACGGCGGATGCCTTTGTGGTGGGCCGCGCATTGGAGGCGTTGGACGCCTACTGGTTCGAAGAACCGGTCGCGCCCGAGGACCTTGACGGCTATCGCGAATTGCGCGCCGGGCTGAAGGTCAACATCTCGGGTGGCGAGGCCGAGTTCAACCGCTGGGGCTGGCGCGCCATTCTGGAGAACCGGGGATTGGACATCGCGCAACCCGAAGTCTGTGCCCTGGGAGGTATCACCGAATACCAGCGCGTGCTGGCGCTTGCCCATGCCCACTTCACGCCGGTTGTGAACCATGTCTGGGGCAGCGCCGTCGCGGTGGCCACGAACCTGCACCTGTTGGCCGCCATGCCGCCCTTGCCGGGTGGTCTGTACCCGTGGGAGCCAATGTTGGAATTCGACACTACACACAATGCTTTTCGCGATGAACTCTTGACGGAACCGCTGAATATTCAACAGCATGTGAAAAACAACAAAGGACGCGTGCCGGTGCCGACAGGCCCCGGGTTGGGGGTGGAGCCCGATCGCGCTGTCCTCGCCCGGTATCGGGCGGCATAAGGGAGGGGAAGTGATGTCCGAGAAAACCGGGACATGGATCGAATGGATCGTGCCATTTGTCTTCGTGTTGGCCGCTGGCTGGTTCGTCTGGCATCTGCCAGCGTTCATTCTGGATTTCCTGCCGTCGTCCAATGAAAGCCTGTACGCGCAGACGAGCGCGATCCATCTGAAAAAGGATGTGACGCCCAATATGCCGGGGCTTTTCGGAGGTTTCGCCGACCCCATCGACTGGCTGTCGCTGATTGCGATGCCGGTTCTGGCCATAATCGGCATGCGCACCTTCAGCGTTGCCCATATGGAGTTCCAGGACTGGCGCGGCAGGGATCGGTTCGCCATTTTCATCGGCCGAGTGACGATGATGCTGATCCTCGCGATGACAGGGGTCATGCTGTACGAAGTCTTCCTGCGATATGCGATAGAGGCCCCTACCCTTTGGGCCAACGAACTGACGCTGTGGATCGGAGGCTTCGTCTTCCTGAGTTCCGGGCTATACGCGATGCAGCAGCGGAGCCATATCCGCATCTTTCTGCTTTATGATGTTGTGCCCCGTTGGATGCAGCGGGTCTTCGACATCATCTGGACGTTCTTGATCTGTGTCTTTGCCGTCGGTCTTGTGTTCGGCAGCTATAATCAAGTTTTCGCCGTGAAGTTCTATCGATGGGAGACGTTCGGCACGGCCTTCGATCCACCGATACCATCGACCATTCAACCTTTCGTGCTGATCATGATCGTGCTTATCGCGTTGCAGGCTGTCGCGAACCTGTTTTCGGATTGGAACGCCGAGCCGGTCATCCACACGGCCGCAGATGACATCGACGAAGACGAGCTTGAGGCGATCAAGCGCGCCGTGGGCGACGAGGGCGTAGGGGATTTGGATGTCACCCGCGGCAGCATTCAGAAAACGCATCCGAAGGGCGACGACTAATGGATATCGGCACAATCTCGATCGTCCTTGTTTGTGGACTGATCTTCCTTTTGGCCATCGGCATGCCCTTGGGCTATGCCTCGGCCTTCCTTGCACTTGTCGTCATGGTCATGAAGTTCGAGCCCAATGTGCTTCTGGACCCGTCGACCTTTGGCGAAGGGCTTCTGACCGGGCGCCCGGGCACGGGGCCCTTATACATCCTGACGCAGAAGATATTCGATCTGATGACAGAATATGTGCTGTTGTCGGTGCCCCTCTTCATCTTCATGGCAGCGCTTTTGGAACGGTCGGGCATTGCGAAGGGCATGTATGACGCGCTGGACTATTGGCTGTCGTCCGTGAGGGGCGGCATTGCGGTCGTGACCTCGCTGATGGCCGTTATCATGGCGGCGATGTCGGGGATCATCGGCGGTGAGGTCGTGCTTCTGGGGCTGATCGCGCTGCCGCAGATGCTGCGACTGGGGTACAATCAGAACCTGGCTATCGGCACGATCTGTGCGTCCGGGTCCTTGGGGACGATGATTCCGCCGTCGATCGTGCTGATCATCTATGGCCTGATCACGGAAACATCGATCAAGAACCTGTTCACGGGGGCCTTCATTCCGGGCTTCATGCTGGCGTCGTTCATCATCATCTACATCCTGATCCGGGTGAACCTGGACCCAAGCCAGGCGCCCCTGCCCGAGAAGAAGGCGCATGAAACGGACGGGATGCACAAGGGTGCGCTTTTCGGGGCGTTTCTGACGATCATGGGCGCTTCGGCGGCAGGTGTGCTTTTACTGCGCGCCCTCTTCTTCTTCGTGACCGGGCAGTATCTGGTCGAGGAAGGCGAAGACCCGATCAGTCTGGGGATGCCCTATCATATCCCGTGGATTGCGGCCTGGCTGGCCGGGTTCGTGGCCTTTGCGATATTGGTCTTTGGCCAGAAACGCTGCGCGCTCGGGTGGAAATACGGGAAGGGTCTGGTGGCCCCCTTCACGATCATCGGGGTCGTGCTTGGCTCGATTTATGGAGGGATCACCGGGATCACCGAAGCGGCGGGCATGGGCGCGTTGGCGGTCTTTCTGATCTCGATCATCATGGATCGCAGTTGGGACGAATGGAAAGCCTTCGTCGCCGAGAATATCGTCAAGATATTCGCCGTGCTGCTGGCAACCTCGGCGCTCTCGTGGGCGCTGGCGACCGTCATCGGCGGGGAGAGTACGGCGGTCTGGGCCTCTGTCCCGTTCATCATCATGTTCTTCTACTGGTGCATGCGCGCTCCGGGAAAAGTGCCTCTGGTCTGGGACGGGTTGATGCGAACGCTCAGGTCCACGGGCACGATCATCTGGGTCACCATTGGTGCCGCGGCGCTGGCGGGCGCCTATACGCTGGCGGGCGGACCGACGTTCATCGCGAACATGATCGTGGGCTCCGAGATGCCGACGATGCTGGTTTTGCTGATGATGATGCTGATCCTTCTGTTCATGGGCGCCTTCATGGACTGGGTGGGGATCGTGCTGCTGATCATCCCGGTGTTCCTGCCCATCGTGAAGCGGCTTCCCATCGAAGAAATCGGTTTCATCGGTCAGCTTGATCCGAAGTATGTCAGCGTCTGGTTCGGGGTCTTGTTCTGTATGAACATGCAGGTGAGCTTCCTGTCGCCGCCCTTCGGTCCGGCGGCCTTCTATCTGAAGTCGGTTGCTCCACCGCATATCTCGCTGACGGATATCTTCCGGGGCTTCCTGCCGTTCATCTGCATCCAGCTTCTGGCGTTGTCGGTGATGCTGGTCTGGCCGCCGATCGTGGAGATATTGCTGCCCTAACCCAGTTCTGGCCCGTCATCCGGGGTGATGGCGGGTCGGGTATTCACGCATGACGACGAGGGTTTGATAACCTTCGACGGGCGCTTCGTGGAAATGCTCGAAAGCGAAGTCGGTGAAGGCCTCCATCGAGGCGCAGTTCAGAATGACGGCGATGTCTTCCTCGCCGGTCACCATAAAGATGCGTTCGACTTCGTCGAGCTTCCGAAGCTTGTCGGTCAGCTCCACGATCCGTTTTGGATTGTGACGGTCGATGACCAGCAGCACGAGCAGTTTGGTGGTTTGCGCCTGAAACGCGGGCGCGATGATCGCCACTTCGCGTTCGATGGCCCCAATCTTGCGCAAACGCTGGAGACGACGCAGGCAGGCCGCCGCCGAAAGCCCGATGATCCCGGCCAGTTCCTGACCGGTGCGGTTGCTGTCGATCCGCATGGCATCGAGGATGCGGCGGTCGAATTCGTCGAGGGTCGGTTGGGCCATGGAGTGCGTCCGATTCGTGTGATTCGATAAAATCTCGCATCAAGAATAACATATTTGCGAGATTAGACGGACTTACGCGTCAGATTCGCGCAAAACACGCTTGGTCCGCTTGCTACACCCTTCGTCAGATATCAACGAAAGGGCTTCTGAACATGCACACGATTAATCCCAACCCCTTCGACTACCTTTTTGCCCCTAGACCGGGTGTTCTGCCGGGAGCTGATGTCGGACAGCTTTTCCGCTTCCTGCGCGAGCGTCTGGACCTTGTTCGAGAATGGTGGGCGGCACGGGCCAAGGTGCGGAAGGATCGCGCCGCACGCGCGGTCTTGCTGGCCCTGCCCGAACATCTGCAGCGCGACATCGGCATCGGGCCGAGTGCCGGGCTGAATGCGCGCGCCGGCGCATTGACGGCGAACGGACGCCTACTCTGAAACGATTGGCCTGGGGGCTCTGCCCCCTTGGCCTGTCGGCCAATTCCCCCGGGATATTTTCGAACGGGCGAAGGACAATTTGAGTCGAATTGGACGTGTTGCCGGAAAGCTTCTTCATTCCAGAGCAAGTGTGCTGGGGGCGAGGAAGAACAACAAAGGTTCGGTGGACCTTGTGCCCACGAACGCCCCCTTCCCTTCCTGTCGCCCGGCGCAAAATCTTATCTGAGAACACCAGCTGCGATCAGCGCGTCATATTTCTCCTGATCGAACCACCAGTAATCCGTGCCCCGATCAAAGGGCGGTTTTCCGTCCGGGAAGCCGAAGACGTCCCAATAGGCGATCCAGTGCGAGCCCTTGTACCAGTTGGGCACCCATATGATCTTGTCCCGCAGCACCCTGTCGAGTGCCTTGACGCGCGTTGTCAGGGTTTCGCGGTCCTTGGCTGCGATGACCTGTTCGATCAGCGCATCCACGACCGGGTCCTGAACGCCCGAGAGGTTGAAGGTCCCCGGACGGTCGGCACTGTCCGAGCCGAAAAGCGTGTTCAGCTCGACAGACGGCGAGAGCGGCAGTGAAAAGCGCCCGATCACGACGTCGTAGTCGAAATTCTCCTGCCTTTCCTCGTATTGCGCGGGGTCGATCAGTTCCCAGGAGGCGTCGATCCCGATCAATTTGAGGTTTTCGATGAAAGGAAGTGCGATCCGTTCGAAGGATGGGCCATCGTCGAGGATTTCGAGGGTCAGTGTCTCGCCGGCAGCATTTCTGCGAAAGCCGTCGCTGCCCGTCATCCACCCTGCCTCGTCCAGAAGCGCCGCGGCCCGGCGCACCAGTCGCCGGTCGGTCTTGCGCGTGGTGGAAACGGGTGGAACAAAGGCGTCTTCGGTAAAGATGCGCGCAGGCAGTTGGTCCCGGAACGGCTCCAGAACGCCCAATTCCTCGCCTTCAAGCGGTCCTGCCGCTTGCATCGGCGAGTTCTCCCAGAAGCTGTCGGTCCGGTTGTAGAGGCCATAGAACAGCGTTTCGTTTGACCATTCGAAGTTGAAAATGAGGCCCACGGCTTCGCGGACGCGGCGGTCCTGAAACTTCTCCCGCCTGAGGTTCAGCCAGAAGCCCTGCGCGCCGGAGGAACGGTCATCGCCGATGGTCTCTCGCTTGACGTGGCCTGCATCGAGCGCCGGGAAATCGTAGCCGGTGGCCCAGATGGCCGAGAAGAACTCTTCGTGGAAGAGGTAGACACCCGCTTTCAGTGCCTCGAAGGCGGCGGTGGTGTCGGTGAAGTATTCGTAGCGGAAGCAGTCGAAATTCCAGGTGCCGACATTCACATTAAGGTCCGCCGCCCAATAGTCAGGGTTCCGGCAATAGGTGATGTTGCGGCCCGGTTCGACGTCCGAGATGACGTAAGGCCCCGAGCCGACGGGCGGCTCCAGCGTCGAGCGGTTGAATTCGACCGTTTCATAGTAGTGCCTGGGCAGGATGTAGAGTTGGCCCACGGTCGAGATCAGGTCGCGCGTCTGGGCGTCTGCTGCAAATGTAACCTTCACCTCGCGGTCCGACAGAACCTCGGTGCCTTCGACGTCTTTCAGCAGGATTTGCCAACGCGGGTTTCCATCGCTTTTGAGGATGTCGATGGTGTAGGCCACATCGTCGGCCTGCACAGGCTCACCGTCGGAAAACGTGGCGCCCTCGCGGAGCGTATAGATGACCCAGGAGCGGTCCTCGGGGTACTCGATCTGCTCGGCAAGCGAGCCATAGACGGAGTCGGGTTCGTCAAAGGCGCGGACCATCAACTGGTCGTAGATATGCCGGAGCCCCTGGGCCGGTTCGCCTGCCAGAATGAACCAATTGAGGCTGTCGAAGGTGGAGCTGGCGAGCGTGCCGCGAAAGCTCATGGTACCGCCCTTGGGCGCGTCCGGATTCACGTAGTCGAAATGCGGGAAGCCTGCCGGGTATCTTAATTCGCCAAAGGCGGAGATGCCGTGACTTGCGATCGTCTCGTGGTTTTCGGCGGCTGCAGGGGTGGCCAAGAATATCAAGGCGGCGACAATGCCCGGTATGCGCATCCAGGTTCCTCCGGTTGGGTTAGCGAAAGGCTAGCACGCGTACAGCAGAGGGCAAACGCAAGAGGCTGCAATAAAATGGAGAGTATGTGACGCGGAATTCGAGATGCGCCACATTGCTTCCGTGACCGCGCAAATGCGCTGGAATTCGCCCTCTGGCAGGACTGCGCCCGTTCCTCTAACGTCGCCTCATGCGCCTCTTTTCCGACGCCAAACGTCCCGTTCATCTTGGCCCCTACCCCTTGGAGCGTCTCGCACGGCAGGACGCGCCAGTGCTGGCCGAACTTCCCGCCTTCGAACCGCTTTCCTTCCGCCGTCCCGAGGCACCGGAGGCGCTGGTGAATGCCATGGCCGAGTATCAAGCCTGCATGGATGCGATCCGCGACGGGCTGGTGAACATGGCGCGGGCCGAGTGCCCAGCCGATCCAACCGAACGCGCCAACCATCTGAAAGCTTTCGGGTATTTCGAAGACATCAGTATGGTCGGGATTTGCGTCCTGCCGCGCGAGGCGCATCTGGCGGAGCCGGTGCGCAACCCCGACATCGACCGTCTGGCAGAGGAGCTGAGAACGCGTCAGACGAAGACGTTGGCGAGCGGCATCGATCTGATCATGGCGGATCTGAAGGAGTCGATGGAGGCTCCGCCCTCCACGGTGGAAGGCCACACCCATGCTTTGGTCTTCCTGACCGAGATGCCGCGCGACCCGGACAAGGGCGAGGTCGGCACGGCGTGGCTGGAAGACGCACAGGCGGCCCGTGCGGCGCTGCGGTCAACCGAGGTTGCGGTCATCCTGGCCAACTACATCCGGCTTCTAGGCTGGGACGCCAAGGCGCACACGGTGACATCCTCGGATGTTGATCTGAACCGGCTGGCGATTGAGGCCGGGTTGGCCCTGCCGGTGGATGGTGTGCCGACCAACCCCTTCCTGGGCGTTCGTTTCGGTCTGGCCGTCGTCACCACGACGTTCGAACTGGCGTCCGACCAGCCGCTGGCGATGGAGCAGCCGACGCTGGGGTGGAAGTGGTGGCTGGGCTATGGCACGCGAAAAAGCGGCATGGACCGCGATCCTTACAAGAAACGCTACTATGTTCAGGGTCCGCATCCGTTCGAGACGCTGAAGCGCGTCGATGATCCCACGACCTTCATCGACGAACCACGCGTGCCGCGCGTGCCGAAACGGACAGACATGTTCGCCCGCGCGCAGTTCGGCGACATGGGGAAGAGCTTGCAGGACAACGCCAAGGGCGGGCATTATGCGCGGAAGGCCGCGCCCTCGATGGCGCAGCGGCGGATGCTGGGCGCGTTTGTCCTTTTGCAGGACGGGGCTGCCGAGGGCGACCTGCGCCCCACCGATGCCGAGCGGAACGCCGAGAACGTCAAGGCCGCGGCCTATTTCCTCGGCTGCGATGCAGTGGGCATCAGCCGGTGTCCCGAGTGGGCGTGGTACAGCCATGACGCCACGGGCACACCCATCGATCCGCCCCATGACAACGCGATTTCCGTCATCGTCGATCAAGGCTTCGAGACGATGGAAGGCGCCAGCGGCGACGACTGGATTTCGGTCGCGCAGTCGATGCGCGCGTACCTAAGGTTCTCGCTTCTGGGCGGGATAATTGCCAAGCAGATCAGGCGCTTGGGCTACAAAGCGAAGGCGCATACCGTGCTGGATGGCGACGTGTTGCAGCCGCCCTTGTTGCTGATCTCGGGGCTGGGCGAAGTCAGCCGGATCGGCGAGGTGATCCTGAACCCCTTCCTTGGCCCGCGTCTTAAGTCCGGCGTTGTCACGACGGACATGCCGCTGGCCCATGACAAGCCCATCGACTTCGGGCTGCAATCCTTTTGCGAGGCCTGCACCAAATGCGCCCGCGAGTGTCCCAGCGGTGCGATCACGGCCGGGCCGAAGCTGATGTTCAACGGCTACGAGATCTGGAAGTCCGACAGTCAACGCTGCGCCACCTACCGGATCACGACCGAGGGTGGTGCCATGTGCGGGCGCTGCATGAAGACCTGCCCCTGGAACCTTGACGGGCTCTTTGCCGAACGGCCCTTCCGCTGGGCGGCGATGAATGTGCCCAAGCTCGCACCCGCACTGGCCAAACTCGACGATATGGTCGGCAATGGTGGGCTGAACCCGGTGAAGAAATGGTGGTGGGATCTGGAGATCGAGGAGGACGGCGGCTATCGCCCGGCGCGTCACCCCGTGAATGCTCGCGATCTGCAACGGGATCTGGATTTGCGCTACGAAGACCAGACGCTCGCCGTCTATCCCGCGCCGTTGACGCCACCGCCTTGGCCCTATCCCTTCCCGATGGATCGCGAGGCGGGCATTCAGGCATACCGCGAGATGCTAACGCCCGAGGAATACCGTGCACGGCTGGATCGCGGCGATACAAAGGGGCTGGCCCATGAGGTGCCAAGTCATGCCGACAGTCCGGTCTTGCGCGTGGTCGTGAGTCGGGCCGAGAAACTCTCGGACGACATCACGCTTTACGAATTCCAAGCGCCCGATGGCGGCGAACTGCCGGCCTGGGAGGCGGGCGCGCATCTGGACATCGTGGTCGCGCCCGAGTTTCTGCGCCAGTATTCGATGTCGGGCGATCCGGCGGACCGTTCCAGGTACCAGATCGCCGTCCTGCGCGAAGACGACGGGCGGGGTGGATCGAAACTGATACATCGCATCTTCACCGAAAATCGGCGCGTGTTCTTATCGCGCCCGATCAACCACTTCCCGCTGGCAGAGGACGCATCGAAGACGCTTCTGATGGGCGGTGGGATCGGCGTGACGCCAATGGTGGCAATGGGGCATCGTCTGCACGCCTTGGGCAAGGACTTCACGTTGCACTATTCCGTTCCCACCCGCTCGAATGCGGCGTTTGCCGATTGTTTGGCGAAGGTGCCTTGGGCGGACCGTGTGCACCTTCATGTCTCGGACGAAGGCACGCGCGCCGATCTGGACACCATTCTGGGCGCCTACGTGCCGGGCGCGCATGTCTATACCTGTGGGCCAGACGCTTATATGGCGGCGGTGATGGAAGGAGCGGAGGCCGCAGGCTATCCTGAAGAGGCGCGGCATCTGGAGTATTTCGCGGTACCCGTGTTGCCCGAGTACGAGAACCACGCGTTCACCCTGCATCTGGCGCGGTCCGGACAAAGCTTCGACGTGCCAGCGGACAAATCCGCAACAGATGTTCTGACCGAGCACGGTATCGCCATCGATGTCAAATGTTCGGACGGGCTTTGCGGGGTGTGCAAATGTGGGCTTCTGGAGGGCGAGGTCGAGCACCGCGATTTCGTTCTGTCAGAGGCGCAGCGGAAGACGAACATAATCCTCTGCCAATCGCGTGCGGCGGCGGCGAACGGCGAGATCACGATCGACCTTTGACAGAAGGTCTTGCCGTCTTCTTGGTCAAAATATCCTGGGGGTGAATTGGCCGAGAGGCCAAGAGTGGGCAAAGCCCCCTGCCCTGGGTGACGCGCAAAGCGCGGCGCAAAACCCAGATGAAACCTACCGCGTTCCGAACCGATATTCGGTTTCGTCTTCGGGACGCCCGACCGACAGGATGCAATACATCAATTCGGCCAGGTTCGACGTATCGGTCTTGGAGTAGATCGCGCGCAGATGCGAGCGGACAGTGTTTTCCGACAGGCTCAGCGCTTCGGCCACGCCTTTGACCGACAGACCTCGCGACAACATCAGGCACACGCGGAACTCGGCCCGGCTGAGCCGCGCGGGGTTTGAGACGCCCAACAGCGGTTCATCTTGCGCGGGCTTGCGGTCGGCTGCTGGCGCATGCGCGATCGCAATTCGTTCATCGATCAGCGAATGGGTGACCAGCCCGGGCTTCCGCCCGTTCCAGGATCGCATGATGGTCGGCACCAGGCGCTCCAGATCGTTGTAGGCCGTCCGGTCAAGCACATGGTCGAAGTGAAATTCGATGAAATCGACGTGGTTTCGGGTCCGCGCCAAGGGGATGACCGCGATCTCGTGGATCACCTTGGAGCTCATCCAGGACCGGAGGGCCGGCGACACGCTCCATTGCGGGTCCCCCAGCAGATCGCCCATGAAGATCACAGAGCCCAACCGTTCGGTGCCATAGAGGTAGCCAAGCACATCCTGTCCGAAACTGCGACGCAACGGTCGGCGCATCTGACCGGAATAGAGAGCCACCGTTCGTGCCAATTCTTCAGACCGGTAATGATGCCGAGAGATAGCGGCCGCCGATGCGCCGAGACCGGACGCCAGGGCTTGCAGCGCTTCGGACAGCGGCATAGAGCCGTGCAGACCGCCGCACCAACTTGCAATGCCGTCCAGAACTGTCAGATCGGGTATGGAAGTTCCGTCCCCGGATATGGCCTTGTCGTCGCGCAAACCTCTCCCCACAAATTACCCACGCTTCAGTCGAAAATCGACTGCGCACTCTCTGTTCACCCCTGTCGGGAGTTCTTGCCGCTCCGTCTCAAAGGATAACGCAAATCACTGGTCCATAGTCAATCTTGGCAGACAACGTATGTTGCAATGTATCACAAACGGCTGTCGTTTTGCATATTATCGAAACAAAAAACCGCTCTCGTGTAGTATTGTTTACGGATTCTGACGATATTCGTCGGAACTGCCGCATTCTGGCCACAAATAGTTAACGGCCACGAATCGCCCGTTTCTGGTGCTTTCGCGGCTCAACCGAAGGTGTTCATCCAGCGAATAACGACCGGCCCGACGATCAGAAGGATCATCGCGGGCAGCATCAGAGCCGACATGACCGCAGACATTTTCACTGGAAGCTTGTTCGCTCTTTCCTGCGCGTTCAATTCCCGTGCCAGGCGCATTTCGCCAGCGTAGATCTGAAGCGCATCTGACATGGACGTGCCGAAGCGCACGGATTGCAGCACGACATTGGCGAAGGAATTCACCTCGTCCACATTGGTGCGCTTGGCCATGTCCATGAGCGCTTTCTCGCGCTCGCCACCGGCCGAGATCTCCAACTGTACCATCCGGAATTCCCGGCAGAGTTCGGGTGCCGAATGCACCATTTCGTTGGCGACACGCGTCATGGCGGCATCGAAGCCCAGGCCCGCCTCGACCGAAATCTGGATCAGGTCGAGCGCGTTCGGAAAGCTTTCTTCGATCTGGCGGCGGCGCGCGTTAACGCGTTGGTGGAGCCAAAGCGCGGGTGCAAAGAAACCGACCCCCGCCAGGGCGGTTACGATCTGCAACATGACAAGCCGCGGCGTGTTGTCGATCGCCCAGACCAGATCATCGGGCATCGGAAAGCCCGCACGGCGAAGCATGATCACAGCGACGAAGACCAGCGGCAGCCCCACGCCCAGCGCCACGCGCAGCAGGAAGTAACGCACAATGGCGTTTGGACCGACGAAACCGACGTTGCGCAGATCGCGCTTTAGTTTCGAACGTTCGTTTCGGTCACCTGGCAGAAGCGCCTTCATCAGGCCCTTGGGGTCGACCTCGGGGTTGTAGAGGATGCCGGCGTCAAAATTGCTCCGCCGCTCGCCCGACCCGTCGCGCCGATAGCGGCGTGCCGCCGGGTTCGAGGGTGTGAGCACATCGAAGGCGCCATAGACGAACAGCATCATCCCGATCCCGACGCCCACCATCAGGATGAGGTTGGCCTGGCTATCAAGTGCCGGGAATATGTTCAGAAGCCACTGGACCATGCGTCAGAACCTGAAGGCTACGAGGCGGCGCAGGATGAAGGCGTTCAGCAAGACAAGTGCGATCACGATGAAGATCAGGGGTTTGGCAAGTGGTTCATCAGCGATATCGCCGTAGTAGGACGGTGACATCTGATTGAGCCCGACAAAGATGACCACCGGAACGACGCTGAGGATGGCCGCCGAAAGCCGTCCCTCGGCCGAGATCGCCTGCACCTTGCGCCGCATTGTCAGGCGATCGCGGATCACCTTGGAGAGCACCGTCAGAACGCGGGCCAGATCGCCACCGGTGCCGTGCTGAATGGCGACGGCGGTTGCCAGGTAGTGGATGTCTTCCTGGTTCAACCGGTCCGCGAACTCGTTGAATGCATCGACCAGTTCGTCGCCGAAAGAGACCTGGTCGACGACGATGCCGAACTCGGTCCCGATGGGGTCGGGCATTTCATTCGCGACGGCAGCGAGCGAGGCGCTGAGCGGATGCCCGACCCGAAGCCCGCGCGCCATCATGTCCAGCGCGTCCGGAAGCTGCTTGACCAGCTCGTTGATCCGCTGTGTCCGCTGCAATCGGACGGCTGTCAGCGGGATCACAAGGCAGAGCACGAAGCCGAAAAGCACGCCCAGAACAGGATTGAAAAGCTGGGCGAACAGCAAGCTGACCGCAACAAAACCGACAAAAGAGGTCGTCAGGAAGGCCCCCGACGACATGGTGACCCCCGCCTGACGCAAAACGGTCGGCAGGTCCCCCACGAAGGGGATGCGGCTGGCCAGCGTTTGCTTTTCCTCGGGTTTCAGGATGGCGAGGATTTCTTCGGTACTGGCACCCTTCGCGATCATCTGCATGCGGCGGCTGCGCGCTTCTTCGCGGCGCCCGTGGCCCGAGAACAGTTGCCGGAGGCCCTCGAAAGCCAGAAGCACGCCTATGACCAAACCGATGTAGATCAGAAGTTGGGCGTTCAGGTTGGTTTGCAGGAACTCGGGCAACTGCATGGATCATTCCCCCGCCATCTGCAGGGGCGCCAGATCGATGCCGGCGGCAATCAGTTGTTCGGCGCAGCGGGGGCGCATGCCTGTCGACATCAGCTTTCCCAAGACCCGGCCGTTTTCATCCTTGCCCTGCCTTTTGAAGACAAAGATGTCCTGCATCATGATGGTATCGCCTTCCATGCCTGTGATCTCGCTGATCGACATGACCTTGCGGTTGCCATCGGACATGCGGTTGAGCTGGACGACGAAGTTCAGCCCGCTGGCGATTTGGGACCGGATGGCCGAAAGCGGCAAATCGATCCCGATCATTGTCACCATCTGTTCGATCCGCGCCAGCGCGTCGCGCGCCGTGTTGGCGTGGACGGTGGTCATCGAGCCGTCGTGACCGGTGTTCATGGCTTGCAGCATGTCGAAGGTCTCGGCGCCCCGCACCTCGCCCACGATGATGCGGTCAGGGCGCATCCGAAGTGCGTTCTTGACCAGATCGCGCTGCATGATTGCCCCCGTGCCCGATGGCGTCGGCGGGCGGGTTTCAAGGCGCACGACGTGTTCCTGCTGAAGTTGCAGTTCGGCGGCGTCTTCGATGGTGACGATGCGTTCGCGGGGTTCGATGGCGCGGCTCATGGCATTGAGAAGCGTCGTCTTGCCCGAGCCGGTGCCGCCCGAGATCAGGATATTCATGCGCGCCTGCACGAGCGTCGTCAGGAAGTCCACCGCCTGGGTGGTCAGCGAGTCAAGCTCGACCATCTTTTCCAGAAGTATCGGCTTGCGGGAGAACTTGCGGATCGAAAGCGACGGCCCGTCGATGGCGCAGGGCCGGATGATTGCGTTGACCCGGCTGCCATCGGCAAGGCGCGCGTCGACCCAGGGCTGGCTTTCATCGATCCGGCGCCCGATGGAGGAGACGATTTTGTCGATGATGCGCAGCAAGTGCCTCTCGTCGCGGAACCGGACAGTTGTCTTTTCGAGAATGCCGAAGCGTTCGATGTAGACGTTCGAGTGCCCATTGACGAGGATGTCGTTCACGGACGGATCGGCCAGAAGCGGCTCGAGCGGGCCGAAACCCAGCACCTCATCCATCAGTTCATCGACGATCTGCTTGAAGTCCTCGGTCCGCATCGGCCGCTTTTCTTCGGCCAGCACCTGCTGGACCAGATTGGCCACTTCGCGACGCAGTTCCTCGGTCTGGACCTTGTCGATGACGGAAAGGTTCAGGCGCTCAAGCAGCGCGGTGTGCAGACGGTTTTTCAGTTCAAGGCGTTCGGTCAGCTTGGCATCGGTCGCGTTCAGCGCACGGAGCGCCTTTTCGGCCGCAACGGCGCTGGCCTGAACCGGTGGGGCGTCTTCGGCGGCTTCAGGTTTCTCGGGCCCTGACGATTTCCCAAACGACTTGAACATTCATACCTCCTACGACGCGCTCGCCCGTTCACCGGTGGACAAGCGGGCGACTGTACCACGTGCCAAAAGCCCGATTGCCTTGGCCAGATCAGAGCGCGGGGACACTTCAGACAACGGACGCCCGAAATCGACCGCGTTGCGAGCGGCCTTTGGGTCATGCGGCAGCCAGTGTTCGAACTTCTTTTCGAGGACCCGGGCGGCCTCTTTGTGATGCGCGGCCTGCATCATCGGGCGTTTTTCGTGGTTGATCACGATCTCGATCTGAAGGCCCGGGTTGTCGGCCATATAGAAGTCCATCAGCCGCCGCGTGGCGCGGATGGAGGGTACCGTTGTATCGGTCACGATCTGGATTTCGTCGGCTGAATTGATGACCGGCTCGATCCAGTCAACCAGGGCACGCGGCATGTCGACCACGACGTAATCATGCGTTGCCCTGAGCGCTGCGATCAGCGACTCGATCTGCTTGGCGTTGATGGCTTCAAGCGGCATGAAATCTGCAGGTGCTGCCAAAACCGAGAGCCCGCCCGGCGTATCCGCAAGCGATTGTTCGACCCACATCTGGTCCGGCATCACATCGCCCGTGGCCAGCTGCATGAGACCTTCCTGCGGCTCAATGTCCAGAAAGTCGCCGACCGCGCCGAACTGCAGGTCGAGGTCCACGATGGCGACGCTGTTGGCGGGGCCCCGGCGGAAGCGGCCTTTGCGGGCCTGCAATTGGTCGGCAAGGTTCACGGCAACCGTGGTGGCGCCGATCCCGCCACGCGCTTGGGACACAACGATCACCGATCCGTCATGCCCACCGCTGGTCTTGGAGCTGGCGACCTTCTGAAGCCACTTCTCCATCTGACGGCCCAGCTCTTCGCCGGTGACCGGGAACGGCAGAACATCGTCGACGCCCGCGTCCGAAAGCGCCCGTGCGCGCGCCAGCGTGATGTCGCGGTCGGTGAGCGCCAGGAAGATCGAGTTTTCGCCCCGCTCGGCATGGAGCGCGCGAATCGCGTTCAGATCCTCGCGGTTGCCGGGGTCGGTCGCGAAAACGACAATGTCGTTTTCGGCGGCCATGCGAACCGCCGTGCCATTCATGCTGGCAACGGATCGGTTTTCGGAGCTGAGCTTGACCCGGCGCTTGTCCGACAGCGCCAGGCTCACGGCATTCGAGACACCCTGGTCGTCAGAAATCAGCAGTACCGATGTCGCACTAGCCATTTTGGCCCCTTTCGTATGCCACGGGCATCATCCCCTGCCCCCCAAGCTCAGATCTTCTGCCGGCATGGACACCGACATGTCCGGAAATGCTATGTCGGCCTGCCCGTTGCTGTCCGCATCCTCTGACAGGTTAGTCGTAGCGCCGCCTCCGACCAAGGCTGCAAGTCCCGGTAGCGGCGTTATGAAGCTGAACCGAAGGTCCGCAACCGAGACTTCGACAATAGGCGTATATGGTCCGCCAAGAAAGCCCAGACTTTTTTCGAAGCTGTAGCTAACCTGGACATTCGCCGGCGTCGCGTTGGACGGCAGGATTGGCCAGATGATGCACCAGATTTCCGTTGCCGTGTCGGCATTCGTGGCGGCCGGGCAGTCCGTTTGGTAGTCGGTCATCGCAGACAGCATGGTCGAGGTGCTGAGCCGACAGACCTGCGCGGGCTCCGGCATGCAGATATTGTCTCCGGCACGACAAAGATCGCCGTATCTGGCTGAAACCCGGGTGCCACGATCGTGCGTTTCGGGCACGCCGGGGCAGACGGGGGGACGTGCGACCGCGATGCGCGCGGCACGTTGCATCGCCTTTTCCGTCATTACCCAGTTGAAGCCGAGGCGCCCAAAATCGAGGATGGCAAAAAAGACGAGCAGGAACAGCGAGATAACGATCGAATACTCGATCAGCGACGCCCCATCCTCGGACCGCCGGAAGCGGCGCGCAAACGATATCAAACGCTGCCATGTCATAGCCCGTAAATCCGCGATTGGTCTATGATCGTGCTTTGCATCTGGCTGTTGGATCGGTTCCCGAAGAACTCGAAGACAGTGCCGAATGGCAAATCCACGATCAGCCGGGCCTCGACCTGCGCGATGGGCGTCGGGTTCACGCGCAAGTTCAAATCGGGACAGGTGTATTCGGCGCGGATGCCATCGACTCGCACAGCCACAGGAAAAAGGTTTGTCTCGCCCGTTCCGATGTGTTCCCGGATAATTTCTCGCGCATCGACGAGCGCACTGCCGGGAAGCGGGGCAGCCGTTGTGTTGGTCGTACCGCCGCAGATGGCGGGATCGACCGTGCGCGCAAGGTAGCGGGTCGCATCGCGAACCCCGCTGACGGCGCTTTGGTAGTTCCAATAGATGCGCGCACCTTCGACGATGGCTCCGAAGCAGACCATCATGATGGGCATCAGAATGGCGAATTCGACCGCCGTGGCGCCCCGTTCGCTTGCCCGAAAGCGATGCGAGTTATGACGGCGCGCCCAGTTCATCGGTAAAGCTGCACCACTTCGCGGTCGGTTGTGATGTCCACTTCTTCGATCACTTCGACGTTCAAGTCGAAGGTCGGCGGAAAACCGATCTCGTTCGTTGCCGGCCCCAGAAGAAAGACGCGATAGAACGCTTCGGCCCTGACTTCGCTGTCGTTGCCGGTGACCACGTCACCGGACGACGGACAGTGGATACCGGCAGCCAGCATGACCCGCCGGTCTGCCCGGTCCGGATCGAGGTTGGCGGTATTGCATTGCGGCAGACCGTTTTCAGAGCGGCCGTGAGCATCCGGAATGATCGGGTTCAAGCCGACGTATGTGTCGGGCCAGAAGTCGTCCCATGTGGTGTAATCCTCCACCGCTTCGCCGCTTCCATCATTGTCCACCTGATAGACGGAACCGGTATAGGGCGGCACCCCTGCAGCATCCATGACGCCACCGTTTTCTGCGCGCTCGATTTCGCGCAGATAGTACTGGTAGCGCGACAGGCCCGCTTCGGGGAAATCGAAGAAGGTACCGTCATCGAGACCGATTATTCCGCCGTCATCACCGTCGTCGCCACCATCGTCGTCTTCGAGCACCAGCCCGTAGTTGACCTCGACGTATTCTTCGCGCCCTTCCGACCAGTCTCCGTCCCCGTAGGCACCACCGAGGCAGGTCCCCGAGGTGTGGCAGTCATCAAGCGGAAAGGCCATTGTATCCGTGGAAGGCGCGCCGGGGACACAAATGTCGCCGGGATCGGGCTCGAACCCTCGGATGGTGTGCGGCCCCGGCGCATAGCGGGGATCGTTGAAGAACTGGATCATTGCGCCCGAAAAGTCATCGAAGGCCATGTTGAAGGCCGCCAGTTCCTGATCCGGGCGCTGGCCGGTTTCGACATCGGCCTGCCGGGTCTGAAAGCAGGCCGCAACCCGGCGATCGAGGGTGATCTGACAAGCAAGGCGGCCGGCCGCGTCAGGAATGCCCGCGCAGACACCCGCCGAATCAATGTCCACCGAGATGAAGCCGAAGTCGCCCTCACCCCAGGTTTGTCCCTGCAGCGCTGTCGTAAGCGACATCGCCTGCCCTGGGAAAACCGGCAAGGGCGATCCTCCCGCATTGGGCAGGCAAAACGCCAGGGGGGCAATATCGCAAGTCCATTCCGAAAGACCCGCCACCGCGACGGCGCCGATACCCTCGCCCGGCAGGTCGGACGGGCTGAAGATGCTGGCGAAAATCCAGGGGACATCGACCGAGGTCAGGCGAATGCCAACGAAGTTCGCGAGCGTCGGATCCGTCGTCGTGGATGCTGTGGGGAGCTGATACTTTTCCGTCCGGAGCACGCTGGTCGAGAGCGAACTGGGCATATCTTCCGCTGGCAACGTCTCGTAAAAGACAATCTGATCAAGGGCCATCGTGTAGTCCTGACCCGCCGTTCCTGACTTCAACTGGTCATTTGCGGCGACCACCACATCCGTGGCTGCGCGCGTGGCCCGTGTGATCGCATCCGGTTCGCCGTCAAGCTCGCCCGCAGAGGCGAGGGCAACGTTGTCGACGAAGGATTGCATGTCTGTCTGTGTCGCCGCGCGACGGCCCAGATCGAACGACAGCGCGACGATCCCCAGAATCGTCATGGTGCAGACCGCGAAGAAGACCAGAAGGGTCCCGTCCTCGCGTCTGACGAACTTATGAATGTGCTTTGTTAGCTGGCCCACCCCCATGGTCCCGCCTCAACTTCCGTCGCCTTGCAACTCCTCAGCAGCACCGTCCAATTCGACCTCTTCAATCGCGCTGCCGCGCCGCACTTTTACGGTTTGCTTCGGCTCGGGTAGCGTCACGACGGGCGCGTCGTCCTGAATGATGTCACTGAGCCGGATGACATCCAGTTCCTGTTCGCCTTCATCCACTTCGCCGATGTTGCGAAGCGTTAGGCTGAGCGTGCCCGCGCGCTGCGCCAAGGCCAGTTTCTGGCCTTGCCGCGGGGTCACTTCGACGGTCACGGTCCGGGCGACCTGCGCGCGCTCGGTCAGTTCGTCCGACTGTTGGTCAACGCCGACCACGCGGATCTTTTGCAAAATTGTGGTGGCCTTTAAGCCGCGCTTGTCGCGACTGGTCAGAACGACATCGACAAAGTCGCCCGGCGTCACGAAACCGCCGACCGAGGTCGTGGCGTTCACGCTGATGGCCATCGCCCGATTGCCGGGTCTCAGCGTCTGGCCAATGGTGACCTTCTCTCCGAAGTCCGACAGCTTGGCGGGCAGCAAGAGCTCACCTTTGACAAACGGCCTGCGCGCGCGGCGCGGTTCTTCGCCGTCACGCGGCAACAAGGGCGCAAATTCGGTGTAGACGCCCGCCGGAACGGCCTCTGCGGGCCATTGGATGGTGGTCAGCTTGTGAGCCTCGATTGTCGAGCCGAACGAGATGTCCTGACCCGCCACGACGACACTGACCAGTGCAGGCGTAGGTTTTTCCGCCGAGGCTGTCGCTTGCTCGACGGCCAGAAACTCTCGGGAGGCATAGACTGAGGCTGCCGCCACGGCGATACCCAGCATCGTTATCAATAGAGAACGAACACGCATGGAATTACTCCAACATCGATGCTTTGCGGCGATGCCGCTTTATCAGAACGCTCCGGCCGTCGCGTCGACGATGCCTGCGATATTGTCGCCAAAGGTCAGCACCACGGCGCCGACGATGGTCACGACAATAAGGGCTACGGCATATTCGACAATTGTTGCTCCGGCCGCGTCACCGGCGAATTTTTTGATGGCTCCGATTAGACTGGTCATTACCACTCCGTTTCAGGTGGCTATGCGGGACCCATGATGGGCCCCCCATCAGCGCCGGCTTGACTCATGTGCGGGTATCAGCCCCCGCCGCCGCCGCCGCCAACACCCGGAACGCCTTCGCATTCCTCCGCTGTTGCGGTGGGGTCTACAGCCGCCAAGGCGTCAGCTGCCGTGCCACAGGCCGCTTCGGTCACACCACCGGCGTTTTGGCCCAGTGCAATCACACCGGCGCCACCAATGATGGTCACCACGATCAAGGCAACCGCATATTCCACCAACGAGGCCCCATCCTCGGACTTGGCAAAGTTAAGAAATTCGACGCGCATCTCGGTACTCCTTACGAACGCTATGAACTGCTGGCGATCAACTCATCTTGCACGCCAACGCATGGGTCCGACGACTGTCCCTCGCCAATCCCACGCTGATAGAGTAAGTCTTTCTTAACGACAGAGCATCATCCACAGCGGTGAATTATACAACCTATGGCTGTTTTTGTGTCAGAATCTTGCAGAACTGTGGCAATTTCTGGACAGAGTTCGGTCGGTTACATGGCCAAATGCATGTGTGCGAATCTGTCATTGCAAGCTGTGGGAAACACCCAAAAGGCCCGCTGTATTCAGGCACGAAATCATTGAGCGCGCGCCAATTTGACGAGCCATAATACTGCTATTTCAGAGATTTGAAGACAAGAACTAAAGTATCCGAGCGGTAAGCTCACCTGTGGGCTTTCGTGTGGAAAACACCCAGGTTTCGGACCGCATCGTCGCCACTTTGATTTCACTGTTCGGGCGGACAAGCGCGGGATTTGCCGCAACACGTCAGAAAAAACCTCTGTTCCGGCAGCTGCGGGACATGATTTCGTCGCTCCTTTTTGGCACGCTTATCTTGTTGTTAGGAGTATTCGTTATGATTGATCAGCGTGAAGTGAACGTCCCGAGTGATCAGGCAAAACCGCCTGCCAATGCCAAAGAACAACCTGAAAAGCCCGAGACGCCTCATCGTTTCGACGATTGGGCCGCAATCTGAGACGCCACCAGGCGGGGCTTTTGTGTATGGGTGATCCGCCCTAATCTGGGCGTATGACCACACCTGTGACAGATGTTCGAAACATCGGTCCTGCCATGGCCGAGGCTTTCGAGAGGGCGGGTATCGTTTCGGCGGAAGAATTACGCGCCCTTGGGGCCGACGCGGCTTATGGGCGCCTGATCAAGGCCGGCACGAGGCCGCATTTCATCGGCTACTATGCTCTTGTGATGGGGCTTCAGGGGCGTCACTGGAACGATTGCCAAGGCCCGGAGAAGTCAGAATTACGTGCGCGCTTCGATGCGCTAGTCGCGACCGTTCGACCGAATGGAGACAGCGCGATGGCGCGAGCGCTTGACGAGGTCGGCGTCATCCTGCACCCGAACCAAAACCAGAGAAAAGGCCGCGAAATCTGAGCCAGAATTCACGGCCTCGAAACCGGGAGGCTTTGTTGCGTGGCAATTTTGCCGACCCCGCATCCTAGAGCAGAAGCAGCTCGTCCTCGTCGTCCTCTGCCATCCAGCCCGCAGACATCGCGTCATCCGCGACAACGATGTTCGGCAGTGTCGAACCACCTGAGGTTTCCATGACGAATTTCGCCGTTTCTTCGGCCTCGGCGCCCGAGCCGCCAGCGCTGACGGTCGCGAGCAAAGCACCGCCCTCGTCGATGACGTCGAGCTTCACGTTCTCGTCGCCGATGGTGACATCCGTCTCGTATGGGGCATCCAGATCGCCCCCTTCGAAGAGAACGCGATAGGTGCCGGGCGGCAGAGCAAGCGTGTAGCCGCCCGCTTCCCAGGTCGAAGTGGTATAGGTGTTTTCACCGTCGAAGGCCGTGATCTGAACCCCGCCCTGCCCTTCGCCGATGTCGTAGAAGTCATCGTCGTCGCCATCTTCGATCACCACGCCGGTCAAATAGGTTTCGCCG
>JASJDQ010000027.1 GCA_030065075.1 Paracoccaceae bacterium | reverse complement strand
GCAATTCCACATCGTTCTTGCTCATTCGGATCTCAACTCCTGCTTCGACCAAACCCGCTTTCAAGGCATCAACCACCGAAAAGTCCTTGGTCTGCATCGCCTTCTCGCGTGCTTGATACAGCGCATCACGCAACCTACCCAAGGTTTCGTGACCTTCGGTGGCCCAAGCGGGGACGGCACCATCAAAGAGGCCGAGCAGTCTCAAGGTCGCGCGAAGTGCAGGTGCATCGCCAGCATGAGCGAGTTGATGAACCTCGGCCAACGCCCCGTGGGTGTTCAGATCGTCAGCAAGCACGTCTATTGCCGGTCGGTAAGGTTGCTCGTTGTCCAATGCGGTCGCAGCCAGACGATACCACTTCCGAAGCGTCGCTTCCGCCTCCCGCGCCTTTGCCTCCGTCCAATCCATCGGCTTCCGATAGTGCGTCGACAGAAACACGAACCGGATCACCTCCCCCGGTACGCCCTGGTCCAGCAAATCCCGCACGGTGAAGAAGTTGCCCAACGACTTGGACATCTTCTTCCCTTCCACCTGCAGCATCTCATTATGCATCCAGACACGCGCGAACCCGTGGCCTGCGCACTTCGACTGTGCGATCTCGTTCTCGTGGTGTGGAAACGTCAGATCGTTGCCGCCGCCGTGAATGTCGAATGTCTCTCCCAAAAGCTCATACGCCATGGCCGAGCACTCGATATGCCACCCTGGGCGCCCTCGGCCCCACGGGCTCTCCCAACCCGGCAGATCGTCCGAGGACGGCTTCCACAGCACAAAGTCCATCGGATCTTCCTTGTAAGGCGCCACCTCTACCCGCGCGCCCGCGATCATGTCATCGACTGACCGGCCCGACAGCGCGCCATAGCCAGCATAGGACCGCACCCGGAACAGCACATGCCCCTCTGCCTCATAGGCGTAACCCTTTTCGATCAACGCTTCCGTCATCGCGATCATCTGACCGATCCACTCCGTCGCGCGCGGCATATGCGTGGGCTCGAGCGTGCCAAGCGCGCCCATATCATCCAGGAACCACTGCGTCGTCTCGTCCGTGATCTCGCGGATCGACCGCCCGGTCTCCGCCGCCCGCGCGTTGATCTTGTCGTCCACGTCCGTGAAGTTCCGCACGTAAGTCACTGCATCTTCGCCATAAACCTGTCGCAACAGACGGAAGAGCACGTCGAACACCACCACGGGCCGCGCATTGCCCAGATGCGCCCGGTCATAGACCGTCGGCCCACAGACATATATGCGCACGTCATCGGGATCGATCGGGTCGAACCGCTCTTTCGAGCGCGTCGCGGTGTTGTAAAGCGTGATCTCTGTCAAAGCCTTATCCTTCGGGCAAATGTCTCCCGCGCGGGTCATAGCTTGGTCATGTCAGAGTGAAAAGAGGACCGTCCCCGCGCGACTATGTCAGCGGGTAATGCAGCAAATGAGGGTTGCAACACGGTTCATGCGGTTGGAATACACCGATTTTCCCAACCTGTGAAGACCCATCACCAAAACTTAACACAGCTTTCACCAAACTTGGTTTGACTTTGAGCGCCCCGTCAGGACGGATGAAGACATGCACCTCTCAGAACGGATCATTGGCCTCACGGGTGGCGGCTCGGACGGCTGGGACATCTATCGCAAGGCGCGCGCGCTGAAGTCAGAAGGCGTGGCGGTGGTGGAACTCACCATCGGCGAACATGACCGCCGGACCGAGCCCGAGATCCTCGACGCCATGTATGCCGCGGCGCGTGGCGGCCACACGGGCTATCCCGCGCTGCCGGGCACTGATGGCCTGCGCAAGACCGTCGCGGCCCGCGTTGCCGACCGCACCGGCGTCCCAACCACCCGCGACAACGTTGTCATCGTCCCCGGCGGCCAGGCCGGGCTCTTCGCGGCCCATATCGCCACCTGCGACCCGGGCGACACGGCGCTCTTCATCGACCCCTATTACGCCACCTACCCCGGCACCATCCGGGGCACGGGCGCCGTCGCCGCACCCGTGCTCGCCCGCGCGGAAAATGGCTTCCAACCCGACCCCGCCGACATCGAGGCCGTAGCACCCGATGCCCGCTCGCTTCTCATCAACTCGCCAAACAACCCCACCGGCGTGGTCTATACGCAATCGACGCTCACCGACATCGCGCGCGTCGCCGCGGCGCATGACCTCTGGCTCATCTCGGACGAGGTCTATGACACGCAAATCTGGGACGGTACCCATCTTTCGCCCCGCCAGTTGCCAGAGGCGGCCGACCGCACACTCGTCATCGGCTCGCTCTCGAAAAGCCACGCCATGACCGGCTCCCGCCTCGGCTGGATCGTCGGCCCGGAAGAGGCGATCGGGCACCTCATCAACCTCACCACCCACACGACCTATGGCGTGCCGGGCTTCATCCAGGACGCGGGAGAGTTCGCGCTCTCGCTCGGCATCGCTTTCGAAGAACAGATCGCCGCCCCCTTCCGCCGTCGTCATGCCGCTGCCAGCGCCCAGCTTCGCCAGCACGGCCTGCCGGTCGTCCCCTCGACCGCGTCGATGTACCTGATGGTCGACATCCGCGCGACCGGCCTCTCGGGCGAGGCTTTCGCCCACCGCCTTCTCGACGACCACCGCATCGCCGTCATGCCCGGCGAAAGCTTCGGACTTGCCGCAAAAGGCCACTTGCGCATCGCCCTCACGGTCGCCGATGATTTGCTGACACAGGCACTCGACACGCTCGCAACCCTTTACACCACCCTGACAGAGGCTGCCGCATGAGCTTTCGCGATCTGCACAAACCGGGCGACCCTTTCATCCTTGCCAACGCCTGGGACGCGGGCTCGGCCCGCATGCTCGCCCGCCTCGGCGCAGACGCCATCGCCACCTCGTCAGCCGCTCATGCCTTCACGCTTGGCCGCCCCGACGGCGGGACGGTTACACGCGACGAAGCACTGGCCCACGCCACTGATCTGGTCGCCGCCGTTGATGTCCCTGTCTCGGGGGACTTCGAAAATGGCTTCGGCCACTCGCCCGAAGACTGCGCTGAAACCGTGCGCCTCTCCGCCGAAACGGGCCTTGCGGGCATCTCCATCGAAGACGCCGCCTTTCCCGACGATGCAGCCTACCCCCGTGAAGAGGCCATCGAACGGATCCGCGCTGCCGCAGCAGCGGCCCGCGCCTTGCCGAGGGACTTCGTGCTGGTGGCCCGCGCCGACGGCGTGATGAACGGACACTACGACATCGACGAAGCCATTGCGCGCATTCAGGGCTATGACGAGGCTGGCGCCGATTGCCTCTATGTGCCGCTTCCGAAAACCATGGACGACCTGAAACGCATCATCGCCGCGAGCTCCAAGCCGGTGAATGTCTTGGTCGCAGGCCCTTACGCCAACCACAGCCGGGACTTCTACGCTGCAATCGGCGCCGCGCGCCTTTCACTTGGGTCAGCGCTGGCCCGAGTGACGCACAAGGCCATTTTGGACGCTGGCCACGCCATGTTCGATGCGGGCGATTTCTCGCCCCTCAAGAACGGCGTACCCGGTAGCGAGATCGACAAGCTTCTCGGGTGAACTTGGTTGTCGCCGCCTGCCGTACGGAAGGCCCCGGTCTGCCATGACCGATCGATCCCCTGAACGACGCGATACCCACTTGACACCGACGTGCCGTTTTCGCCCCGAACACCTTGTTTTCCGGCATTAACGCGTCGCCAGGCCCGTATGTCTCCCCCCGGGCTCCGACCGCAGGGTTAACCGATATACGCACCCCCCTCCATCGACCTTCAAATATCCTGGGGGAGCGCGAGGGGGCAACGCCCCCTCGCATTGAGCGACGCCGACAGGCGGCGCAATCCCTCTTCCCAATCCCGCCGGAACCCGGTAGGCGAACCGCCAACGAAAGGGATCCCCATGGACCTCAGAAACATCGCGATCATCGCTCACGTCGACCACGGCAAGACAACCCTCGTCGACGAACTCCTGAAACAGTCCGGCGCCTTCCGCCAAGGCGAAGCCGTGGCGGAACGTGCCATGGATTCCAATGACTTGGAACGCGAACGCGGCATCACCATCCTGGCCAAGGCCACCTCTGTCGAATGGAAAGGCACGCGCATCAACATCGTCGATACGCCCGGCCATGCGGATTTCGGCGGCGAAGTCGAACGCATCCTCTCCATGGTCGATGGTGTGGTCTTGCTGGTGGATGCCGCCGAAGGCCCGATGCCCCAGACCAAGTTCGTCACCTCCAAGGCGCTGGCCCTCGGCCTTCGCCCCATCGTGGTGCTGAACAAGGTCGACAAACCGGACGCCGAACCCGACCGGGCACTGGACGAAGTCTTTGATCTCTTTGCCGCCTTGGACGCCAACGAAGACCAACTCGACTTCCCGCACCTCTACGCGTCCGGCCGCTCCGGCTGGGCCGATGCCGAACTGGACGGCCCTCGGAAGGACCTCTCGGCGCTCTTCGATCTGGTCGTGAACCACGTCGCCGGCCCGCGCCAGCAGTCCCGTAAAGGCGAGGACTTCCAGATGCTTGCCACGACGCTCGCCGCCGATCCCTACCTCGGCCGCCTGCTGACGGGGCGTGTCGAATCCGGCACACTCAAGACCGGCGCCACCGTGCAGGCCATCAGCCGCCTGGGCGAGAAGCTTGAGCAGTTCCGCGTCACCAAGATCCTTGCCTTCCGCGGCCTGTCGCAACAACCCATCGACGAAGCGGAAGCGGGTGACATCGTCTCGATCGCGGGCATGTCCAAGGCCACCGTGGCCGACACCATTTCGGCGCTTGCCATAGATGACCCAATATCGGCCCAACCCATTGATCCACCGACTATTTCCGTGACCTTCGGCATCAACGACAGCCCGCTTGCGGGCCGCGAAGGCAAAAAAGTGCAAAGCCGCGTCATCCGCGACCGGTTGATGAAAGAAGCCGAAAGTAACGTCGCCATCCGTGTTGCCGACACGCCCGGCGGCGAGGCCTTCGAGGTCTCGGGACGTGGCGAACTCCAGATGGGTGTCCTGATCGAGAACATGCGTCGCGAAGGCTTCGAGCTTTCGATTTCGCGGCCTCAGGTCATCTTCCGTGAAGTAGACGGCCAGCGCCTAGAACCCATCGAGGAAGTTACCATCGACGTCGATGACGACCACACCGGCGCGGTGATTGAAAAACTCACCGGCCCCCGCAAGGGCGAGTTGGTCGAGATGAAGCCCGCAGGCACCGGCAAGACGCGGATCGTCGCCCATGTGCCCTCCCGCGGCCTCATCGGTTACCACGGCGAATTCCTGACAGACACCCGCGGCACAGGCGTCTTGAACCGTGTCTTCCACGGCCACGCGCCCCACAAGGGCGCGATCCCCGGCCGCCGCGCCGGTGTGCTCATCTCGATGGAAGACGGCACCAGCGTGGCCTATGCGCTTTTCAACCTCGAAGAACGCGGCCGCATGTTCATCGGCGCTCAGGAACAGGTCTATCAGGGCATGATCATCGGCGAACACAGCCGCGACAATGACCTGGAAGTGAACCCCTTGAAGGGCAAGAAACTGACCAACGTCCGCGCATCCGGCAAGGACGACGCCGTAGTCCTGACCCCGCCCGTGCGGCTCAGCCTCGAAGAGGCCATCGCCTACATCGACGACGACGAGCTTGTCGAGGTCACGCCGAACGCCATTCGCCTTCGCAAGCGACACCTCGACCCGCACGAACGGAAGCGGGCCGCCCGCAGCGCCGCTTGATCTGACGCATTGAATTGGCAAAGCGCATTCGACAAGGTGTGGGCATGCGTTTTACGGCCCTTTTAACTCTTTCACTTACAACCGCGTCCTTCGCCTTCGCCGAGCCACTGCAATGCGCAGACCCGCTCTTTCGCGTTGAGGCGGAAACCCCGGACCTCATCGCGCGCACTTGCGAGAGTGCCGCGGCTGGGCGGCGAGAGCTTCTCAGTTGCGGGATCACTCTGGACACCCCGATCGAAATCACGGTCGTCGACGAAATCGAAGGCACGCTGAATCCTTGTCTTGGCGTCTATCATTGCGGCGAAAATCAGATCACTCTGCTTTCGCCCAAGGCAATGGCGCGTGCCCGCCTGCCAGACAGCGCCTTCGCCGGCGTCTCGGAATTGCCGTTCTGGAACAGCGTAATGGTGCATGAGTTGACGCACGCGGCCTATGACAAGGTCAAATGCCCCTTCTCCTCCTGCGTCGCCAGTAGCGAATACGCGGCTTACGCGATGCAGGTCCGCTCGCTTCCTCCCGAAGAGCAGGAACGCTTCGGCAAGGAAGTCACGCTCAAAAGCAAGCCAAGCAGCGCCGGGTTCTCCGCCATGATCTATTTCATGGCGCCCGACAGGTTCGCGAAATCGGCCTGGCTGCATTTCCAGTCGCGCCCCGACCCCTGCGGCTATCTCTCGTTCATCATGAACGGTGACATCTTCTTTGACATGGAACCGCTCTAGCCAAGAAACGGCAGAACCGTATCCCCGCTGGCGATCCTCCCCGGCACCTTTACGCTGGCACACATACCGCCGTGCCCTCGCATTGCGGTATAGGCCCCATGCCCCAGAACCGCCTCCATCTTGGAACATGGATGGCAAGGCACCGTCAGCTCCAAAACGACCGTGCCCACTTGAAGAGCCTTGCCCCGAAAAGCCCCAAGGTTCAGGCCCGAGACCACGATGTTCCTCCGAAGCACGGACGGATCAATGACTTCCAGCCCCGCGAGAGCCGCAATGACCGGCAAATGCTCGGCCTGGATCAGACTGACAGCGCGCTTTCCCGCGCGCGCCCGGTCGCCGTCCAGCCCGCTATCCGACACGGCGACGCTTTCGACCTGCACCATGGGCGCATTGCGCGCGCGACGCAGCCAAACCGCCTCGACCCGGCCCGGGGCCGCAAATCGCCCCTGCAATTCCGTCAAGGTGATCAAAACCGTCCTCCATCGACCCGGAAATATCCCGGAGGGTGAATTGGCCGCCAGGCCAAGAGGGCGGCAGCGCCTCCCATCGCACCGCGACGGGCAAAGCCCGGCGCAATATCCGTCACTCGTCTGTCTCGACGACCATCACTTCCCGCGTCGATCCAGCCTTGGCAAGCTTGACGGCCTCCTGATAACGCGGGTCGTTATAAGCGGCCTCCGCCGCTTCGACCGAAGGGAAACGCGCCACGACATTTCGCTTGCGCGCAAGCCCTTCGAAATGAACGACCCGGCCACCACGGGCAATGAATCTCCCGCCGTGATCCGGGATCACCACCGAGGCCACCTTAATGTAAGCATCGTATTTTTCGGTGTCCGTCACATCGACATGCGCAATCCAAAGAGCACCCATCCTATCCTCTTTCCATTTGCCGATCTCGATCGTTGAAATCGGTCTCCGCCAGTGCGTACGCCGTCCGACGGCCCCTAACCGGCCAAAAGCTCGCGCACGCCTGCGATCGCGGCCTCGGCTTGTGAAGCATCCGGACCTCCACCCTGCGCCATATCCGCACGACCGCCGCCGCCCTTGCCACCGACCGCTACGACTGCCGTCCGCACGATATCGACCGCGGACAGCTTTTCGGTCAGGTCGTCCGTCACACCGGCCGCCACTGCAGCCTTGCCGCCCGCGTCCGCAATCAGCAACACGACACCCGAGCCCAGACGCGCCTTGTGCTCGTCGATAAGTGCCGGCAGGTCTTTGCCCGAGACACCACTAAGTGCCTGACCCAGGAACGCAACGCCGTTCACCTGCTCGGCCACCGCCTGCCCCGTGCCACCGCCACCGGACAGCGCCAACTGACGCCTGAGGTCAGCCACCTCGGCCGCCAGGTCCTTGCGCTCGGCCATCAGCGCCTTCACACGGTCGGCAACCTCGCCCGGCTGCGCCTTCAGCGCCAAAGCCACTTCGGCCAAGCGATGGTCCTGCGCCGAGAGATACTGGAATGCCGCATTCCCCGTAAGCGCCTCGATCCGGCGCACCCCGGCCGAAGAAGCACTGTCGCCAAGCGTCACGAAGACCCCGATGTCGCCGGTCCGCGCGACGTGGGTGCCACCGCAAAGCTCGATCGAATAGGTCTCGCCCTCCGCGCCCTTGCCGGTTGACGCGCGACCCATCGAGACAACCCGCACCTCGTCACCGTATTTCTCACCGAACAGCGCCTGCGCGCCGATCGCCCGGGCGTCATCGGGCGTCATGATCCGCGTCTCGACGGGCGTGTTCTGGCGGATATAGGCATTCACCTCTTCCTCGACCCGTTTCAACTCTTCCAGCGACAGCGCCTTCTGATGGCTGAAATCGAACCGCAGCCGATCCGGCGCATTGAGCGACCCACGCTGTGCGACGTGCTCACCCAGAGCCTGCCGCAACGCCTCGTGCAACAGATGCGTGGCCGAGTGATTGGCGCGAATATCGGTACGGCGTGCGTGATTGACCTCCAGGCGCACCGGCGAACCGACTTTAAGTGTGCCCGCTTCCGGCTTGAAAAGATGTGCGAAAATCCTGCCACCAGCGAACCGCCGCGTGTCCAGAATGGCGCCGTGAATGTCATGGTCCTCGATCGAACGCAGCCACCCCTCGTCGCCGACCTGACCGCCCGCCTCGCCATAAAACGGCGTCTGGTTGGTGATCACCCAGGCCTCGCCGCCTTCGCCGACCTCGTCGACACGTGCACCATCCAAGACGACCGCCAGCACCTGGCCTTCCGCCTTCTCGGTCTCATAGCCCAGGAACTCCGTGGCCCCATGCGCTTCGGCAAGGTCGAACCACACCGCCGCATCCGCGGCCTCGCCAGAGCCCGCCCAGGCGGCGCGTGCCTTGGCTTTCTGATCCTCCATGGCGGCATCGAAGCCACCCGTGTCGACCGTCAGACCCCGCTCGCGCAGCGCATCCTGCGTCAGGTCCAGCGGGAAGCCATAGGTGTCATAAAGCTTGAAAGCCGTCTCGCCTGGCAATTCGCCACCTTCGCTCAGGCCGGTAACAGCCTCGTCCAGCAACGACAGCCCCCGATCGAGCGTCGCCTTGAAGCGGGTCTCTTCAGCCAGAAGCGTCTCTTCGATCAGCGCCTTGCCGCGCCCCAGTTCGGGATACGCGGCCCCCATCTCGGCAATAAGCGCGGGCACCAGACGGTGCATGACAGGGTCCTTCGCGCCCAGCAAATGCGCATGCCGCATGGCGCGCCGCATGATCCGGCGCAGCACATAGCCCCGTCCCTCGTTCGACGGCAGAACACCCTCTGCAATCAGGAACGACGTCGACCGCAGATGATCCGCGATCACCCGATGGTGCACGTTGTGATCGCCTTCGACATCCGTCGACGTGGCGTTGGCCGAGGCCTCGATCAGCGCTCGCATCGTGTCGGTGTCGTAATTGTCGTGCTTGCCCTGCAAGAGCGCGCCGATGCGTTCCAGCCCCATGCCGGTGTCGATCGACTGCATCTCGAGCTCGACCATCGAGCCGTCCTCGAACTGCTCGTTCTGCATGAAGACGATGTTCCAGATCTCGATGAACCGGTCGCCGTCTTCCTCCGGGCTGCCCGGCGGCCCGCCCCAGATGTGATCGCCGTGGTCATAGAAAATCTCGGTGCACGGCCCGCAAGGCCCCGTCGGCCCCATCTGCCAGAAGTTGTCGGATGTCGCGATGCGAATAATCCGCTCTTCCGGTACGCCGACCTTCCGCCAGATCTCGGCGGCCTCGTCATCGGTATGATAGATGGTGACGTAAAGCCGATCCTTCGGAATGGCGAAGTCGTCGGTGATCAGGTTCCACGCATAGGGGATCGCCTCGGCCTTGAAATAATCACCGAAGCTGAAGTTGCCGAGCATCTCGAAAAACGTATGATGCCGCGCCGTATAGCCCACATTGTCCAGATCGTTGTGTTTGCCTCCGGCACGGACGCACTTCTGAGAGGTCGTTGCACGCACATAGTCCCGCTTCTCGAGCCCTGTGAAGAGGTTCTTGAACTGCACCATGCCCGAATTGGTGAACATGAGCGTCGGGTCGTTCCTCGGCACCAGCGGCGAGCTCTCGACCACTTCGTGGCCGTTCCGTTCAAAGTAGCTCAGGAAAGTCGAGCGGATGTCATTCAGGCTTGTCATGGGCGTCACGCGATCAGATGGGTCGGGTTCCGCAAATACCCCGAACGCTCTCCACCCTCAAGCGGCGCGACGCAAGGGGCCTTGCCCCCGCGCACTTCGTGCGCTCCCCGAGGATATTTTAACCAAGAAGGAAGAAAGCTTGAGTCAAAGTATTTGTACGGTACAGGCGGGGGCGCCGATGACCGTCCAAGGAGAAATCCGGAAGACGCCTCGGGAAACCGGGGCGTCTTCTTTTTGGCTGAAATATCCTGGGGGTGAATTTGCTGAAAGCAAAGAGGGGGCAAAGCCCCCTCTTACCGCGACGCGCGAAGCGCGGCGCAATCAATCTTCCAGAAGCGCGTCCTCGCCGTCATCCGCTTCCGGCTCGGTATCGAAGTCCAGTCCATGGGCCGCACGAATCTTGTCTTCGATCTCATGCGCGATGTCGGCGTTCTCCTTCAGGAAATTCTTGGCGTTCTCACGCCCCTGCCCGATCCGCTCATCGCCATAGCTGAACCAGGCGCCTGATTTCTCGACGACGCCGGCCTTCACGCCCATGTCGATCAACTCGCCATGTTTCGAGATGCCTTCGCCATACATGATGTCGAATTCGACCTGCTTGAAAGGCGGCGCAACCTTGTTTTTCACGACCTTCACGCGCGTGGTGTTGCCCACCACCTCGTCCCGGTCCTTGATCGCACCGATCCGCCGAATGTCGAGCCGGACGGAGGAATAGAATTTCAACGCATTGCCGCCCGTCGTCGTCTCGGGCGAGCCGAACATGACGCCGATCTTCATCCGGATCTGGTTGATGAAGATGACCATGCAGTTTGACCGCGCGATCGAGCCGGTTAGCTTCCGCATCGCCTGGCTCATCAGGCGAGCGTGCACGCCGACGCTGGAATCGCCCATGTCGCCTTCAAGCTCGCTTTTCGGGGTCAGCGCGGCAACCGAATCGACCACCACCATCGACACCGCGCCCGAACGCACCAATGTATCCGTGATCTCCAGGGCCTGCTCGCCCGTGTCCGGCTGGGAAATCAGTAACTCGTCCAGGTTCACACCCAGCTTCTTTGCATACATCGGGTCGAGTGCATGCTCCGCATCGACAAAGGCGCAAACGCCGCCTTTCTTCTGCTCTTCCGCCACCGCATGCAGCGTCAACGTGGTCTTACCGGAGGATTCGGGTCCATAAATCTCGATGATCCGGCCTTTCGGCAGGCCACCGATGCCGAGCGCAATATCGAGGCCAAGCGACCCGGTCGAGGTCGCCTCGATCTCGGGGATCACGTTTTCGCCCCCGAGCTTCATGATCGAGCCTTTGCCGAATTGCCGCTCGATCTGTGCCAGCGCCGAATCCAGCGCTTTTTGCTTTTCGCTTCCTGCCTTCGAGGTCATGTCCAGAAGTTCTGCTGCACCCATTAGTCCTGTTCCTTATTCCACAGCCGCGACAAGGCGGCAATGCTGCTCGTGTTCTCTTTGTGTTCTTGCACCCTCTATGGGACCAAACAGAGAACATTGCAACGGATTTCTGGCACATTGTATGAAAATTCGATCTTAACAGGCCGTTACCATCAGAGGCACATTTTGCAGTTTATCCGCAAAAGTCACCGGCAAAGCCCGTACGGCCGCAGTCGGCTCGTAGCTGTCTACTGCAGCTTCTCCTGAACCAAGGCGGTCAACTGCTGTAACGAGAAAGGCTTTGGCAGGAAGTCCGAGTTGGGAATGCGCGCCTGCTTCTCGGCGCGACCTTCTTCGGCATATCCCGACATGAAAACAACGCTCGTGTCCGGTCTGTCCTTCAAGGCACGTCGCACCCAAGTCGGCCCATCCATCCCCGGCATGATCACATCCGTCACAAACAGATCGATTTGCAACGCCTTGTCTTCCAGGATCTCAAGCGCCTCTTCGGCATTCGAAGCCTCGATCACATTGTAACCCCGAAGCCTGAGTGCCCGGCAGGCAAAGGCCCTGACCGGCGCTTCATCCTCGACCAGCAGGATCGCGCCATCCACACGGCTGGTCGAGACTGTCGCGCTGGGCACCTCGCTCTCGACCTCCGGTGCCTCGACCGTTTCGCTTGCCGGGAAGTACAGGCTGAAGGTCGTCCCCTCGCCCAGCTCACTCTTGACGAAGATATACCCGCCGGTCTGCTTCACGATGCCGTAGGCGGTCGACAGCCCCAGACCGGTGCCCTCGCCCGTCTTCTTGGTGGTGAAGAACGGCTCGAAGATCTTCGCCATGGCCTCGGGCGGAATACCTGTCCCGCTGTCGGTTACCTCGATCACCACGTAGTCGCCCGGTGTCAGCCGCGCGCGATCCCGCGAAACCTCGTCTTCCAGATACTCTGTCCGCGTCTCGACAATGATCTTGCCACCATCGGGCATGGCGTCGCGCGCATTCACCACCAGATTGACGATCACCTGCTCCAACTGGCGTCGGTCGGCCCGGATGATCTGCGGTCCCGGCGCATGGGTCACCTCAAGTTGGATGCGCTCGCCGATCAACCGGTTCAGAAGATGCACCAGATCGACCATCGTGTCGCGCAGATCGAGTGCTTGCGGCTTCAGATTCTGCTTCCGTGAAAATGCCAGCAATTGACCCACAAGGCTTGCTGCACGGTTGGCGTTCTGACTGATCTGGATCAGATCCGCATAATCCGGATCACCCGCGTCATGGCGCAGAAGCAATAGATCGCAATGCCCGCTGATCGCGGTCAGCAGGTTGTTGAAGTCATGCGCGACCCCACCGGCCAATTGCCCAATAGCCTGCATCTTCTGGCTTTGGACGAATTGTGCCTCCAGCGTCTTCAACTCTGTCGCATCGTTCAGGATTGCGACCAGCACAACCTCGCCCGCCTCGACCATCTGGCCTAGCGTGATCTGCAGGTAAAGCTCCTGGCCCGGGATCACCGCGCGCACGATCTCGGGCTTCAAGAGGCCCCGCCCGGCGGCCGCATCGGCGATCCAATCGGCAATCGGACGGCCCATGCCCTCGACAAGCTCAAAGAGCGGCGGCAAGGCACCCTCTTTCAGCGACAGGATAGATCGCGCTTCGGCGTTCACCTCCAGAAGGGTGCCATCGGCCCTGATCTTCAGCATCGGCACCGGCAGGCTGCTCAAAAGATCGGCATCGGCCTGAAAGGCCTGCGACGGCAAAAGCGCAGCCAGCGGCGCATCTGGTTCGGGCACAACCGCGTATTCGATCACATCGCCAAAGCTCTGCAACTCGACCAGACGCGCCAGCACCGTTTCACCAGAGGCCGTCTGCAAAGTGTGACGCCCGGCGCGCCGCAGCGGCAGATCCTGCACGATTTCACCAAGCGGTCGCGGCGCCTCCCCCAAAAGAACGCCTGCGGCCGCATTCAACTGGCACCCGTCGGGCGTCACTGTCAGAATTGCCAGGTCTTCGTCCAGACCGCCATCAATCAGCGTCCACAGAAAATACCCCCGCTCGGCAAGGGTCACGTGCAAGCGCGCGCCATGGTCCGTCAGACCAAACCTCGTCTCTGCTACGCCTTCGTCCAGCACTGTCCGCATAAGCTGATCGACGGCCACCTCTGGGTCGATCGAAACCTGCGCCAAGGCCCGCGCAACCGTGATCCCCACATCGGTCAGCCCGAAAGCGCGTGCATGGGTGTTGCCACCCAGAAGTCGCCCCTGATCATCCGTCAGAAAGGAGATGACCGAGGCGTTCTCCATCCGGGCTTTCAAGCCGCCGGGCAGACTGCGCCGCTTCAGCCGCGATGCAATCCGGAGCACCAAAACCAGCCCCGATAGCGCAAACAACCCAGCAGATGCCCCAAGGAAAAACGGCCTCAAAGCCTCAACCGGCATTGCAAAAGCCAGCGCGAACAAACCAAGCGCGCCGGCCAGCACCCACAAGCGTTGGTCATCTGTCAAAAGGGTCGGATCCGGACCCAAAGCGCGCAATTGGCGAGTGGCCACGCCAGTCTCCTATCGAAATGCGCTGTGACCTGACGGCCAAAAGGTTAACAAAGTCTAAACACGAGACGGCGGTATTTACGGTTTTCCGAGAACCGCCAGATAAAACCCGTCTCCACCGTTCAACGGGGTCCATTGTCGCTCGGCAAGCTGCTTCCAATCGGAGAACTCGGAGAAAAACGCAGTTGTTCGCGAATCGTTTTCCTCCGCCAGGAGTGAACAGGTCGCATAGGCCAACACACCCCCCGGTCGGACAAAATCCTTCGCATGGCGCAGGATCGCATCTTGCGTCGCGTTCAGCTCTCGCAGGCGCGAGGGCGTCAAGGCCCATTTTGCTTCCGGCTGACGCCGCCATGCACCGCTTCCCGAGCACGGTGCATCGCAGAAAACCATGTCGTAAGACCCTCGGGGCGCCTCCAACGTCTCGATCGTCACACCCGCACGCGCCGCACGAGGGCCAAGGTCCGCCATCCGTCCCGGGTTCGCGTCATAGGCCGCGACGGTCTTGCCCTCTGCGGCAAAGGCCAGCGACTTGCCGCCACCGCCCGCGCAGAAGTCCAAGACACGAGCCCCATCCATTTGCTGCAAGGCCAGCGCCACCGCCGCCTGACTGGCTGCGTCCTGCGGCTCGATCAGGCCATCCTGATAAACGCGCGTCTGCCGAACCCGCCTTGAATGCTCCCGCACCTCGATGGCTGTATCGGCAAGTTCGTGGGCGGCGACCGAAATGCCTTCCTCTGTCAGGCGTTCTATCGCCCCTTCCCGGGTCACGCGCGCCGTGTTCGCCCGCAAGAAGAAGGGCGCGCGCATCTGCAGCGCGCTCAGAATGGCCTCGGTGTTCGCCCCATACCGCGCCGTCAGCGGCTCCCAAAGCCAGTCCGGGCAGTCAAGACGCACAGGCGCCTCGACGGCAGGTGTAACGGCCACCCTGGCGCGTTCAGCGGCCGTCAAGGGCGCCGGCGCAAACCGCTCGCCGGTGAACGCATCCTCCACCGACTGTTCTAGCCGCATCAGCCGACCGACGATCAAGGCACGACCGTCCGTTCCGCCCCCCAACCAGCCATCCGAACGTCGTCGCCGAATAGCATCAAACACGATGTCGCGCACCGCCGCCCGATCGGAAGAGCCCGCGTAGCGATTTCGCCGCGCCCACGTCGTCAACGCCTGCTCGGCTGATCCGCCGGTGTCCAAACTATCCAGAATCTCGATGGCCGCCGCCAGTCGCGCATTTGGCGTCATGCCATCAGTTGGAGCCCTGAGACCGCGATGGCGACAGCACGCGCGGCAATTCGCGGCCCAGTCCAAGCCGCTCGAATGCCCGCTCAAGCGGCACCCGAAGCCCAAGCGGCAACGAAGGCTTGACGCGTCCGCCATCGGTCGTATTGCCAAAGGTCCCGCTGCCGCGACCGACAAGCCAAAGCTCTGCGGTCCCCTCGACAGGACGCGGGCGGAACCAGGTGAAGTCCCGCAACTCCGCATCATAGCGCTCGGCAAGCCGTGCGGCGGATGCCCTGTCGGCTTCGTGGAAATAGCGCACGTTGCGGGTATTGATGTTGAAATCGACCGGCTTCACCCGCACCAGTTCATGGCCTTGCGTGCGAACCTCTTCCGCAATGTCATCAGCGACAACCTTATTGCCTTGAGGTGGGGCCAAAACTGTCACGCGCAATGCGCTCTCGGGCGCAACCTTTGCCTCGTCCCGTGTGGCCCCAGGACGCGGGTCCGGCTGGATGGCCCGGATCGACGGGGGCGTCAGTTGCCGGGGCGGAGGGCTGACGTTGGGCAGAATCTCGGAAGGGATCGCAGCTTCCGGCGGGCCAGACAGCGCCTTAGGCGCGGGCTCTATCACAGGGACACCGGACCGGTCGGAAGCAGGCGGCAAATCCGGCGGAGGCGAAGCCACCACCGCCGGGCGCATTGGCTCCCAAGAAAACAGCGCTTCCGTCGACAAGGCCGGAACGCGCAGTTCGGCCACGGATAATGCTCCAAAACCGGACAGCGGCGGATCCGGCGCGAAAAGAGCCGGGACCGTGGATTCGGGCCGCCACCGCGCGGCGTCGGTCGCGGCCGGCCGGTTGCCAAGCGACCATGTCACGCCCAAGGCGGGCTCGATCCAGAACCGGGAGAGAACAGGCATTTTCGGCCCGGTTTCCAAGGGCGGTGCCTTCGTCGAAAGCGGCAACGCGGCCAGGATCAGCAGTCCAAAGGCCATCCCAAGCGGACGGATGCCCCTCCGCCGTTCGTACCGGGAAAGCTTGCGGACGGGCTTGTTGATATACTCCGGCTTGGGCTCAGGGTCCGGAACCGGCGCTGGGAACGCCATGACGCGGCCCTGCTCGGCCTCCATTTCGACATCGGCGGCCCATTCATCTTCCGGTGCGTCCAAGGTCGCCGCGTAGCGTGCCGCGATATCAGCCACGTCGGGTGCCCCCGGCAGGATCAGCGATGGCTGCGGCCGGGCCCGCGGCTCAGGGGCCGTTTCGGCGGCCGTTGGCATGGGGGGTGCATCGCCAGGGGGTGGCGTGCGGGCAGAAGCAGGCTTCGCCTGAGGCACCTTCTCGCGCTTGGGCACAAATGGCGGGGCTTCTGCCGCTGGCTCTGGCGTAACGGGCTTCGGCTCTTCTGCGGCAGGCTTGGTATCCTTGATGGTCTCAAGCCGGTCGGCAAAATCGAACTTGTCGTCACCGCGTTCCTGAATGATGGGCTCGATCGGCTTTGGGGCATCGACGCCAGAACCTTCGATTTCCCAAGGCTTCGGACGGGGTTTCTTCGGCTTGCCCGCCGCCTTCTCGCGCAAAGCGACTTCGCGCCGAGCGCGCGCCTCTTCCAGACGCGCCTGCCAGCGTTCATCCTTATCGAGTTCGAAGACCTCTTTGGGCACGTCCGGGTCACCCTCGCCACTCACGCGATCTGCCACGAACCCCCTCCTAGCAACATCGCAATACGGTTTACACGCCTCCAGCCGAAGGCCCTAGCACAAAATCGTTACCTAAACCCCTAAACGGTAATTGGGGCTTTCCCGCGTAATCTGAACGTCATGAACATGACTTTCTTTCAAACCAGCGCCGGTAATACGTACAAATTTACAGTTTTTGCGCATTTTTTCAACCGTTTCGCAGCCCGTATAACCCATGGCGGCACGCAGGCCCCCGATCAGTTGGTGAATCACCGCACCAGCCGATCCCTTGTAGGGCACCTGACCTTCGATTCCCTCGGGCACCAGCTTGTCGCTGGCGGCGTCTTTCTGGAAATACCGATCCGCACTGCCGCGCGCCATCGCGCCAAGCGAACCCATGCCGCGGTAGGCCTTGAAGGATCGCCCCTGATAGAGGATCACCTCACCCGGGCTCTCGTCGGTTCCGGCGATCATGCTGCCCACCATCGCGCAAGAGGCACCAGCCGCAATCGCCTTGGCGAAATCGCCCGAAAACTTGATGCCGCCGTCCGCAATGACCGGCACATCGCCCGCAGCCTCGGCACAATCCATGATCGCCGTCAGTTGCGGCACACCGACGCCCGCGACCATGCGCGTGGTGCAGATCGAGCCCGGCCCGATTCCAACCTTGACGGCGTCAGCACCGGCATCGATCAACGCCCGCGCGGCTTCGCCAGTGGCGACATTCCCCGCGATGATCTGCACCTCGTTCGACAGCGTTTTGGCGCGCTTGACGGCCTCGGCCACACCCTCGGAATGGCCATGTGCGGTATCGATCACCACGATATCGACGCCTGCATCCACCAGTTGCTCCGAGCGTTCATAACCGGCATCGCCCACCGTGGTCGCCGCGGCCACCCGAAGCCGCCCCAGATGGTCCTTGCAAGCAATAGGGTTCAGCACTGCCTGCTCGCTGTCCTTTAATGTCAAAAGCCCGGTCAGCATCCCCTGCCCGTCGGTCACCAGAAGCTTCTCGATCCGTCGCGCTTTCATGAGACTTCGTGCCTCATCGAGGTCAGCGGGTTCCTTCAGAACAGCCAGATTTTCCGACGTCATCATCACGCGCACTGGCGTCGCGTCATCCTCGGCAAAACGCATGTCGCGATTGGTCACAATCCCGACGACGCGGCCCACCTCATCTACCACCGGAAACCCTGTCACATTGTATCGCGCCTGCAAGGCTTTCGCGTCCGCCAGCGTCTGATCCGCCGTCAGCGTAATCGGATTATAGACGATGCCGCTCACGAACCGCTTCACGCGGCGCACCTCGCGCGCCTGTTCCTCGATATCCAGATTGCGGTGAATGACCCCGATACCGCCCGCCTGCGCCATGCAGATCGCCATCTTGGCCTCGGTCACCGTATCCATGGCCGAGGATAGAAGGGGGATGTTCATCGAGATGTTGCGCGTCACCTTCGTCGCGGTGTCCGCCGTCGATGGCAACACCTTCGAGGCCCCGGGGACCAGCAAAACATCATCGAACGTGAGCGCCTCACGAATCTCCATGGGTGTCTCCTTCGGAGGGGTTCGTTTGACGCCCCCCTATTGCACGGAGCGCGCGGAACGGAAAGCCCTATTCGCGGCCCGTCGCCCGGAACTCACCATATTTTGTGTCGCTCAGGCGATCGACGCATTGGTTTTCGCCGCCAGCATGCCCGTCGCCCAAAGCTTCAGCACCTTGTAGGCGATCACCGGCACGTAAAGCGACGCCGCGATCAGCAACAGACCGCCGGCCACGCGCGCAGGGTCCCAATTGGCATAACTCAAAAGCGCGCCCACAAAGGCGGCCACGGGAAAGGTGAATGCCGACCAGAAACCGGAAAACCCGGCTTCGATCATCCATCTGAGCCTGACCAACAGGATCGCCGCAATCGCACAGGCGACCGCAAGCGCGACCCCGGACAGGAACGGCTGTCCGGTCAGCAAGGCACCGCTCGAAATCAGTGCCGGCGGGGCCAGGTGGATCGTTTGCAACGGGCGAAGCGGTGGCGGCGCCGTGCCGCGAAGAAGCCCGCCGAACGTCCAGAAGGCCACCGCCAGCGCTGCAAGGGCCGCGTACCACACCACCCACGCCAGCACTGGCAGCGCCACCGCCAGCGCCGCTCCCGGCGCGACCGCGACGATGAACCCCACGAAGACCAGATGCATCGCCGGCGTCGGCGGCCCGGACGGATCCGTGCCCGCGACACGGCCCTTCAGCACGACCACGGCGATGGTCAATAGCCCCGCCACGCCAAGCACCAGAAGCCCCGTCGCCACGCCCGGCAAATAAGGGGACAGGACCAGCGCCTGCAACATTGCGGCAAGGGCCATCGCGGAAAGCCCAGTCCGCCCGGGCAGCGTCCGCAGATCCTCCGCTACAGCGCCGGGCCGAAAGACGGCCTTTGCACCATAGGCGACGGCGCAGTAGGCAAAGAGAAGCGTGATCGCGCCCAGCGCCGCTTCGACCGCCGCGCCGTTCAGCCCGAAGACACCAACAGCCTGCCGCCAGGCAACGCCCAGCCCCAATAACCCGAAGACAGGCGGAAAAACCGCAGGCGGGACTCGGTGAAATAGGGCAACCTTCGGCGGCAGCGGCGGCGGAGGGGGAAAGTGAGACATACCCATTTCTGCCACGCCGCGCGCCCCACCGCAGCGTGGCAGGTCAGCGCATTCGCCGCACCCCGCCTTCATCTTGCTCCATATACGCCGAGGGGGTCCGGGGAGCAATGAACCCCTTGCAGGTTTCGATAACACGCCCTGGGCGCGATGCGACGCGCGGGAGTGCGGCGCAATCCCCCTTGCGAAAGCCACACCTTTGCCCCCTACTCCATCCCATGAGCAACACCTACGACACCGGCCGTCTCGACTTGCCCTTCGTGGGCGTCTCCACCTTCGGCAAACGCCCCCTTGTCACCGACTGGAGCGCCATCGACGCCCAGGCCTGCATCCTCGGCGCCCCCTTCGATGCGGGCACGCAATGGCGCGCAGGCGCCCGCTTCGGCCCGCGGGGTGTGCGCGAGGCCTCGACACTTTTTTCGTTTGGCCACGCCGGTGCCTACGACCACGAAGACGACCGCACCTATCTGCCCGGATCAATAAAGATCGTCGATATCGGCGACGCCGATATCGTCCATACCGATACAGAAAAAAGCCATGCCAATATCGAAGCGGGCGTCCGCGCGATCCTGAAGGCGGGCGCGCTGCCCGTCGTCATCGGCGGCGACCACTCGGTCAATATTCCCTGCATCCGCGCCTTCGACGGCCAAAAGCCGTTCCACATACTGCAGATCGACGCCCACCTCGATTTCGTCGATGAACGCCACGGCGTCCGCCACGGCCACGGCAACCCCATGCGCCGCGCCGCCGAGCAGTCATACGTCACCGGCCTGACCCAAGTCGGCATCCGCAATGTCTCGTCAACGGCAAAAGAGGGCTACGAGGACGCCCGCAGAATGGGCGCCGATATCCTTTCGGTCCGACAGGCCCGCGCGCTTGGGGCACAAGGCGTCGCGGAACGCATCCCCGAAGGCACCCGCGTCTACGTCACCCTCGACATCGACGCCTTCTGCCCCTCCATCGCCCCTGGCACCGGCACCCCCAGCCACGGCGGGTTTCTTTACTACGAGGTCCTGGAGCTCATGCAAAACGTCGCGCGAACCCACGAAATCGTCGGCTTCGACCTGGTCGAGGTCGCCCCCGACTACGACCCGACGGGATCCACCGCGATCCTCGCGGCACAGATCACCTTGAACTTTCTCGGCTTCATTTTCGATAATCCATAAAGAGGCAGGTCAACGTCCACTTTGAGCCCAAAGCGGACGTTGCCTTCAGCAAAGCCGACTCAGCCGCGAAACTTAGTGCATTTGAACTCTTAGAGAGTGTGTCGTCGGCAATCGCGATTTTTCGACTGCCGCATTTCTAAGGATGTCTTCAATGCAGCGTATTAGCACCGCTTTGAGTTCGCCTGAACCCGACGTCGCAGTCCTAAAAGCACGATCCCGCTTCCCAACAAGAGGATTCCCGCAGGCAATGGAACAGCAGCAACTTCCACCGTGAATTGCCCTGAGTTGTTTGATGCCCGTGGATCGTTGATTCCAAAGAACAAGGTACCTGCACTCGGCGCGGTGAAAACAAGTTCCGAACCGACGAAGAAAAGACCACTCGCAGGCAGATCGCCTCCACGTTCGCTGTCAAATGCGTTAACGGGAAGCTCCGCAGCATCAACAAAATACCCCATCAAACCAACTGAGTTTTGGTCGGTCGGTACGCCGGCGACGCCAGCTTCTTGCAGTGGTGATTGCCCAGCACCCGAGAATGTAAAAGGTGATCCATTTGGACCAACCGTCGTCCCGATGCCTGTCCCGATTTCCCCTGTGGCCGTGATCAAGACCGTCTCGCCGCTAGCCAACGAAGGACCTGCGACTAAAGGTTCGAAAGGCTCGAATATTCCCGTCGAGCCATATCCGCCGCTTGCCATCGAAGTTACCAAGAAAGTCGCGGCCAACAATTGCGTTGGCATAAGCATGAAAAAAACAAGAGCTAGCGTTTTCATTTTCAATTCCCCCAAACAAACTAGCATCAAGCTTATCAAAGAATGAAAGCCTGTCCATATTTCAGTTTGGCGATCCGGTTTTCTGGTTTTCGGTACACGCGTGCCATCAGATGCCTGGTTACGACGGCATGGTGCTAGCTGGCCGCACAAACGACCTGATCTGTTTTGCGGTCTCGATGTTCACCTTGGTAAGGACGTGTCCAACGGCCGCTTCGTCCGCAATACAGTCATACAGGCTGCCCGCAGCGCGTGACTGTTCGATGGTTCAAGTTGCCGACATTGCCTCCGGTGCCGACGCACTGTTTTGTACACTCAACGCATAAAAGCCGAATCCGCACGAGGAGACGTCAGAAGTGACGAACCGAAAGCTCTATCTCGGCCCGTTCACCGACAACAGGCGGTGGGACATGGTCAGCATCCGGCCCGATGACATAATCGTTGTAACGCCTCCCAAATGCGGCACCACATGGATGCAGACCATCGTCGCGCTGCTGCTGTCCGGCGATCCCGAGGTCGAAACGGACTTGACCATGAAGATGCCCTGGGTCGATTTCCGCCTTCGCGAAATGTCGGAGGTCGCCGAACGGCTCGAAGCCATGCCCCACCGCCGCTGCCTGAAAAGCCATACGCCGCTGGACGGTGTGCCGTTCGACGATCATGCGCAATACATTTGCGTGTTCCGCCATCCTCTCGATGCGCATTTTTCGAACCGAAACCACATACGAAATATCCCCATCACCTGGTTCGACCATTGGTATCCGGAGGACGATACGTCAGGTACTGCGTTTCGCCGCTTTCTGGACGGCGGAGCAGAGGGATTTGACGGGGACGCCATGCCGCTTGCCCATATCCTCAGGCACTACAATGCCGCCAAGGCGCTTGCCCAGCGGCCGAACGTGTCGCTCTTCCACTACGCGGACATGAAGCGGGACCTGGCAGGCATCTTCGCCCGACTGTCGGCGGTGTTGGGCGCATCGCACTCCGAGGCAGTCATGGACCGTCTCGTACAGGCCGCGACGTTCGACAACATGAAACGCCACGCGGACCGCTACGCGCCAGCAGGGGGAAAGGGGTTTTTCAGATCGGACGACAATTTCTTCAATAGTGGCACCAACGGACAGTGGCAGGGTCAGCTGAACAACGAGGAACTCGCGGCCTACGATGCCATCATGGATGCGGAATTGGCTCCAGAAGACCGTGACTGGCTGGAGAACGGTTCTCCGCCCGAAGTCGACATCTGAAGGCGCTCAACGCATGTGCCCCGCAAAGCGGACGTCGCTCAATGCGCCTTGGTCGCGATCCGCTTGATCGGCTGGTCGCGGTACAACAGCGATTGGGTGTCGTGGAAGATGTGAATCTTCGACGGATCCGCCGTCAACGCCACGTCCTGGCCGCGAAGCTCCTTGTGGATGCCTTGCAGCTTGCCGATCACCGGGTCGGCATTGCCCTGAGGTTCGAAGTAGAGAAGCGTCACTTCGCCCAATGCCTCGGTTATCCCTACCTTGCCGCGGAAGACATGGGTACCGTTTGCGGCCACGAAGTCTTCCGGACGCACACCGATGTTGACGGGCTTGCCCATGTCCTCGTCGCGTGACGGCACATTCGACACCGCCTGTCCGCCGTCCGGCAGTTCAACTGTCGTTTGATTGCCGGTCCCGCTGATCTTGCCCGGCAGCAGGTTCATCGACGGCGAGCCGATGAACTGCGCCACGAACTCGTTCTCAGGCCGCTCGTAAAGGTCCAGAGGAGAGCCCACCTGCGCGATGCCACCGCCTGCAAGGACCACGATACGGGACGCCAGTGTCATCGCTTCCACCTGGTCGTGGGTGACATAGATCATCGTCGAATTCGGCATCTGCTCTTTAAGCTGCGCGATCTCGATCCGGGTTGCGACTCTCAGCGCGGCATCAAGGTTCGAAAGCGGCTCGTCGAAGAGATACACTTTCGGGTCCCGCACGATCGACCGCCCGATCGCCACCCGCTGACGCTGACCACCCGAGAGCTCCTTGGGCAGACGGTCCAGAAGGTTGTGCAATTGCAGTGTCTTGGCGGCCCGCTCGACACGTTCGTCAATCTCCGATTGCCCCATCTTGGCGATCTTCAGCGCGAACTGCATGTTCTCGCGCACGGTCATATGCGGGTAGAGCGCATAGGACTGGAAAACCATCGCGATGCCACGTTCGCTGGGGGGGACGTCGTTGACGACCATCCCATCGATCTCAAGCTCGCCGCCTGTGATCCTTTCAAGCCCTGCGATCATCCTCAGAAGAGTTGACTTGCCGCAACCAGACGGCCCCACGAACACGATCAACTCACCTGTTTCGATGTCCAGATCGATATGTTTCAGAACGTCGACGCTGCCATAAGACTTCGCAACATCCGTCAGCTTGAGATCAGCCATCCCTCATCCTCCCTCATGTGCGAACAGGACCTGCCAGGGCGGCAGGATCAGTTCGTCGCCCGATTGCACAACCTCGAACGGGGCATCCCCATCGACCTGCCAGTCTCCTTCGGGCAGATCGACGCCTTGCGAGACGTCAGAGAGGTTGAAAGCCACGAACATGCGTTCGTCGCCCATGTGCCGCGTCACTGCAAAGAACGCATCCTCCGCCGTCACGATCTCCAGCGTCCCCTTGCAAAGCACGGGACGCGACTTTCGATAGGCGATCATCTGGCGATAGAAATTCAGCATCGAGGCCGGATCGGCCTCCTGAACATCCGCCGACCGCGCCGCATGTTTGTCCGACACCGGCAGCCATGGCTTTGCCGTCGAAAAGCCTCCATTCTCGGCGTTCGACGCCCAGACCATGGGCGTCCGGCACCCATCACGCCCCCGGAACTTGGGCCAAAACTTGATGCCATAGGGGTCGTGCAGATCCTCAAAAGCCACATCCGCCTCCGGCAGACCCAATTCTTCGCCCTGATAAAGGCAGACCGACCCCCTGAGCGACAACAGAAGCGCCAGATAGGCCTTTTGCGAAGCCTCCGTCAGCGACCATCGCGTGGTGTGACGGACAACATCGTGGTTCGAATAGGCCCAGCAGGCCCAACTGTCCTCCGCCAATTCGTCGAACCGGTTCAAGACCTCGGCCACACGCGTGCCCGAGGGATACGGCGCCGACAGAAAGTCGAACCCATAGCACAGGTGCAGCCGATCCGTGCCTTGAGTGTATTCGGCCTGGATCTGCAGCCCCTGCTGGTCGTCGCCCACTTCGCCGACGGACGTGATATCCCTGAACTCATCCATCAAGGCGCGCAGCTTCTTCAGGAACGCGATATTTTCTGGCTGGCTTTTGGAATAGAGATGCTCCTGCCATGTGTAGGGATTGACGGCCGGCGCAATCGCATCGCTCTTTCGTTCGTCGGGAAGCGCCGGATTGTCCCGCAATTCCTTGTCGTGGACATAGAAATTCACCGTATCCAGCCGGAAACCGTCGACACCCCGCTCCAGCCAGAAGCGCGCGACGGCCAGAAGCGCCTCCTGCACCGCCGGCTCGTGGAAGTTCAAATCAGGCTGCTCGCGCAAAAAGTTGTGCAGATAGTACTGCATGCGCGACGTGTCCCACTCCCAGGCCGAGCCGCCAAAAATCGACAGCCAGTTGTTGGGCGGCGTGCCGTCGGGCTTGGCATCAGCCCAGACGTACCAATTGGCCTTCGCGTTATCGCGGCTGAAGCGGCTCTCGACGAACCACTTGTGCTGATCTGACGTGTGCGACAGCACCAGATCGATGATGACGCGGATGCCCAACTCGTGCGCCCGCTCGATCAGCCGGTCGAAATCGCCGATCGACCCAAACATCGGATCGACGTCGCAATAATCCGAGACGTCGTAGCCATAATCCAGCATGGGTGAAGTGAAGAAAGGCGAAATCCAGACGGCATCGACGTTGAGCGATGCCACATGAGGCAGCCGCTCGATGATACCCTGCAAGTCACCAATACCGTCACCGTTCGAATCCTGAAACGAACGCGGATAGATCTGATAGATCACGGCACCCCGCCACCAATCGGGGTCGGTCACAAGGGTCGAGGTTTGTTCCTCGGGATGAATGTCGACAAAACTCATTCAGCGAGATCCTATTTGACTGAGCCGGCCAAGAGGCCGCGCACCAGATAACGTTGCATTGCGAAGAACACGACGAGCGGCACGGCTATGGAAACGAAGGCCGCCGTCGCGAGGATTTCCCAGTTGCCACCGCGCGTGCCCAAAAGCTCGGTGATCTGGTTGGTCATGACGGTCGTCTGTCCCGTCGCGTCGATCAGGAACACCTTGGCCACCAGCAGGTCGTTCCAGGTCCAGAGGAACTGGAAGATCGAAAAAGCGGCCAGCGCCGGGAACGACAGCGGCAGGATGATCTTGGTGAATATCTGGAAGTCCGTCGCCCCATCGACCTTGGCGTTCTCGATGATGTCGCGCGGAAGACCGACCATGTAGTTCCGTAAGAGATAGATCGCGAGCGGCATCCCGAAGCCCGTATGGGCAAGCCACACGCCCAGATACCCTTTCCCGATACCGACCCCCAGGTGCAGTTTCAGAAGTGGGATTAGCGCCAGTTGCAACGGCACGACCAGCAGTCCCACAACCGCCGCGATCAGAAGCGCGCGGCCCGGAAACTCCATCCACGCCAGTGCATAGGCCGCGAAGGCCGCGATGACGATGGGAATGATCGTGGCCGGAATGGTCACGGTGAGCGTGTTGAAGAAGGCCTTCGTCATACCCTCGGAGTTCGTCGGATCGAAGAGCATGCTGTCGTAGTTCTCGAACGTGAACTCGGGCGGCGCGGTGATCGTCGCGAAAACCCGTTGCCCGCGTCCCGAAATCTCGTCTTCCGACCCACGCCAGGTGTAGTTGCCCTGGGCATCCACGGTGATCGTTTCGGTTCCCTTCAACTCGGCGATCTCTCCAGCCGTATAGGCATCGATGGCCCGCGAGGACGTGCCCCAGACGGTGATCGTACCGCTGGCGCCTTCGGCGTCCAGGAGGTTGCCCTCGACGACGAACATATCGCCATCGGCGACCCTGTTGTCGTCCGGGTCCGCGGCCCGAAGAACGATGTTCTGCTGCGACTCGCCAAGCGCTGCCCACCAACCCGAGGTGGCGATCTGGTCGCCTGTACGGAAGGACGATACGAACAGCCCGACGGTCGGGAAGATCCACAGCAACACAAGGGCCAGAACCGAGATATGCACGACCCAGGTCAGCGAGGACTTGGACCCTGCTATTCCGCTGGCGCTTTCGCGCTTGCTTGAAAAGAGCCCCCGAAGGAACTGCTGCGAACCTGCGACGATGGTGCCACGATCTGCGTTTTGATCAGCCATCAGCGCATCTCCTTCCGGGCGTTGTAGATGTTCCAGATCAGGATCGGCGACACCAGAAGCATGATGATGATCGCCGCCGCCGAGCCGACGCCCCAGTCATTGGCGCGGAACAGTTTGTCGTACATGTAGTTGGCCAGAACCTGCGTCTGCCATTGCCCGTTGGTCATGGCAAAGACGATGTCAAAGACCTTCAGCACCGTCAGCGTGATCGTCGTCCAGACCACCACGATGGTCGGCATGATCTGCGGCACCTTGATCTTGAAGAATATCTGGAACGGGTTGGCGCCATCGACGATGGCGGCTTCCACGGTTTCCTCGGGAATACCGCGCAGCGCGGCAGAAAGGATCACCATGGCGAAGCCGGTCTGGATCCAGATCAGCACCACCATAAGGAAAAAGTTGTTGTAAAACGGAATGGTCAGCCACTGCTGCGGCTCGCCATAGGGCAGGTCCGCCGTCATGACCCCCAAAACGGATTTGAGCGACAGGAACACAAGCCAGGCCACGAAAACGCCTGCCCCTGCCTTGAAAAAGGTCGTCCAAAGCCCGCCCCGCAGTCTAAGGATCAGATATCCGACATAGGCCACGACGCCCGCGAAGGCGATCAGCAGGATCACCGGCAGGATCTTCAGGAAAATGAAAGAGCCGATGCCGCCTTCGAACTGCACCCAAACCGCGTTCAACACACCGATCTGCGCTGTGTCTTCGGGCCGCGCATCATAGATCAGCTTGAAGATCACCGATGCGCCGACGAAGGATATCGCCATCGGCATGAAGATGATGGACTTCGCGATGTTACCCCAGGATATCCGGTCGGTCAGCTGCGCGACGAGAAGCCCGAAGGCCGTCGATGTCGCGGGCACCACGATCAGCCAAAGCATGTTGTTGCGCATCGCTTCCCAGAACTTCGCCTCGGCAAACATCTGTTGGTAATTGGCAAGCCCCACGAAGGCGTTGCCCTGATCGCGGTCGAGAAGCGAAAGCCGGAGCGTCTCAAAAACCGGATAGCCCAGGTAAAGTCCAAGCGCGAACATGGCAGGGAAAAGAAAGAGCCAAGGCCGGATCTGATTGGCACGGTTGATGTTCCGGCCCGCGTTCGGCCCCTTCGCGGGGAACAGAACCTTATCCAGAAACACGTTCGAGAAGTAGAAGTACCCCAGACAACCACCAACACCGACGATGATTGTGGTAAGTCCCAAAAGCGCCGCGTCCATGCCAATCCTCCCGGCAGAAACCCAGGTTTCGCATGCGAAACCAGTTAATTAGTGCGCACTCTTAATAAACGTTTCAGAAAGGATCGGGGCGATAACCACCGCCCCGATCCGATAGCCTCACGCTTACTTCAGCGCATCCCAGCTGGACTGGATTTCGGCAGCGACCTCGGCCGCGGATTTGCCGCCGGTGTAGTCCACCATACCGGTCCAGAAGGTGCCTGCGCCCACGCCGCCTGGCATCAGGTCGGACCCGTCAAAGCGGAAGGTCGTGGCGTTCACCAGGATCTCGGCCTGTCCGCGCAGCGCATCGTTCAGATACGTCTCGGGGTTCACCGTCTTCAGCGGTGTCAGGAAGCCCGACTGCGCGCCGAACACCTCATGCGCCAGCGGCAACTTGAGGAATTCCATGAGCGCTGAGGCGCCATCAGACGGATTGGTGATCGACATCAGCGTGCCACCGCCCAGAACCGGGTTGCCGAGGTCCTTTTCGGCAAACGCTGGGAAGTAGAAGAAGTCGACATCCTCGCCGAATTCTGTGTCTTCCGGGAAGAAGGCCGGCACAAACGACGCCTGACGGTGCATGTAGCAGCCCGGAGGCGACGCGAACATGCCGTTCGGGCTGTCGCGGAAGTCGGTCGAAGCGACTGCCCCGGCACCTCCGGCGACTTTCGCATCGTCACGCGCAAACCAGCCGAATTCCTCGATGGCCGCGATGACCTTCGGATCGTCGAACGGCAGGTCGTTGGTCGTCCAAGCGTCATAGTCCTCGGCCGAAACCGTGCGCAACATCATGTCCTCGACCCAGTCTGTCGCAGGCCAGCCGGTTGCCGCGCCCGAACCCAGACCGATGCACCAAGGCACCTCGCCATCGGCCACGATCTGCTCGGTCAGTGCCTTCAGTTCTTCCATGGTCTCGGGCACTTCATAGCCCGCGTCCTCGAAGTTTTCCGGCACGTACCAGACCAGCGACTTCACGTTGACGTTGTAGAAGAAGCCATAGTGCTGCGGGTTGCCGTCGGCATCGTTGTACGTACCGAGATCGACCCAGGACTGACCGGCACCGTAGTTCTCGGCAACGAAATCATCCATGCCAGCGGGCAGCGGTGTCAGAAGACCGCGGGAGGCCATGTCGGCCGCAAGCCCCGGCTGCGGGAAGACGGCGATGTTGGGTGCCGAGCCTGCTTCGGCGTCGATCACGATCTGCTGCTCGAAGCTGTCAGACCCTGTGTAGATCACTTCGGCGCCGGTGGCGTCAGCGAAATAGGCGAGCACCGAACGGAAGACATCGTCTTCCGGCGTCAGCCAGGGACCCGAAACTGTCACGGTCTGGCCCGACAGGTCAGGCGCGCTTTCAGCCCATGCGTTGTAGCTGTCCCACGAAAAAGCGCCTTCGCCCGGCGCAAACTGCAAATGACCACCGGCCAAAGCACCACTGGCGGTCAGCGCAAGCGCGGCAACGCTTGCGGTCAGGGTTGTCTTGATCATCGATGTACCTCCCAAGGTTTCCTTTGTGCGCTGCGAGAATCGAAAACTCCAAAGCGCTTTGGATGATGTAACGTCCCCCACGCGGTCACGTTTGTCAATCGACAAATATGCGCGCAAGCCACACTTAGACCTTGCACTGTATTTCTTCCTTTGCCTAGAGTTCTGTCGGAAATTGAAAGCGCTTTGGAAAATGAATCTCAAGGAACTCTCGGACCGGCTCGGCCTTTCGCAGACCACTGTGTCGCGCGCCCTGAACGGCTACCCTGAGGTCAGCGAGAAGACCCGGCAGCGGGTCGAAGACGCCGCAAAACGCTTCAACTACACACCGAACGCACGCGCCAAGCGTCTGGCGACCGGGCGCGCCATGACCATCGGGCATCTTCTGCCGATGTCGAAAGAGCACGAGATGGTGAACCCGGTCTTTGCGGATTTCCTGACCGGGGCGGGCAAACGGTATGCGGAAGAAGGTTATGACCTGATGCTGTCGGTCGTCGCGGACGAAGACGAGGCTGACGTTTACCGCGATCTGGCGATGCGTGGCAGCGTCGATGGTGTCGTCGTCCACGGGCCCAAGACAGACGACGCGCGGATCGCGTTGCTGACGGAACTGGGCCTGCCGTTCGTTGTCCATGGCCGTTCCTCTGCCGTGACGACGGATTACAACTGGATCGACGTCAACAACCGCCGGGCCTTCGAACGGGCGTCGTCCTTTCTGCTGGACCTCGGCCACCGCCGCGTGGCTCTAATCAATGGTCTGGCGGACATGGATTTCGCCGCCCGACGCTTTGCCGGCTACAAGGACGCGTTCGAAGCCCGAGGCCTGTCGATCGACCCCGACATGGTCAGCCACGGCGAGATGACCGAGACTTACGGGCATGCCGTAACACAGGCACTTCTGGACAGCGACGCCCCGCCGACAGCGCTGCTTATTTCCTCCATCATTCCAGCGATCGGTGCCCGGCGTGCGATCAGCGACCGGGGCCTCAAGATGGGCGAAGACATATCGGTTGTGATCCACGACGATGACCTGTCGTATTTCCGGAACGACGGGGACGTGCCCACCTATACCGCGCTCAGATCGTCTGTACGCGAGGCAGGACGGCAAGCCGCCAGCATGCTCCTTGAAATGATTTCCAACCCGGGTGGGCCAACTCGCAACTTGCTGCTGGAGGCCGAGATGATGCTTGGCCAATCGACGGGCCCCGCGCCCGGCATGCGCGCCTTAATCGACGAAGGATAACCGATGCTGCCAACCCGCGCCGATTTCCCCGAAGGCTTCGTCTTCGGGGCCGCGACCTCCAGCTATCAGATCGAGGGGCACGGCTTCGGTGGTGCCGGTCGGACGCATTGGGACGATTTCGCCGCCACCAAGGGCAATGTCATTCAAGCCCAAAACGGGCAAATCGCCTGCGACCACTACCACCGGATGGACGAGGACCTTGACCTGCTGGCCCAACTCAATGTCGATGCCTACCGGTTTTCGACATCCTGGGCACGGGTTCTGCCCGAAGGACGGGGCGCACCGAACAAAGAGGGTCTCGATTTCTATGACCGGCTGGTGGACGGGCTCTTGGCACGGGACATCAAGCCCGCCGTCACGCTTTATCATTGGGAACTGCCCTCGGCGCTCGCCGATCTGGGCGGATGGCGGAACCGCGACATCGCTGGCTGGTTCGGAGACTTCACGGAAACCATCATGCGCGTCATCGGCGACCGGGCCTGGTCGGTGGCCCCGATCAACGAGCCTTGGTGCGTCGGCTGGCTCAGCCACTATGTCGGCGCCCATGCGCCGGGCCTGCGAGACATCCGGGCGACCGCCCGGGCGATGCACCACATCCTGCTCGCCCACGGCACCAGCATCGAACGCATGCGTGGGATGGGCATCGGCAACCTCGGGGCCGTCTGCAACCTGGAGTGGGCCGCGCCAGCCGACGCCAGTGAAGCCGCACATGCGGCAGCCGCCCGCTACGACGCGATCTACAACCGGTTCTTCCTTGGCGGGATGTTCAAAGGCACCTACCCCGATCTGGTGCTCGAAGGGCTGGAGCCCCACCTGCCCCGGAACTGGCAGGATGATTTCCCGACGATCACGGCACCCGTCGACTGGTGCGGGCTGAACTACTACACCCGCACGCTTGTCGATGCCGCAGGCGACGAGCCCTGGCCGCATTACAGCCAATCCAGCGGCGATCTTCCCAAGACCTCGATGGGCTGGGAAATCTACCCCCAGGGCCTGACGGATTTCCTTGTCCGCACGCAGGCCGAGTACACAGGCGACCTGCCGCTCTATGTCACCGAGAACGGCATGGCACTGCACGACCCGATCGAAGACGGCGTGGTCGATGACACCGCGCGACAAGACTTCTACCGCGACCATCTGGAAGCCGTCCGCACGGCCATCGCCCTAGGCGTACCGGTCAAGGGCTACTTCCTTTGGTCACTTATGGACAACTACGAATGGGCCTTCGGCTACGAACCGCGCTTCGGTGTCGTGCATGTGGACTTCGAGACCTTGCAACGCACGCCCAAAGCCTCTTATCACGCGCTTAGCGCAGCCTTTCGGAAATGACATGACGAACTACGCGCCAGATACCCTTTCGCTTGTGGCCGATGTCGGCGGCACGAACACGCGCGTCGCGCTGGCCGAAGGCGCGCGGCTCTTGAAGGAGTCCGTCAAGAAGTACCCGAACCGCGAATTCGCTGGCCTGGGCTCGGTCCTGTCCGCCTTCGTGGATACCTATGAAGTCGACTGCAAAAGCGCCGCCGTCGCCATTGCGGGTCCGGTGCGCGACGGGCACGGCACGTTGACCAACCTCGATTGGTCCATCGACGAAAAGATGCTGGCCGAGATCACGCAAGCCGAAACGGTCGCCGTGCTGAACGACCTGCAGGCGCAGGGCCACGCGTTGGGCCTGATCGCGCCCGAGAACCTTCATTGCGCCATCGACGGCCCAACGACAAAGGGTGGCACGCAACTTGTGATCGGTGTCGGCACCGGGTTCAACGCCGCCGTCGTATATGACACGCCAGCAGGACGCTTCGTTCCGCCGTCAGAGGCGGGTCACGCCAATATGCCGCTTCGCACGGAAGACGAACTGCGCCTTTGCAAGTTCGTCGAAACCAGCCACGGGTTTCCCGCCGTCGAGGACGTGCTTTCGGGCCGAGGGCTGGAGCACATCTATGCCTGGCTTCAGGCCGAGGCCGGCACGCACCAG
>JASJDQ010000218.1 GCA_030065075.1 Paracoccaceae bacterium | reverse complement strand
GTTGCGACGGCTCCGGCAATCGGAAGGAAGACGGCGGCCATGGCCGTGTTGCTTGCCAATTCGCCGATATAGACGATGAGCGCCGCAATCATAAGCATCAGGGCCAATGTCGGTAGGGCTTGCAGGTTTTCGACTCTCTCGCCGATCCAAGACGCCAATCCGGACTGGTCGATGAGTGTCGCCAAAGCGAGACCGCCGCCAAAGAGCACAAGCACGTCCCACCGTATGGTTTGCGCCGCGTCCCAGTCGAGAAGTCGCTTGCCGTCTCCGCTTGGAGCCAGAAACAGAACGATCGCGGCGAGCATGGCAATTCCGGCGTCGGTCAATGCCAGATTCGGAAACACCGCATCCAGAAGCGGCCGGCAGATCCAGGCAGACGCCGTCAGGGCCGCAATGAGCGCAACCTTTTTCTCGGGCGCAGCCATCGCCGTCATTTCCGTGCCGAATGTCCGGGTTAGCTCCTCACCTCGGATGCTAGGGCAAGCCTTCGCCAGAACGACCCAGGCGATCATCAAAAGGATCACTGCAACGGGGATGCCGACAGCGGCCCATTCGGCGAAACCGATGGTGATCCCATAGGTCTCGCTGACATGGGCTGCAAAGATCGCGTTCGGCGGTGTCCCGATCAGCGATCCCATGCCGCCGATGGTGGCAGCATAGGCGACACCCAACATCAAGGCCGTCGCGAAATTCGGCCGATCTGTCTGAGTGCTCGCGACGGCCGCCGCGACGGGGGCGATCACCAAGGCCGACGACGTATTGCTGATCCAGAGGCTGAGGAACGCGGCTGCAGACATTATCGCTGCAAGGACATGCCCCGGGTTCTTTCCCGCGAAACCAAGAAGCACATGTGCGAGGCGACGGTGAAGGCCGGAATTCTCGATCGCCTTTGCAAGCAGGAAACCACCGAGAAACAGGATGATTACCGGGTTGCTATAGGCGCGCGCCACGTCAGTCAGTTCTGCAATCCCAAGCACGGGCGCAAGCGCCAGTGGCAGCAGAGCCGTGCCAGCCAGCGGCAATGGCTCGGTCAACCACCAGAACGCCATCGTAAGGGCAAGCCCGGCTGTCAGCCAGGCTGCATCTGGCATGCCTTCAGGCGCCTGCAGAAGTGCTGTCGCGGCAATGGGTGCCAGCCCAATTAATGCAGCCAGTCGTTGCCTCATGTCGGCAGTATAGGGATGAGTTTGGCTCTTGATTGATGAATCTTCTGCTGCATTCGAGCTATCAGCCCTTGATGCAGATCATCGGCGTCAACCGGGCGACCCGTCGGGCAAGCCCGGCATTCTCCGCCACCTCGACCACGCGCGTGACGCTCTTGTAAGCACCCGGCGCTTCCTCTGCGATACCACGTTTGGAGGGGCTTTTGACGATGATCCCGTGTTCGGCGAGTTCCTTCTTCACGCCCGATCCCGTCCATTGCTTGGCCGCCTGGTGCCGGCTCATCGCCCGGCCCGCACCGTGACACGCCGAACTGAGCGCCGCCGCCTCGCTTTCGGCCGTACCGGCCAGAACCCAGGATTCCGTGCCCATGCTGCCGCCGATCAGAACCGGCTGTCCCGCGTCCGCCAACGCCTCGGGCAGTTCTGCTGCGCCGGGTCCGAAGGCGCGTGTGGCGCCTTTTCGGTGGACAAAGAGCCGACGCTGCTTGCCGTCGACAACGTGCCACTCTTCCTTGCAGGTATTGTGCGAGACGTCATAGAGGAGGTCCAGTTCGGCACCCGGAAAGAACCGTTCGAACACGTCGCGCGTCAGATGGGTCAGGATTTGGCGATTGGCAAAGGCGCAATTGATTCCGGCCCGCATGACGCCCAGATAGCGCATGCCAAGTTCGGACTCTATGGGCGCGCAGGCCAGTTCGCGGTCGGGTAGAGTAATGCCGAAGCCCGGTGCCGCGATGGCCATTTCGCGCAGGTATTCCGTGCCGATCTGATGCCCAAGCCCGCGCGATCCACAGTGAATCATGACCACCGCCATATCTGGTTGAAGGCGATAGGCCTTGGCCGTCTCGGCGTCAAAGAGTTCGCGCACGGCCTGCACTTCCAGATAGTGGTTGCCGGATCCAAGCGTGCCCATCTCGTTGCGCTGTCGCTTCTTGGCCTTCGCCGACACCTCGTCGGGAAGCGCCCCGGCCATTTTGCCGTTTTCCTCGATCCGCTCCAAATCCTCGGCCCGGCCATAGCCGCTGGCCACCGCCCAGGCGGCGCCACCGGCCAGCATCTCGGTCATCTCGTTATCATCCAGATGAATGGCGCCGCGGCTGCCGACCCCGGCAGGAATGGCCCGCGAGAGCTCATGCGCCAGCTTTTCCTGAACCGAGAGTATATCGTCGCAGGTCAGGTTCGTGATGTGCAGCCGGACACCGCAGGAAATGTCAAAGCCGACGCCGCCTGCCGATACGACGCCGCCCTCCTCCGGGGCGAACGCGGCAACACCACCTATCGGAAAACCATATCCCCAGTGCGCGTCCGGCATCGCATAAGCAGCCGTCACGATCCCGGGCAGCGCTGCCACGTTCCTGATCTGCTCACCGACCTTGTCGTCCATGTCCCTGAGCAGCGTCTCGTCGGCGAAGATGCGCGCCAGCACCCGCATCGCGCCGGTTCGCGCGAGCTGCCATTGATAAGGATCGATCTTTTCGAATTCTTCAAGGTTCACGCGTTATCTCCCTACACATCGACGATGCATTCGGCGACCCACCGTCCGTCGCTATCCCGCTTCACGGAAAGACCGGTGAACGTCGCACCCTTGGGCTCGACGCTTGGAGCGTGGCGACGGACATCGACGGCTTCGCCGCTTAGAGTGCCGCGTAGCTCTGCGTCCTCGATGGACAGATCGAACGCGGAAAACAGCATTCTTCGGGTTGCCATCTCAAAGATCACCGCATTCAGCCAATCGACGAACAGAACCTCCATGTCAGGCGCGCTACAGGACACCTCGACGGCTTCACTGGGTGCGATCCTCCCAAGCGGAGTGATAGCCGCGGTCATTGCTCGTGCGGCGTTGGCGAAGGCCTCGGCCGGAACACGTCCGTATCCTCGGACGCCGACATCTGCGTCGTGAGGAAAGAGTACAAAGTCCTCGTTTTCTCGACCGACGCTTTCCATTCGGCTGTTCCTCCCGCGGGCGACGGTATCTTGGTCTGAGCGGTGGTCATTGAGCAAAGTCAACCTGTCGACGGAGTTTTCCGGGGCTCCATTGCGGCTCGTCGTCGACTTTCCATGTGAACAGGGCAGCGCGCCGGCGGCTGCCATTAGTTTTGCGACTTGCCTGTTCGTCCACTTTGCAATGATTGCCGACGCAAAGCGATAGGCGCGGTTCTTGGGTGGGCGGTTTCCTGACAAGGGCGGCAAGGTTGCAGGTTGGCAGCATCGTTGCGATTGCCTCTTGCCGCGTCGCCCATTGATTTTCGTCAAGGCGCTTGGAGCCAATCCCTGCATGATTGCCAGACAAGGATCCCATTGGACCAGACCAGCAAAACCCAAAGGAAAGCGAGGGAGATTTGTATGGTCGGCTACGACCATAGTCCAACGAAGCGTATTGGGTCAGGCCGCCAACAGCGGCTTTCGATCCTTCCGACCGTCATTTTCGGCCTGCTGTTTCTGGCAATGGCCAATGTCGCAAGCTGGGCTCAGGAGACGGCCTTCATCATCGAGATTGAAGGGCCAATCGGGCCGGCCACGGCCGAGTACGTCGAAAGTGGCCTGAACACGGCTCATGATCGCGGCGCCGCCGCGGTCGTCCTTCGACTGGATACGCCGGGTGGTCTCGATTCCTCGATGCGTGCGATCGTACAGACGATACTGGCGTCGCCCGTACCGGTCATCGGTTATGTCGCGCCCAGCGGAGCGCATGCGGCAAGTGCTGGCACTTTCATTCTCTATGCAACGCATGTGGCGGCCATGGCGCCCGGCACCAATATCGGTGCCGCGACGCCCGTGCGCATTGGAGGTGTGCCGGAAATGCCGTCGCCCGACGACGGCGAGCAGATCGAAACGCCAGCGCATCCGACGATCGAGGACAAGGCGGTCAGCGATTCCGTCGCCTACATCCGCAGTCTTGCGCAGCTGCGCGGCCGCAATGTCGAGTGGGCAGAGAAGGCTGTCCGAGAGGCCGCGAGCCTGACCGCGACCGATGCCCTGGCGGAGGATGTCATCGACCTGGTTGCGGCGAATTTGTCCGATCTGATGACGCGGGTGAATGGCCTTGCGGTCGAGGTAACTACAGGCAGGGTCACGCTTGAAACCCGCAACTCGACACTGGAACTTCTGGAGCCGGATTGGCGGACCCGGTTCCTGACGATCATCACCAATCCGAATGTCGCCTATATCCTGATGCTGATCGGTATCTACGGCCTGATCCTCGAATTCTACAATCCGGGGATCTTCTTTGCTGGCATCACGGGCGCAATCTGCCTGCTTCTGGCGCTCTACGCGTTTCAGCTTCTACCGGTCAATTACACGGGGCTTGCCCTGATCGCCCTTGGCGTCGCGCTTATGGTTGGAGAAGCCTTCGATCCCGGCATCGGTGTGGTGGGGCTCGGCGGGGCGGCGGCGTTCGTGCTCGGTTCGATCATGCTGTTCGACGGCGACACGCCGGGAATGGAGGTGTCGCTTGTCCTGATTGGCTCGGTGGCCACGGTGAGCGCCGGGCTGTTCCTGTTCGCCATGATGATGCTCATGCGCGCCCGGCGGCGCGAGGTCGTGACCGGGCCGGAAGAGATGATCAGAAGCCGGGCGGAGGTTATCGAATGGCACGGGAGAAGGGGACGTGTGCGTGTGCACGGTGAAGTCTGGAAGGCTCAAGGCGACGACCAGTTGTCGCCTGGGCAAACTGTCAGGGTTTCCGCGATCGACGGCTTGACGCTGATCGTGTCGCCGACCGAAAAGGAGGGTTCGCAATGACCGAGATACTCAATCAAGCCTGGGTCATCGTGATCCTTGTTCCGCTGTTCATCCTTCTGTCTGCGCTGAAAATCCTGCGCGAATACGAACGCGGCGTGGTGTTCCTTCTGGGGCGGTTCTGGAAGGTCAAGGGCCCCGGCCTCATCATCGTTATCCCCGTTCTGATGCAGATGGTTCGTGTTGATTTGCGCACGCGCGTGCTCGACGTGCCGGAACAAGATGTCATTTCCCGCGACAACGTCTCGGTGAAAGTGAATGCCGTCGTCTATTTCCGGGCCGTGGACGCCGAACGCGCGATCATCCAGGTGGAGGATTTCATGGCGGCGACAAGCCAGCTTGCCCAGACGACGCTGCGCTCGGTTCTGGGTCAGCATGAACTCGACGAGATGCTGGCCTCGCGCGAACAGCTCAATGCCGATATTCAGCGCATCCTGGACGAACAGACCGATGCCTGGGGTATCAAGGTATCGAATGTCGAATTGAAGCACGTCGATCTCAATGACACGATGATCCGTGCCATCGCGAAACAAGCCGAGGCGGAACGCTTGCGTCGGGCAAAGGTGATCGACGCCGAAGGCGAGTATCAGGCCGCGTCCAAGTTCCTGCAGGCGGCCGAAGTTCTGGCCGAGAAGGAACAGGCCATGCAGTTGCGTTATCTGACCACCCTGCAGACGATCGCGACGGACCGAAGCAACACGATCATCTTCCCGATGCCGCTGGAAATGATCAAGGGCCTGGCCCAGGGCGCGCCGGATCAGGCCTGAGATTGTCAGGTTGAGTTGGTTACTGCTTTCAGCGCGGTACGTTCCGGTCCGAGGTCGTGTTCGATGGTGAGAGGCCAATGACGGAAACATCCGATCCAGCGCAAGCATCGAACGGCATCGCCGGAAACGCCCGGACCGGGGAGCGTGTCCTGAGCATGATGCGCGACCTGGCTGTTGAACTGCATCCCGAGTGGCGCGAGACGCTGATCGTGCGGGGCGGCAGCGACCTCGACCGCAATCTGGGCTTCGATAGCCTGGCGCGCGCGGAATTGCTGTTGCGGATCAATCGCGAATTGAACGTCAATTTGCCCGATCGGCTGATCTTCGAGGCCGAGACGGCCAGCGACATCATCGATGCGGTGACCAACGCAGTTCCGGGCGCTCGCCAAGGGCGCGGGCGCGAAGCCGTTCGGCCGATCATCCTGCCAGAGAGCGACGCGCCAGAGGACGCACAAACGCTGCTGGAAGTGCTCGACTTCCACGTCGAAACGCATGCCTCACGTCCCCACGTCCATCTGTGGCATGGCGAGGACGACGAGGCGTCGTTTTCCTATGCCGGGCTTGATCGGGCCGCACGGCTTGTGGCCCAGGGTCTTGTCGGCCTTGGCGTCGCGCCGGGCGAGCGGGTCGCGATCATGCTGCCGACAAGCCTTGATTTCTTCCGGGCTTTCTTCGGCGTCACAATGGCCGGCGCGGTGCCGGTTCCGATATATCCACCGTTACGCCGCGCGCAGGTCGAGGATCATCTGCGTAGGCAGGCCGGCATTCTGAAGAACGCAGGGGCCGTTGTGCTGATCACAGACGATCTGACCCGGCGCGTCGGCGGGCTGCTCTACGGAATGGTGACTAGCCTCAAGGTTACCCGCACTGTCGCCGAGATTGGCGCATCGGGACATCCGGTTGAAACGGCTTTTCCAGCGCGGCCGTCCGACACGGCGTTGATCCAGTACACGTCGGGCAGCACCGGCGACCCGAAGGGCGTCGTGCTGAGCCACGCCAACCTGTTGGCCAATATCCGCGCCATGGGCGCAGTGATGGAGGCCGATTCAAGCGACATCTTCGTGAGCTGGCTGCCACTTTATCACGATATGGGCCTGATCGGCGCCTGGCTTGGCAGCCTCTATTACGGCGTCCCGGCAATCATTATGTCGCCGCTCGCCTTCATTGCCGATCCGGCCCGCTGGCTGTGGGCGATCCACCAGCACAGGGCGACTTTGTCGGCGGCGCCGAACTTTGCTTTCGAGTTGTGCCTGAAACGGATTGCGGATGAAGACATTGCGGGGCTCGATCTGAGTTCGTTGCGCATGGTTGCAAATGGCGCGGAGCCCGTAAGTCCCGGCACAATCGCGCGCTTCACCGAGCGCTTTTCGAGCTACGGCTTTGCGCAGACGGCCATGGCACCCGTCTATGGGCTTGCCGAAAGCTCTGTTGGGCTTGCCTTCCCGCCGCCGCGAAGGGCCCCGATCATTGACCGTATCGAGCGCCACGCGCTTGCCGAGCAGGGGGTCGCCCGCCCTGCGACAACAGAAGATTCCACGGCGCTCGAAATCGTTGCCTGCGGCCAGCCGCT
>JASJDQ010000217.1 GCA_030065075.1 Paracoccaceae bacterium | reverse complement strand
ATGCTGCTGATGATGCAGGAGGCCTCCCTGATCTTGCCGATCTGCCCGACTTGCCGGACTTGCCGCCTCTCGAGGAAGTGACGGCTGACGAGCCGCCCGCAGAGCTTGGTGCAGTAGCGCGCGGTCTGACAGTTCGTTTCCGGCCTGACCCCGAGCTTTATGAAAGCGGCAATGAACCGCTCTTCCTGATGCGGACACTCGCGGACCTCGGCCATTGCGACGTAAATCTTGCTTTCGATGCCCCTGACAGTTTCGATGATTTGGCAAAACCCGGGGGTCGTTTGACCTGGACGATACTGATCGACACCGACCAAGCCCCGTCGGCTGTTCACGAGATCTTCGAGTTCGCCACCGGCCTCTGTCAACTGGACGTCACCGGCAACGGCGTGGCCGACCAACCAGTCGAACCCGGGCCAGCACCGGAGCAAAATACAGCCGCTCCGGATCCTGCGGCAAGCGTCGAGGAAGCCCCCGCCCTGCAGCCTGCCCCGGCAGCAATTCCAAAGTCCGACGCCAAGGAAGAGGCTCCCCCACCAGCAAAGCCAAAGGCAACGCCGCCAGCGGAAAAGACCGCACCCAAAGTCTCCCCAACGGTTCGCGTCGACCTTGAACGTATCGAACGCCTTGTGAACCTGGTCGGCGAACTGGTGATCAATCAGGCGATGCTGTCGCAATCCATTGCGGAGGAAAACATTCCTCCGAACTCCCCCGTCGCAGCTGGCCTGGACGAGTTCATGCAACTCACGCGGAATATCCAGGAAAGCGTGATGATGATACGGGCGCAACCGGTGAAGTCTCTGTTCCAGCGAATGTCGCGGATCGTCCGGGAAGCATCTTCTGCTGTCGACAAATCGGTGAAACTTGTCACCGAAGGCGAGACGACCGAGATCGACAAAACGGCAATCGAATGCCTTGCAGACCCACTCACTCACATGATCCGCAACGCCGTCGACCACGGTCTGGAAGATACGGAAACCCGGATCGCGAACGGCAAGTCCAAGACGGGCGAGATCCGCCTTGCCGCGGCGCACCGATCGGGCCGTGTCATCATCGAGGTTTCAGACGACGGCGGCGGGATCAATCGGGAAAAGGTCCGCTCAATTGCCGAGAAGAAAGACCTCATCGCGCCGGACGCCGTTCTTTCCGACAGCGAGATCGATCAGCTCTTGTTCTTGCCCGGATTCTCGACTGCCGATGAGGTCTCTTCTCTCTCCGGGCGAGGTGTTGGGATGGACGTTGTCAAAACGCAAATCACATCTCTCGGCGGCCGAATATCAATCGAATCGACACCAGGCGTTGGCACAAAGTTCAGCATTTCGCTCCCTCTCACACTTGCCGTGCTGGATGGCATGGTTGTCTCGGTCGCTGGCGAAACGCTGGTCGTTCCGCTCAACGCAATTGTCGAGACCTTGTCGTTGACGGAGGACGATCTTCGTCAGGTCTCGCCGGGGCAAATCGTCTTGTGCGTCCGCGAACGTTTCGTTCCTGTTCTCGACTTGGGCAGGGAGCTTGGCTATCGGGATGCCCTGGCCATCGAAAAGGAAGCTATCGCCCTCCTGATCTCCCCCGAAGAAGGTGTTCTCGTGGCCATGTTGGTGGACAACATCGAGGACCAGCGCCAAGTCGTGATCAAGGGCCTTCAGGAGAGTTATGGGCGTGTCCCGGGCGTTGCCGCGGCTACAATCCTCGGGGACGGGAAGATCGCCCTCATTCTCGATGCCAATGACCTCGTCCAAAATGCCAGTGGTGTAGGTTTTGATCACTATCAAAAGAAAGCGTCCTGATATGACGAATGCTGCCGAACGCGACCCATCATCCGCGGATACGACAAATGCCGAGCATACGGAGTACCTCTCTTTCCGGATTGGGGAGAGCGAGTATTCAGTAGACATCATGTCCGTGCGCGAAATCCGTGGCTGGACAAAGACAACATCGCTCCCGCATGCACCGCGATTCGTACGCGGAGTAATAAACCTTCGCGGGACAGTCTTGCCCGTCGTCGATCTTGCGATGCGACTTGGCCTGGACGAAACCGAGCCCGAAGACAGAAACGTCATCATCGTGGTAGATGCCAACGAACGTGTCATGGGACTGCGCGTGGATGCCGTCTCGGACATACTGTCGGTAACCGACGACCAGCTTCAAACACCCCCCGACATTGCCACTGCAACGACGGCACCCTTTGTAAAGGCACTGACGATCTTCGATGATCGGATGGTTCGATTGCTCGATCTTGAAGTCGTTCTTCCCAACAGCGACGAGATCGCTGCATGAATGGAAATACACCCTCGATGCAACTGACAGATCACGAATTCAATCGCATCCGGGAAATCGCTTCGGCCGATGCCGGGCTAGCCATACCTGCGTCAAAGAAATCCCTGGTTCAATCGAGGATTGCTCGCAGGATGCGACAGCTACAAGTGTCCGATTGCAGCACGTATCTTGCATCGCTGACAAAAGATCATTCAGAGCGAAGCCAGCTTATCTCTGCCCTCACGACAAACGTTTCGCACTTCTTTCGTGAAGGGCATCATTTCGAATTCTTGAAGAAAAACTATCTTGAGAATTATGACGGCAGGCCGTTGAGGATCTGGTCCGCGGGTTGCTCAAGCGGGCAAGAACCGTACTCCATAGCCATGACTATCCTGAATTCCATTCCTTCCGCCGCGGAAAATGACATCGTCGTGCTGGCAACAGATATTGACGAAGCAATTCTGAAAAAGGCGGTCACGGGCAGTTATCTTCGTGCAGAGTTGGAAAATGTAGACGCGCCAAATCGGGAAAAACACTTCACAGCATCTGCTGACGGGGACTCGTTTCAGGTCAAAGATGAACTGAAGCAACTCATTCGCTTCAAGAAGCTGAACCTGAATGCGTCAGAATGGCCAATGAAGAAGACGTTCGATGTCATCATGTGCCGAAACGTGGTGATCTATTTCGATGACGAAACACAATCTCGGCTCTGGCCAAAATTTCGGTCCCTGCTGAAACCTGGCGGAACCTTGATGCTGGGACATTCAGAAAGGGTGAACTCCGAGGCGACTTCCGGATTCCAAACAGTCGGCGTCACAACCTATCGCAAAGTGTAAAAAAGAGGCAAAAAGCTCATGTCATTAAGAGATCAACTGCGTGTCATGGTTGTGGACGACATGTCGACAAGTCGCGGCCTTATTACGCAGGCGCTGGATGCCATTGGCATTCGGAATGTGGCTACCGCAGCGGATGGGCGTTCGGCTTTGGCCGCCATTGCAAAATCCCCGGTTCATCTAGTCATTTCGGACTACAACATGCCCGAGATGGATGGCCTGCATCTGTTGCACTACTTGCGATCTACGCCTCAAACCCAGAAGACGGGTTTTCTCTTGATTACCGGCCGTGCCGACCCGGCAGTCATCAACAAGGGAAAACAGTTGGGAATGAACAATTTCTTGCCGAAACCGTTCCAGGCGGCAGATCTGAAGAATGCCATAGAAGCAATTGTCGGGCGTCTGTGAAGATGAGTCGTGGGGTTGACACAAGCGAGCCAGGGTCTGTCGAGGTCGCCAAAGTTCTGGCAGCGATCGCGGACCTTATGGAATCGGTTCACGAGGATGACCTGATGCTGCAAACTGCGCTCTCGAAAATCGCGCCTCATGTGCGATCAAATTCGGAAATGATCGATCTACAGCATGTCGATCTACTGACGCAACTTCACAAGGATATTGCAGCCGCATTGCGTGCGCTGGCGGATGTAGAAATCAACACACAAATTCCGAAAGGCACGCTCAGATCGAAGCTTACTCTGAGGAGTTTCCAAGACGCACTTCTGGATGGTGGTGCGACAACGAAACCGCAGGATTCCGGCGAATTGTCACTCTTCTGAACCGAGGGCTATCACATATGCTCAATGATGATCTGTCGGGCCGATGCCCATTTCGCTAGGCCCACCGACAGATAGGTCGTTGTAAAGGTGAAACCGGTTTGCGCAGAAACCCGAGGACTTGAGATGTCGCACCTTCACAAGCCGCTCATCTCGCCAGCCCTGAAAGGCCATGCGCTGCCTACCCCCGAAGCCGCGCTCCGTCAGGGTCGAACAAGGGGTGGTCCAACCTTTTCGCGGGCCGCAATTCTCCCAGGATTTCGATCGACGCCATGCTGCTTTCATCAATGGCGCCTGCGTCGATCAATGCGTAAGCAATCGATTTCCCGGACCAATGCGAGTACCCACCCGATGTGCAAAACCCAATAATCCGCTCCTGGCTCCAAACCGGCTCCCACGCGACGACATCGGCATCCTTCGCGTCCACTTCGAACACGCACAACAGACGTTTCGGACCGGCAAGCCGCTCGGCCTCGGCCGCTTGCCGACCTATGAAATCCGCGTTCTTCTTGAACGAGATTAATCGATCCAGCCCAGTCTCTGCCGCCGTGTAATCATGGCCGTATTCGCGGTGCCACGACCCGAAGAAGCGATCCAGACGCAATGACATCATTGCCCGCATGCCGAAGGGCCGCATCCCATACGCCTGTCCAGCCTCGGACAACACCGACCAGAGCTGGCGCTGCTGGGTTGGCGCGCAATAGATCTCGTAACCCAGGTCGCCGGTGAAGCTTACGCGCTGCACCAGGCATTCGGCCATCCCCACCGTCATGGGCCGGACGGCCAGAAACGGCATCGCCGCGCTCGACACATCGTCGCGCACGACGGATGCCAAGACATCTCGCGCGTGCGGCCCCGCGATCTGAAATCCTGTGACCTGGTCCGAGATGTTCTCGACCGCCACGCCCGGCTCAAGGTGCATCTGGAACCAACGCAAGTGATAATCCTGACTGCCGTAGCTTGCGTTCAACCGGAACTCGGTATCCGACAGGCAGGCCACGGTGAAGTCGCCAACGAGCCGCCCGGACGGCGCCAGCATCGGCGATAGACTGAGCTGCCCGGGGGCCGGTATGCGCCCGGCCATGATCCGGTCCAGCCAACCGCGCGCATTCTCGCCCGTGACCCGGAATTTGCTGAAGTTGTGGATCTCGTTGATGCCGACGGCCTCGCGCACGGCCATCACTTCCTGACGCACGGCCTCCCAGGCATTCGACCGCCGGAAGGACGGCTCTTCGAAGCGTGGCTCGCCCGGCAAGGCGAAGTAGTTGACGATCTCCAATCCATAATTCTGTCCGAATACCGCGTTCATGCTGTCCCAGACATCATACATCGGAGTCGTCCGGAACGGCCGCGCGGCCGGCAGTTCCTCATTCGGATAACTGACCGAAAACCGCTTCTGATAGTTTTCGATGACCTTGGGTACCGTATACCCGGGTGTCGTCCAGCGCCCATAGCGCGCCACATCCATGGCGCGGGGGTCACGCTCGGGCTCGCCTTCGATCATCCATTGCGCCAGCGACAAACCGACGCCGCCGCCCTGGCTGAAGCCTGCCATCACAGCACAGGCCGACCAGTAATTGCGCATCCCCGGCACCGGCCCGACCAGCGGATTGCCATCGGGCGCGAAGGAAAACGGCCCGTGGATCACGCGCTTGACGCCCGCGCGTTCGAGCACGGGGAAACGATGATAAGCGGCGGCGACGGAATCCTCGATCTTCTCGAAATGGTCGTTCAACAACTCGTGCCCGAAGTCCCAAGGCGTGCCGTCGACCGACCAAGGCTCGCAGGGCTGTTCATAAAACCCGATCAGGAACCCGTTGCCCTCGTGACGCAGATAGCTTTCACCGCCCGGGTCGATGACATGCGGGAACTCTTCATCGCGCGCCATCAACTCGGGCACATCATCGGTCACCAGATACTGATGCGCCATCGGCAGCACCGGCAGATAAAGCCCCGCCATCGCCGCCACTTCTCGTGCCCAAAGCCCGCCCGCGTTGACGATGTGTTCCGCGATGACGGTCCCCTGCTCGGTCACAACCTCCCACCCCTCGGCGTGCGGATTTGTTTCCAGAACGCGGTTCTGCGTCACGATTTCCGCCCCGCCCATGCGCGCCGCCTTGGCATAGGCGTGCGTCGTTCCCGATGGATCGAGGTGGCCGTCGAGCGGGTCGTAAAGCGCGCCGAGAATACCGTCGATGTTCACAAGCTCGGCCATCTCGGCAATCTCGGACGGCGTCAGCATACGGGTGTCCAGCCCCATGTACTGATGCTTGGCGCGCTCGGCCCTCAGCATGTCCAACCGCTCGGGCGTCTCGGCCAACGTCATGCCGCCTGAATGATGAAGCCCGCAGGACATGCCGGTGATCTCCTCAAGCTCGGCATAAAGCCCGATGGTATAGCCCTGGAGGGCCGCCATGTTCGTGTCGGCATTCAGAGTGTGAAACCCGCCCGCTGCGTGCCACGTGGAGCCGCTTGTCAGCTCTGACCGTTCGATCAGCAGTACATCCGACCACCCGAGCTTCGTCAGGTGATAAAGAACCGAACAGCCGACAACGCCGCCCCCGATCACGACAACTCGATAGTGCTGCTTCACTCTGCTTTCTCCCTGCCGTGGCTTGTCAGCCTTGCTTTCAACCCGTTTGCCCGGTCGTCACCCGCCTCCAGCGCAAAAACCCATGCTTGCGTTAGAAAGAAACAGGCGCGATCCACATCGCCCGCCGCTTCGGCCAGATCGGCCGCTTGTTCGTATCCCCGGATCAGACGCCCGCGATCGCCCGCCGCATGGGCGGCAAGAAGCGCGGCGTCCAGCTTGGCCTCGCTCACGCCCCGGCAAACCGTTTGTCCGACAGGCAATCCGCGACCCAGTGGTGGAACAAATGCGTCGGCCCGTCCATTGCGGGCGAAAACCGGCCCCCATCGAAATGGACGCCGAGCCGCCCCCTCTGCATGCCTTCGACCACGAACACATCCTCTTCGAACACCTCGCGCCACATCGCGGTGTTTCGCCCGCGCATTTCAGCCCATTCGGGTCCGTTGGCCGCATCGTCCGCATAGTAGATCTCGGTGTGTTCGACCGTGCGATCCTTGCCGCGGGGCTCCAGCACCATGGCAAAGGCGTGGTCGCGATGCACACCGAACAAAACATTGGGATAAAGCGCGATATATTCCGCGCCCGCGTCCCACTTCTTGGAGAGACCTTTGAATTCGGGAAACCGCTGTCCGTCATCCGCCATCATGGGGCTATAGACCACCGTGCCCTGCCCCGAAAACGCGCCAGGTTCTTCGATGTGATAGTGATCCTCCAGCCGGGAATAGCTGTTAAGCCCGGGATGGATCCACGGCAGGTGGTAGCTTTCGCAGTAGTTTTCGACCGCCAGTTTCCAGTTGCAGGCGACCTC